>DATMTH010000082.1:0-7342 GCA_035564915.1 Rhodanobacter sp.
CGGCTTGCCGAGTGCATTCACGTCGAAGGTGGCGTAATCCGTGCCGTAAAACTTGTAGCGCCATGTCACGCGAAAGGTATTGCCGTGCCAAGGCTCCAAATCACCGGTGTAATCGGGATTGGCAAGGCGCAGCACGAGATGGCCGTGGTCGATCAAGACGCGCGCTTTGCCGTCCAGCTTGTCCGAATAGGTGCCCGCATAATCGGCCAGTGGCAATAACGCCCTGGTGCCGGGAACGTGGGTGTTTGCCAGTGCCTTGACCCAGGCAGCGTGCCTGACTTCATATTTCTTGTAGGCCGCCAGCAGCGCGGGTTCGATGTCGTGTCGCGGCTGGTCGAGCATGTCCTGCAATACCCGCGTGACGATCGCGAAGCGCGCGTCGCCCTGACTGTTCGACAGAACCATGACCCCGAGATGCGCGTCGGGCACCATTGCCAGCACCGAGGCCATGCCGTCGACGTCGCCGGGGTGCCAGACCAGCGTGCGGCCATCATCGTGCTGGATGAAGAATCCAAGGCCGTAGCTGTGAAAAGATCCTCCGGGCATCTGCACGCGGATCCAGTAGCTGGTGCCGTGGCCACGCGCCTGCTGGATGAGCACCTGCGGTGTTTCCATCGTGTGGACGACGCTGGGATCAAGCACCGTCTTGCCGTCGTACTTGCCGTCGGCCAGCAGCATCTGCAGCCAGTGGCTCATGTCATTGGCGCTGGACCAGATGGCGCCATCGGCAGGCAGGACGTCAGCTGCGTGCGGCCATTCGCGGTGGATCGCCGCGAGTCTGCCATCGACCATGCCGTGCGGCGTGGCTACATCGCTCGATTTTTCGATTGCAGCTTCGGTAGTGACCGTGCGATCCATGCCGAGCGGCTGAAACAGATGTGCGGCGACGTAGTCGCGCCAGCTCTGACCGGTGAGTGCGGGAATGAAGCGACCGGCCGCGTCGTACTGGAGGTTGTTGTAGCAAAACGTGGTGCGAAAGCCGTAGTCGGGCTTTTGATAGCGCACACGATGCAGCATGGTCGATGGATCACTGGTGGACTCCATTGACGGATCGCAGTAGCCGGTGCGGTGCGTCAACAGGTCGCGCAGGGTGACGTGCTCGGTGACGTAGGCGCTGGACAACCGGAAATCCTTGAGCGCATCAACGACTGGCGTGTCCCATGTCAGCTTGCCAGACGCGACCAGCGTACCCAGCGCGGCGACGGTAAACGCCTTGGTGTTGGACGCGATGCCGAACAGCGTATCGGCATCAACCGCACCGGGCTTGCCGAGTTCGCGCACGCCATAGCCACGCACCAGCACTACCTTGCCGTCCTTGACCACCGCGATCGCGAGGCCGGGTACGTGCCAGTCGTGCATGACTTGCTGCACGTAGGCATCCAGTCCCTGCAGCGCTGCAGGCGTGGCCGTCTGTTGCTGTGGCCTGGCCAGTGCCAAAGGCGCAATCAGGCTCAACAACAAAATCATCGAACGTGCGCGCATTGCCGCCCCTCGGACAGAACAGGAATCCATCGCATTGTGGCATGGCCGACAGGATCGGCATCGGCATTCGAGCGCGCGTTCCAGCCCGATGCGCGGCGCGCCGGGCCATGCGCACGACCCGTCAGGCTTGGTGCAACAACCGCCGAGCAATGCGCCCGACAATTCCGACACCGCACTCGGCGAGCCGGGCCATACCCTGGAGCCACCGGGTTTTTCGCTGGACCCACCGGGCTTTCTGCTCGAACTGCCGGGCTTTCTGCTCGAACTGCCGGGCTTTCTGCCTGGCAGACCAGGCTAATGACTGAAGCAATGCAGCAGACGACTCGGCGCGTCGAGAAATGCACCCGGCGCATCGAGCGGCAAGGTTGTCACGTCCAGCAAAAAGCCCGGCGCATGGAGTTTGCTGCTCCAGGCGCCGGGCCCTCAAGAGCGACGCCGGAACGGAAAGCCGGGCGAATCAGGCCACGGTGGCCACGGGTTCGGATGCCGGGTGCGCGGGAGCACGGAGAAAGCGCAAGGACGGGCCGCAGCGCAGCGTCTCCCGACTCCGGTTCTTGTCGCCAGCTTCTGCATGCAGGGAGCCTCGAATAACCGCTTTTTTTGCACGTCATTCCGGCGAGGCGCTTTTCAACAGCCGGATGGCTGGTCAAGCCGGAATGACGTAGTCGTGAGGTTATTCGAGGTGCCCACGCAGGTACCCCGCTGGTCGAAGTGATCAGTCGACTCGACGGATCACCGCGCCTGCTAAGTCTGGCCAAGTCTTCTGGCAAAAGGCCTGGTCGAAGCGACGATAGACACGGCGGCACCCCGCTCCAAACCGGTATCGCGCCATTTTTTACGACAATTTTATACCGCGCTCCGATGCCGCTATGCCGCTGTTACGGCTTGATAAGCAGAATGCGCAGCTGATTCATTCCAGGTATTGGTCATGCTTTTCATCATGCTTCATTCGCCAGTCTTCGCACCGTTGACGCCACCTGCTGTTCCAGGCCAGTCGCGATGAACGGCGACATGCAAAAACGGCGACTGGCCGCGCTGGCCCTGGGCGCCGTGGGCGTGGTCTACGGCGACATCGGCACCAGCCCGCTGTATACGCTGAAGGAGGTGTTCGGCGAACACGGCATCGCGGCGACGCCGGCGAATGTGCTCGGTGCGCTCAGCCTGATCTTCTGGTCTCTGATCATCGTGGTGTCGATCAAGTACCTGCTGTTCATCATGCGCGCCGACAACAAGGGCGAAGGCGGCATCATGGCGCTGCTGGCGCTGGCCCAACGCAGCGCCCGCAACATACCCCGGCTGCGGCTGACCATCATCGTGCTCGGCCTGTTCGGCGCGGCGCTGTTCTACGGCGACGGGGTGATCACGCCGGCGATATCGGTGCTGTCGGCGGTCGAAGGGTTGGAAGTGGCGACACCGGACCTGCAGCGCTGGGTCGTGCCCATCACGATTGGCGTGATCATCGCACTGTGCTGGCTGCAGAAGCGCGGCACCGGGCAGATCGGTGCGGTGTTCGGCCCGGTCTGTGCAGTGTGGTTCATCGCCATCGCCGGGCTTGGCGTGCTTGGCATCGCAAGACACCCGGCGGTGTTGCTGGCGATCAGCCCGGCTTATGGCGTGGCTTTCTTCCTGCACAACCACGCCGAGGCATTCTTCGCGCTGGGCGCGGTGGTACTGGCGGTCACCGGCACCGAGGCGCTGTATGCGGACATGGGCCACTTCGGCAGGCGGCCGATCCAGCTGGCCTGGTTCAATTTCGTGTTGCCGGCGCTGGTCCTGAACTACTTCGGCCAGGGCGCGCAGATCCTGCAGGATCCCGCCGCGGCGGCCAACCCGTTCTATCATCTGGTGCCGCGTTTCCTGCTGTACCCGATGATCGCCCTGGCCACCGCGGCGACGGTGATCGCCTCGCAGGCGGTGATTTCCGGCGCGTTTTCGATGACCCGCGAAGCGATGCAGCTGGGCTACATGCCGCGCATGCGCGTCATGCACACCTCGCACGAGATGGCCGGGCAGATCTTCGTGCCATGGATCAACCGGATTCTCATGATCCTCATCGTGGCCGCGGTGCTCGGCTTCCGTTCGTCGGACAACCTGGGCGCCGCCTACGGCATAGCCGTCACCGGCACGATGGTCACCACCACCCTGCTCGCGCTGGTGGTGGCACGCCAACGGTGGCGCTGGCGCCTGCCGGCCGTGCTGGCCACCGGCGTCTGCCTGCTCAGCGTGGACCTCGGATTCTTCAGCGCCAACCTGGTCAAGGTGGCGCACGGCGGCTGGTTTCCGCTGGCGCTGGGCCTGTGCGTATTCGTGGCGATGACCACCTGGCGGCGCGGCCGCGAACTGGTCGTGCGCGAGATCCAGCAAAGCGGCCTGGCGCTGGCGCCGTTCATCCTGAACCTGGCCGAGCATCCGCTGATGCGGGTGCCCGGCACCGCCGTCTTCCTCACCGCCAATGCCGAGGCGATCCCGAGTTCGCTGCTGCACAACCTCAAGCACAACAAGGTGCTGCACCAGCGCAATGTGCTGCTGACGGTGGAAACGCTGGACACCCCGCTGGCCGAGCCGGCCGAGCAGTGCGAATGGACGATGCTGGGCGAGGGCTTCGTCCGGCTGCGGCTGCGCTTCGGCTTCGGCGAAGACCCCGACGTGCCGTCGCGACTGGCGCAATGCGGCCTGGACGGCCTGCCGTTCGACATGATGGATACCACGTTCTTCCTTTCGCGCGAGACCGTGGTGGCCGGCAAACAGCGACACGGCATGGCGCCGTGGCGTGACCGCCTGTTCGCTTTCATGGCGCACAATGCGCTGTCCGCGACCGCCTTCTTCCAGATCCCCGGCAACCGGCGCATCGAACTCGGATCGGAGGTAGAGATATGAAACGAGGCCGGCCATGCCGCATGCCGCACATCCGCTGAACAGGCTCGCGCGAAGCAGCCGCGGACGACGGTTCGTTCGCAGCAAAGGCATCGTTCCGCCGGGAGTTCCCCTGCATGCATGATCCGCTGTCCGCTTTGTCGCGAGTCATACGCGCGCGCGCGGCCGATTATCTGTTCGCCACGGCGGTGACCCTGGCGGCTTTCGCGATCGCCTTTGCCGCCGACCGTTATCTGGCGGTCGCCAACCTGTCGCTGATCCTGTTGACCGCCGTGCTCGCCGTTGCCGTGCGCAAACGCATGTCGGTAGCCGTCTATACGGCCATACTGTGCTTTCTCGGCGACAATTTTTTCTTCACCCGGCCACGGCACACCTTGGCGATCGACAGCGCCGACGACGTGCTGGCAATCGCACTGTTCCTGATCGTCGCCCTGGTCTGCAGCCGCATGGCTACGCGGCTGTCCAGCCAGGTGACCTCACTGCGGGTGGCGCAAGTGCGGGCGCGTACCCTGCGGCAGCTGGGTCAGCAACTCGCCGCCGGCACCGACGCGACAAGCATTCGCGAAGCCGCCACGCTGGCGCTGCAACAAGCCATCGAGGCGCCGGTGGAAATTCGAGCCGACGCGCCGAACGCAACCGCAACCGCCACGCAGGCCGGCGGCGGCGCGAACGAACCCGAAGCATGGGCCATTCCGCTGGTTGTCGGCACCCGGCAGCACGGCATGGTCGTGTTCCCGTTCGCGGCATCCAGCTTCGGGCATGACCAGCGCGACCTCACCCGCGCCATGGCGCAGGACATTGCGCTCGCGCTGGATCGTGCCCGGCTCGCCGAGGAACTGGAGCAGTCTCGCGTGCAAGGCGAAACCGAGCGCCTGCGCAACGCATTGCTTTCCTCCGTCTCACACGACCTGCGCTCGCCGCTGGCCTCGATGATCGGCGCCGCCGACACCCTCGCCATGTACGAGACGCAACTGCCGCAGGGCGAACGGCGGGAACTGCTGCAGGCGATCCTGCACGAAGGCCAGCGCCTGGACCGCTATATCCAGAACCTGCTGGACATGACCCGGCTCGGCCACGGCACGCTCAAGCTGCATCGCGACTGGGTCGACGCGACTGAAGTGGTGATCGCCGCCACCGACCGGCTGCGCCGGTGCTTCCCCGACCTGGTCGTGCAGACCGTGCTGCCGCGCGACACGGTGCTGCTCTACGTGCATCCGGCGCTGATCGAGCAGGCGCTGTTCAACGTGCTGGAAAACGCCGCCCACTTCTCGCCGGCCGGCGAGGCTGTGCGTGTCGAAGCCGGCGTGACCGGCGAACAATTGCAGATCGACGTGATCGATCGCGGCCCCGGCATTCCGCCCGAAGAACGCGCGCGCATCTTCGACCTGTTCTATTCGGTCGCCCGCGGCGACCGCGGCAGCAAGGGCACCGGCCTGGGCCTGTCGATCTGCCGCGGCATGATCGGCGCACACGGCGGCAGCGTGGAGGCATTGTCCACCGATGGCGGCGGCACCACCATCCGCATCACCCTGCCGCTGCCATCGCCACCGGAGACGAACGCTTGAACACTTCCGCACCGCGCGTGCTGGTGATCGACGACGAGAGGCAGATCCGTCGTTTCCTCGACATCGGCCTGCGCGCCGAGGGCTACCAGGTGCTGCAGGCGGCCAACGCCGCCGAGGGCCTGGCCATCGCCGCCACCCAATCGCCCGACCTGGTCATTCTCGATCTCGGCCTGCCCGACCGCGAGGGCCATGAGGTACTGGCCGAGCTGCGCCAGTGGAGTGCGGTACCGGTGCTGATGCTGTCGGTGCGCAGCGCCGAAAGCGAAAAGGTACGCGCACTCGACAACGGTGCCAACGACTACGTGACCAAGCCGTTCGGCATGCAGGAGCTGATGGCGCGATTGCGCGCCCTGCTGCGTCGGCATCCGTCGGCCGGCCCGGCCGGCGGGCCGCCGCTGTACGACGACGGCCACCTGCTGATCGATCTGGTACGCCGCGAAGTCAGCCGCGACGGCCGCGAGGTTGCGTTGACGCGCAAGGAATACGCCGTACTCGCCCTGCTGCTGCGCCATGCCGGCCGCGTGGTCAGTCAGCAGCAACTGCTGCGCGAGGTGTGGGGCGCCTCACATGTGCAGGACACGCACTACCTGCGCATCGTGCTGGGCCGCCTGCGCCAGAAGCTGGGCGACGATCCGGGCGCGCCGCGCTGGTTGAAGACCGAGCCGGGCGTCGGCTACCGCTTCCTGGAAGGCAGCGGCAGCGAGAACGCCTCCGACTGAACTCTTTCAGGCATTGCGACAATCCGCGCCCCATTGAGCTTCCCGCAAGGCCGGCGAGCTTACGCCGACAAATGCTCGTACACGATCGCCGCGCCCACGCCGATCAGGATCACGCCGCCGATCATCTCGGCGCGCTTGCCGACCATGTCGCCCAGCACCCGCCCCAGCATCACGCCCAGCGTGACCATGCTGAACGTGCACAAGCCGATCACGACAGCGACCACCGCGATCGGCGTGTCGACGAAGGCCAGACCGGCCCCTACTGCCAGCGCGTCGATGCTGGTCGACAAACCGGTGAGCGCAAGGCCGACGAAGCCATGCTTTTTTGTTTCGTCGACGGGCTCGTCCGATTCGGGCTTGAGCCCGTTCCAGATCATGTGCAAGCCGAGTATCAGCAACAGACCGAACGCGATCCAATGGCCCCACGCCTGGACATAGCCCGACGCACCCTTGCCGAGCAGCCAGCCGATGACCGGCGTGATCGCCTCGATGGAGCCGAAGATCAGGCCGGCACGCAGGGCCTGGCTCAGTCGCGGCCGGGTCATGGCCGCGCCCTTGCCAATCGCCGCGGCGAACGCGTCGGTGGACATGGCGAAGCCGAGCAGCAGGATGGAAACGGGATTCATGGAATACCTTGTGGTCGGGCCAGGCGCAACGGCGCGACGGCGCGCCCGACCTTCGTGGCGCCGTCAGCCGCTGGTC
>DATMTH010000083.1:0-29347 GCA_035564915.1 Rhodanobacter sp.
CCAACAAGATTCCGCGCCCTGTTGGAGCGACTTCAGTCGCGAACGCTCTTCAGCAAGCCCACCCAAAGGCATCGCGGCTGAAGACGCTCCGACAAGATTCCGCGCCCTGTTGGAGCGACTTCAGTCGCGAACGTCCTCCGGCAAGCCCACCCAAAGGCATCGCGGCTGAAGCCGCTCCAACAAGATTCCGCGCCCTGTTGGAGCGACTTCAGTCGCGAACGCCCTCCAGCAAGCCCACCCGAAAGCATCGCGGCTGAAGCTGCTCCGACAAGATTCGGTGCGCGCTCACTCCGGTAGCGGAATGAACTCCTTGTCATCGCCCGGCACGGTGGCAAAGCGCCCTTCCTTCCAGTCCAGCTTGGCTTGCTCGATGCGCTCGGTCGAGCTGGCAACGAAGTTCCACCAGAGATGGCGTTCACCATCCAGCGGGGCGCCGCCGAACAGGATGACCCGACTCGCCTGCGCCGCCTTGAGCGACGGCGCCGAGCTGCCCGACTGCACCGCCATCTGCGCCGGGCCGATCGAGAGATCGTCCCAATCGACCGCCCCGTCGACGACGAGCACGCCGCGCTCGGCATGTTCCGCCGGCCACGCCAGTTCGGCACCGGCGGCCAGCTTCACCTCGAGCAGGAACATCGGCCCGAACACCTTCACCGGCGACTGTTCGCCATAGGCGTTGCCCGCGATCAGCACCGCTTCGACCCCGGGCCAGCGCAACTGCGGCAGCGCATCGCGCTCATGATGATGAAACTCGGGCGCCACCTCGGCATCGGCCTGCGGCAATGCCACCCAGATCTGCACACCGTGCAGAACCTGACCGTCGCGACGCTCGTCCGGCGGGGTGCGCTCGGAGTGTGTGATGCCACGCCCGGCGGTCATCCAGTTCACCTCGCCCGGGCGGATATCGGCCTGGCTGCCCAGGCTGTCGCGATGACGGATCGCACCATCGAACAGCCACGTCACCGTCGCCAGTCCGATATGCGGATGCGGCCGAACGTCCATGCCGGCACCGGCGGCAAACGTGGCCGGACCCATGTGATCGAAAAACACCAGCGGGCCGACATGTCGCGCCTGCAGCACCGGCAACAGGCGACGCACGGTGAAGCCGTCGCCGAGGTCATGCAGCTTGCCTTCGATCAGGGTGGGGTGCGCTTCCATCATGTTCTCCGTTGCGTGGCGGCCATGTTCACCATGCCCGTTGATATTGTGCCGGCGCATCAATCCTGACACCCAGCTTGGCCGCCGCGCGACGCGGAAAATACGGGTCGCGCAGGCTTTCACGTGCCATCAGCACCACGTCGGCCTCGTCGCTGGCGACGATGGCCGCCGCCTGTTCGGGTTCCGTGATCAAGCCCACCGCACCGGTGGCGATGCCCGCCTCGCGCCGGATCCGCGCGGCGAACGGCACCTGGTAACCCGGCCCGAGCGGAATCGTCACATGCGGCAACAAGCCGCCACTGGATACGTCGATCAAATCCACACCGAGCGGCTTGACCTGCTGCGCCAGTTGCACGCTCTGATCAATATCCCAGCCACGGGGACCATCCTCCGGCGCCCAGTCGGTGGCCGAAATGCGCAGCCACAGCGGCAACCTCTCCGGCCATGCCTCGCGCACCGCGGCAATCACCTCACGGGTGAGCCGGGTGCGGTTGTCAAAGCTGCCGCCGTAAGCGTCGGTGCGCTGGTTGCTCAGCGGCGACAGGAACTGGTGCAGCAGATAGCCGTGCGCGGCATGCAGTTCGATCAGGTTGAAACCCGCGTCCAGCGAACGCTGCGCCGCCGCCCGGAAATCGGCGACCACGGCCTTGATGCCGGCGTCGTCCAGCGCGTGCGGCATATTCCAGCCCTGGTCGAAAGGCAGTGCCGACGGCGCCACGGGTTGCCAGTCGCCCTGTCCGGCCGGCACCGGTCCGTGCCCGTCCCACGGCCGCAACGTGCTCGCCTTGCGCCCGGCATGTGCCAGCTGCACGCCGGCGACGGCGCCGTGCGCCTTGATGAAACGGGTGATCGGCTGCCATGCCGCAAGCTGGGCCTGATTCCACAGCCCGGTATCCTGCGGCGAGATGCGCCCCTCGGCCGACACCGCCGTGGCCTCGGCGATCACCGCGCCGGCCCCGCCGACGGCACGACTGCCCAGATGCACCAGGTGCCAGTCATCGGGAACGCCATCGGTCGCCGAGTATTCGCACATCGGCGAAACCACCAACCGGTTGCGCAAGCTCAGGCTGCGCTGCTGGAACGGATCGAACAGATTCATCGGCACATCCATGGACGGGAAACCCGTGAGATTCGGGCGGCAGAGCGAGGAATCAACCCGTCGACTGGGCGTGCCCGGTGAACGACGTGTCCGCTGCCGCCAACCATTCGGCCACACGTGCGCCGATTGGCGCCGGCGTCTTCATCCAGCCGAAATGATCCGCCCGCTTGCCGGCCAGGTCTTCGCGGCTGATCACCTCGACCTGACGAATGCCCGCGCCCAGCTTGCCCAGCAGCCACTCCAGCGACGCCGGCGGACCGAGCCAGTCCTCCTTCAGGCGCAACGCCAGTACCGGCAATGACACGGTGGCGAGGCGGGCCTCGAAATCCTGCGTCATGCCGGTGGCGGCATAGCATCCACGGCGACCGCTGCGGGCCCAGTCGTCGATGACGCCACGCGCCTCGTTGCCGCCAAACCCGATCCGCCGACCCGGCAGATGACCCACCAGGTTCGCCACCAGCGGGGCCAGTGCGTAGGCCAGGCCAATCAGCCAGCCATGTCTGAAGCGGCGCCAGTACGGCGAGCCGCTGGCCACCAGCAACAGGCCGGCAAAGGTCGACGGATGCAGGCTCGCGTACAGCATCGCGAGCTGGCCGCCAAGGCTGTGCCCGCCAAGCCACCACCGCGACTGCGGCCAGCGCTCATGGATGGCAGCCATGCCGGCAGGCAGATCATCCAGCAGCAACTGACGATAGCCCCAGTCGCATTGACGACTGGCACGACGGTCACTGGAACCGATGCCGCGCCATTCGTGCAGCACCACGGCCACGCCGCGTTCGGCCAGTGATCGGGCCAGCGGCAAATAGTGGCGGGCCGGCATGCCCATCGCTGGCAGCCAGTACAGCAGCTGATGGCAGTGGCCGTGCGGCAAGAGCGCCAGCAACTCGAAGCGGGCACCTTCGGCCGTGACTACCGGAATGACCTGCGGTTCGATCGTGGCGTTCGCATCAACAGAAAGTTCGGACATCCCCACAGGCTAACCAATCACCGGACCGAGCACAAAAAAAGGCCGGCTTGCGCCGGCCTTTCAAAGCAGATTGCGTTACCGCGATCAAACGGGGGTAACGTCTTCGGCCTGCAAGCCCTTCTGCCCATCAACGACATTGAAGCTCACTTTCTGGCCTTCCTGCAGGCTCTTGAAACCCGAGCCGGTGATGGCACGGAAATGCACGAACACATCCGGGCCACTTTCGCGACTGATGAAACCGAACCCCTTCGCATCATTGAACCACTTGACTGTACCAACTTCACGATCCGCCATGACTCACTCCGATCCTATCCAGACTCTTTAGACAAACCGGCCCCAACGGGCCGACGGTTTACTGAGCATGCCACGGTCGGGCACAACGGCAGGCCTGGATGAAACAGCCACCGTGCACGCATATGTCCCAGCAGACGCAGTGACTGAAGCATAACGGATTTTTGATTGAAAGTGATTTGTCAAGCACGGCGACCCGACCGTTATCCCTGAAGGGGAAATCCGCCCTTTCCCGAACGGTTTCACCTGCAATGGCAGGCAGGGTGAAAGCCGCCATCGCTATCCGGCCGACCGGCTTCGGAGGGGGGTGCAAGGCCACCCGGAAACGCTCACCTTCAGCGGATTCGAGCTGCCGCAACAAGCCGGCAAATCGCGGATTTCAGGTTTCCTTTACTTCGATCGCGGTTTAGTAGACCGTGGCTCAGCCAGTTGCTGGCAGCAAGCCACAACCAGCCCGCCCCGGAAACCTGCCTGTGCAGGCTGCCCGGATCGCCACGCCGAGGAGAGCCGCACATGTCCACCCTGCCCCGTCTTGTGCTGGCCGCCGTCGTCACCAGCCTGCTGCTGGCGGCCTGCGCCAACCATCCGGCAACCCGCCCGCATGCAAGCACGGCTTCTGCGTCGAACTCCGCCACCGGCAGCACCAGCCGGCACAGCGAAACGCATCGACACAACGCACCCACCCGTGCCGCCGAACAGGCAGACGACACCGCGTCCGAGCGCACCGGCATCCCCGCCTGCGACGATTACCTCACCAGCTACATGGCCTGCCACCGGGCGGCGGCGATCTATACCCCCGAACAGTTGCCCCTGCGCTATCAGGCCATCCGCACCAGTCTGCTGCGTGATTCGAAAAATCCGAAAATCCGCCCGCACCTGGCAGACCGTTGCAACTCGCTCGCCCGAACCCTGCGTGAGGCGCTGCATGGCAAATCGTGCGAGACCAACCCGGCGCCCGCCAGCAGTCCGTGATCAGCCAGCCCGCAACGTTTCACCCGCATGACCTCAGTTCCGCCCGCAAGGCCTTGGCCAGGGCCACTGGCCGGGTACGCCCCAGACGGACCTCCGGCGTACCGTGCCAGCAGGCAGTCGCCGTGATCGTGCCGGCCAGCTCGTGCAGCAGCCGCGGGCCGGCTTCCACGCCGTCTTCCAGATACAACGCCTTGACCTCGAACACGCCCTCAGCGCGATGCGCCTTGGCATCCAGTCGGCCGACCAATTGGCCGCGGTGCAGGATCGGCAACACGAAATAGCCGTAACGCCGGCGGGCAGCTGGCGTATAGCACTCCAGGCTGTATTCGAAATCGAACATCTTCAGCAACCGGGCACGATCCCATACCAGCGGGTCGAACGGCGACAGCAGCGCGGTGTGGGTGGCACGCAGATGTCCACCTCGTGCCTTCTCCAGCAATTCTGCGTGATCGCGATGCACGTAACCCGGCTGCGCCCAGCCCTGCACCGGCACGGCCTGCAACTCGCCGCTGTCCAGCAGGGGTGCGAGTTCGCGCGCCCCCACTTTCGGCTTGAGCCGAAAGTAGTCGGCGATCCAGTCCGCCGGTGCAATGCCCAGCGCCCGCACACTGTCGAGAATGAAATGCCGTCGAACCTGATCCATCGAGCTGCCGGCGACGGCCGGATCCAGCGGCGGATCCAGCGACTCGATCACGCGCTCGCTCAGGTCGTAGACGCGCTGGAAATTGTCGCGCCGGGCCACCATCAGCTCGCCCAGTGCAAAGCAGGCTTCCAGCCAGCGCTTCTCCGGCTTCCACGCCCACCAGCCGGGTTTGCCCGCGCCCGCGCCACGCGCATAGTCCGCCGAACGCACCGGGCCGGATGCATGGATGCCAGCGAGCAGCGCGTCCAGTTCGGCACGCTGCTCGTGGTGCAGGCGCGCCGCATGACGATGCGCCCAGTGTTGCGGGCGCTGTCCCCGCATGGCGCGGTGCCAGGCGAAATCCGCAGCGGCCACGAAGCATGCCTCGTGCGCCCAGCATTCGGCCAGCCGGCCATCCGCCAGGGCCTCCTCCAGCCAGACCATCGGATAGTTGCCGAGACGCGCGTGCAATACCAGGTAAGGACTGCGCGCCAACACGTGGATGGTGTCGATCTGCAGCAGGCACATGCGCTTGATGGCAGCCACGAGGTCGCTGCGTCGTGGCCGCCGGCGCATTGGCTGCAACAGACCCTGAGCGGCCAGTTGCAGCAGGCGTGCCTGCGCCGGATTCAATGGGTGCAAGCCACCAGCTGAAGCCCTGCTCAACGGAGCCGCCTCTTCACGCACCCGTGACTCCACGCATGAGCTCTCATGAACATTTACCTCGCTACGCTGAACAACCGTACGGGCATGCGTGCACGGTCAGCACGCAAGCCCGTGAATCCATCCATCTCTGGAGTATTCCACATGACATTCCGCAATCTGCCCCTGATGTCTCTTGCCATGGCCGGCGTGCTGTTCACCGGCGCCGCCGCAGCACAGGCCACGCCGCCGGCCAGCAGTGCTTCCGCACCTACCACTGCGTCGGCCACCTATCAGACGCCACAGGGTACCGTGGTGATGAACAGCGTATCCGCTGCCGCACCGACGATTGCCCCGGCACCGGATTTCAAGACGCTGTCCGGCGGCAAGAAGTGGATCACCGAGGAACAAGCGACCACCTACCCACCGCTGGCCAACGACTTCATTCATGCGGACAGCAACAAGGACGGCAAGATCAGCCAGTCCGAGTACATGCACTGGACGAAACAGCTGTAAGACCCGGCAAGCATGGCACGCGCCACGGTTGCCACGGTCATGCCGTGCAACTGCCGGACGAGCTTGGCAGGAACAGCGCGTTGCAGGCATCGGATAGACTGCAACGCGAACAACGTCGATTCAGCCCGTCCCGGATGCCCGCATGAAGCCATATCTGGCCGCCCTGATCACTGCCCTGGCGTGGCTCACGCCAGGCATCGCCGCCCGCGCACAGAACCCCGATCCGCTCGACATCCGCGCCTGCACGGCAATCGAGACCGATTCGCAGCGACTCGCCTGTTACGACCATGCCACCGGCCGCGAAAATCTCCCGGTGGCGCAAAAACGTGACGCCGACAAACCGTCCGCCGCCAGATCGCCGACGGACAACATGTTCGCCCATGACAGCGAGGGCAAGCCGATACCCACCGTGGCGGCGGTGGCATCGCAGAACACGGTGGCACCGCCGCTGTCGCTGCTCGACAGCCGCTGGGAGCTGTCTCCGGAGAGCAAGCTGGGCACCTTCAACGTGCGCGGCTATCGACCGGTCTACCTGATGCCGGTGTTCGCCACCAGCCATCAGAACAACCTGCCCAGCAGCCCCAACCCGAGCAACACGGTGACCACGCCGCAAAAGCTGGACAACATCGAGGCCAAGTTCCAGCTGAGCCTGAAAACCAAGGTCTGGCAAGGCGTGTTCGGTGACACGGGCGATCTGTGGGTGGGTTATACGCAGTCCTCGCACTGGCAGGTCTACAACAGCGGCGTGTCGCGACCGTTCCGCGAAACCGACTACCAGCCCGAAGCGATGCTGGTGTTCGACACGCATTATCACGTGCTCGGCTGGGACGGCCGCCTGCTCGGCATCGGCCTGAACCACCAGTCCAACGGCCGCTCCGATCCACTCTCGCGCAGCTGGAACCGGGTGATCGCCGACTTCGGCTTCGAGCGCGATGGGTGGAGCGTGATGCTGCGTCCCTGGTGGCGTATTCCCGAGTCGCGCATCGACGACAACAACCCCGACATCAGCGACTATGTCGGGCGTGCCGACATGCAGATCGTGCATGAATGGCACGGCCAGGAATTCGGGCTGCTGCTGCGCCACTCCCTGCGTGGTGGCAGTCGCAGTCACGGCGCCGCCCAGTTCACCTGGAGCTTCCCGATGTTCGGCAACGTCCGCGGCTACGCCGAATTGTTCAAGGGCTACGGCGAAAGCCTGATCGACTACAACCACAACGCCACCTACCTGGGCCTGGGCATCTCGCTGCTGGACTGGTACTGAGCGGCTGACGCTGCAGCGGCGTCAACACCACCAGGCCGCCTTGGTGCCGGTGAGGATTTTCAGCATCTGGCCACGTACCAGCGGCATGCGGCCGAGCGGCCCGAACGCCGTGTCACGCAAGCCAGCCAACCCGCGCCGCTCAGACTGGAACAAGGGCGTCAGCCAGCGACTGAGCGCCTGATACACCTTCAGATGGGCCTGACGACGTCGGGGGTAATCGCCCAATGCGGATGAAACGGTGGACGCTGCCGCCAGCGCATCCGCCAGCGCCTCGGCATCGAGCAGCGCCATGTTCACGCCCTGGCCCAATTGCGGGCTCATGGCGTGCGCCGCATCGCCGAGAAACACCACGCGACGGTTTGCCGGCTGACGCAGCATCACGTCGCGGTAGCGCGCCCGCTGCATCTGTTCGGGTGCCTCGATCCCGGCCAGCAGTGGCAGCAGCTCGGGCCACAAGACGGCAACCCGCCCGCGCAATCGTTCCAGCGCCGGTGCATCGAACGCATCCACTTCGTTGCCCGGCAGGCTGAAGTAGAACGTGAGCCAGCGATCGTCACGATCCACGCATCGTCCCACCGGCAACACCCCGATCATTTCGCGGGTACCGGCATAGCGCTGCTGCAGGACATGCGCATGCGGCCAACCGGCGGCGGGCAACAGGCACCACATGGCACCCCAGGGGTAATGTCGTTCACGCCGCAAAACTCCGGGGATGGCGTGACGCAGGGCCGAGTGCGCGCCATCGGCGGCAATGATCAGGTCGAACGGGCCATGCTCGCCGCCATCACGGTCGATCAGGCTGTCGCCGGCCGGGTTGAAGCCGACCATCCGGATGCCGGTATGGATTCGCTGGCTGTCGGCATAGGCGTCACGCAACAAGGTGAACAGACTGCCGCGACTGAGGCCCAGGCCAAAGCAATCCGGCGCATGTTCGGCGTAGTTCATCTCCATCACCCGCCGGCCGTGCTGGTTGCAGCCGTACAGGCGATCGATCCGCTGTCCCCAGCCAAGCGCCTGCCCGGCCAGGCCGAGCCGCGCCAATACCGCCAGCCCGGTGGGCTGCAACAGGAAGCCGGCGCCGACCGGCCCTGGCCGCGGTGCCTGCTCATACACGCTGAGCTGATGACCCTGGGCGCAAAGAAAAAGCGCCGCGGCCTGGCCGGCGGCGCCATATCCCACGATCGCAATGCGCAAATCACCCTGCACGCGTGAACTTCTCCCGATAACGCCCTGCACGCAGGATGGAGCTCGCCGACAACGACCGGAGTCGCCGTTACCGGCCTGGCGCGAGGGGCTTAGTGGTGATGGCCACCGGCGCCGTGCACATGGCCATGCTCCAGCTCCTCGGCGGTGGCATCACGCACGTCAGTCACTTCGATCGCGAAGTGCAGGGTCTTGCCGGCAAGCGGGTGATTGCCGTCGATGAATACCTTGTCGTTCTCGACCCTGGTCACGGTGACGTTGATCTCGCCTTGCGGACCGCGACCCTGGAACTGCATGCCGGGCTGGATGTCCTCGACGCCCTGGAATGCCTCGCGTGGCACTTCCTGCATCAGCTCGGCATGGTGCACGCCGTAGCCTTCCTCGGGCGCCACTTCGGCATTGAACTTGTCGCCTACCGAGCGCCCCTCCATCTGCTTCTCCAGGCCCGGCACGATCTGGCCGCCACCGTGCAGGTAGGTCAGCGGATCGCGACCATTGGAGCTGTCGATGACCTCGTTCTGGTCGTCGGTCAGCGTGTAGTGAAAGGCAGCAACGGAGTTCCGGGCAATCTGCATGCAAGTGTCTCGCGAATAGGTTTGAATCCGCCGACAAGAGGCCGGCACGAAGGCCGGAGTCTAGCAGAACCGCTGCGGACACCCCGCAGAAAGGCTCGCGATTGGCGATACTGTGCGCATGACCCCACCGCCATGCCGCCACCTCGCGCAGAGATTCCTGATCGTCGCCGGCCTGCTGCTGGGCATGATGCCGGCGAGCGCCGCCAGCGTCACGCCACCCGCCGCCAGTGCTCGTGCCGGGCTGGGCGCGCAGATCGACGCGCTGATCAGGCAACCCCGATTCGCCACCGCCAGCTGGGGTATTGCCGTGGCCTCGCTGGACAGTGGCCGCATGCTCTACGCGCATCGCGCCGACAAGTTGCTGCAGCCGGCCTCGACCGCCAAGTTGTTCACTGCCGCGCTGAGCCTTGCCGAGCTTGGCCCGGATTACCACATGACGACCCGCCTGCTGTCGCCGGGCAAGATCCGCAATGGCCGTCTGGACGGCCCGCTTGTGCTCTACGGCACCGGTGACCCGACCCTGGGTACCGCCGGCAATGCCGACTGGGCGACCCGACTCGCCTCACAACTGGCCGCGCGCGGAATCAAGCATATCCATGGCGACCTGATCGCCGATGACAGCTATTTCACCGGCCCCACGTTCGGCACCGGCTGGGAAGCGGGCGATCTGCAAAGCTGGTTTGCCGTACCGTCCTCGGCGCTCAGCGTGGACGAGAACATCGTCAACGTCACGGTGAAACCCGGTGCCTCGGCCGGCATGGCAGCCAGCATCACGCTCGCACCGGTCGACGGCGTCTCGACCCTGCTCGGCCGGATAGACACCACCCTGCCGCGCGCACCCGGCGACATCAACCTGTATCGGGCACCGGGCAGCGACACCTTGTATGCGTTCGGCAGTGTTCCGGCGAACTCGCACGAGGCCCGCTTCCGGCTGGCCATGACCGATCCGGCCATGCAGGCCGGACGTCAACTTCGGCAGGCGCTGCTCAACATCGGCATCCGGCTGACCGGCACCGTTCGCGTGCTGCACTGGCCGCAGGACGACGGCGCCTTGCTGGCCCATGCCGATATTCTGGCCGAGGTGCGTTCACCACCCTTGCTGGAGGTGTTGCAGCGTGGTCTGAAGCGCTCACAGAACCTGTACCTGCAGAACCTGCTGCTGAATGCGGGAGCGCATGAACAGGCCACCGAGGCGACCCGGGACAGCGGCTTCAGCGACACCGAAAGCCATGCCATACATGCGCTGCGTCGACTGCTGACACAGCTAGGCATTGCGCCGGATGCAAGCTGGATCGCCGAAGGTACCGGCCTGTCGCGTCGCGACCTGGTCACGCCCGATGCCATCGTGCACCTGCTCGGCTATCTGGACGGCCAGCCCTATGCCGCGCAACTGCGTGCGGCGTTGCCGCTGGCCGGCGTCGACGGCACCCTGGTGCATCGCATGCGCAATACCGCGGCGGCCGGCAACCTGCAGGCCAAGACCGGCAGCATGACTTATGTGCATTGCCTGGCGGGCTACGTCACCAGCGCCGGCGGCGAGAGACTGGCGTTCGCGATCATGCTCAACAACTACGAAGCGGCTGCGGGTGCGCCGCGTGCCAGCCGCGACGTGGATGCGATCGCCATCCTGCTGGCGAACTATCGCGGCGAAAAATGAGCCACCCGCCCGGGGACTTCAGCCACCCAATCGGGCGAGCGTGTCCTTCCCGATCTTCTCTGGTGTGTCGGTGGAGGCATAACGCTTGACCACCTGACCTTCGTCATCCACCAGAAACTTGGTGAAATTCCACTTGATCGACTCGCTGCCGAGGATGCCCTTGCCCTCGCTCTTGAGCCACTGGTAAAGCGGATCGGCATGACTGCCGTTGACCTCGACCTTGGCGAACATTGGAAAGGTCACGTCGTACTGGGTACTGCAGAAAGCCCTGATTTCAGCCTCGTCACCCGGCTCCTGATGACCGAACTGGTCGCAGGGGAATCCCAGCACCACCAGTCCCTTGTCGCGCTGGTCCTGCCACAGCGTCTCCAGTCCGCGGTATTGCGGCGTGAAACCGCACTTGGATGCCACGTTGACGATCAACAGTGTCTTGCCACGCCACTCGGCCAGCGAGCGCGGCTTGCCGTCGATATCGTTGACGGTGAAATCGTAGACACTGGCCATGCGCTTGCTCCGAAAGAAGGTTCCAATCGGCCAGACTACGCCATCCGCCGCAGCTTTGCCCGTTATCGCCTCTAAGCGGCATAACCATATGCCCACATCGACGTTCACTACGGACGTCTGGACGGCTATTGTCCATGACCCGAACCTCCTTTCCGGACCACACCGTGCTGCATGTGATCGCCGCCACCCTGTCGCTGCTGCTTCTGGCCGGCATGTTCAGCCGCTGCCCGGAGTCCGGGGAGAACCCCGTGGCGCCATCGACCGAAAAACGCGAGGCCGGTCACGACGCTCCCGGCAGCGACGGCGAGGCCTGATCGACCATCGCCCATGCCGGGCGACCCGCCGATCAACCCTGCTCCGGCGGAATCTCGAACACCTGGCGCAGGTACGTCACATAGGCCTTGTCGTCGCACATGTTCTTGCCGGGCGAATCGCTGAGCTTGGCCACCGGCTGGCCGTTGCAGCGGATCATCTTGATCACGATGTTGAGCGGCTCCGGGCCGACATCGTTGGTGAGGTTGGTGCCCACGCCGAACGCCAGCTGGCAGCGGCCGCGGAAGTGCGCATACAGCTGCATCACCCTGGGGATGTCCAGGCCGTCACTGAACACCAGCACCTTGTTGCGCGGGTCGACCCGGTTCGAGCAGTAATGCGCCAGCACCTTCTCGCCCCATTCGAACGGATCGCCCGAATCGTGCCGGGTGCCATCGAACAGCTTGCAGAAATACATGTCGAAATCGCGCAGGAAGGCGTCGAGGCCGTAGACGTCGGACAGCGCGATACCCAGATCGCCGCGGTATTCCCTGGCCCACGCCTCCAGCGCCGCCACCTGCGAGTCGCGCAACCGCGGACCCAGCGCCTGATGGGCCTGCAGGTATTCGTGCGCCAGCGTCCCCAGCGGCGTCAGGTCGAGCTTGCGCGCCAGCCACACATTGCTGGTGCCGGCCAGCTGCGCACCCAGGCCATCGCGTAGCGTCGTCACCACCTCTTCCTGCCAAACCCGCGAATAGCGCCGGCGGGTGCCGTAATCGGCGATCCGGCAACCGGCGTAGTCCGGCGTGTCGCGCAGCAGGGCGATCTTCTGCCGCAATCGCCGCCGACCTTCGGCCATGTCCAGCCCGGCGCCGACATGCCGGAAATACACCTCGTTGACGATCGCCAGCAGCGGCACCTCGAACAGGATCGTATGCAGCCAGGGCCCACGAATGCAGATCTCGATCTCGCCATTGCCGCTGGTCGCGGGCGTGATCTCGACATATTTCTCGTTGAGCTGGAACAAACCCAGGAAATCGACGAAATCGCTCTTGATGAAGCGCCAGCCACGCAGATAGGACAACTCGTCCACACTGAAGCGCAGACGGCACAGGCCAGCCAATTCGGCGCGGATCTCCTCGATGCATGGCGCCAGTTCGATGCCGGGATTGCGGCACTTGAACCGGTATTCCACCTGCGCGGCAGGATACTGATGCAACACCACCTGCATCATCGAGAACTTGTACAGGTCGGTGTCGAGCAGCGATTCAATGATCATCAGTCACCCTGGCCAGGAAAGTGAGGTGGCGCCAGCCATTATCCATGGCAGGCGTGACAGCCACCGGATCCCGCGCATAAAAAAAACCTCATCAGCCAGGGGAGGACTGATGAGGTTTGTCAGGCGGCCTCCAGGGGAGGTAAGGCCGGCCCCTCAGTGGCACAATGAATCGAGCCACTTCCTGTCGCCATCACGGCGATACATGACCTTAGTGTGTGCTCGAGGATGTGAGTTCAATGTGCAGACCCGAACGCATTCAGCTGGCCGACAGGCTGGCCAAACCAAACCTTTACAAGTGCATGGAAAATTCCTTGTCGCAAACCGGTCTTTTCCGCGCCGTCCACGGAATAACACCATGAAGCTGCTGGCTTTCCTCCTGCTGGCACTGGGCATGGCCACGCCCGGCAAGGCTGCCGAACTGCAACTGGATCTGGGCCACGGCATGACCCGCTGGTCGACCGCGGCACTGCTCGCACGCAACGATGTGCGCACCATCCAGGTGCCAGCCGACGTCGCCTTCAAACGGCCGATGCACTACCAGGCAATACCACTGCGGGCGCTGCTCGCCGGAATCAAGCCCGGCGACCAGCTGCAATTCATCGCCGATGACGGTTTCGCCGCCGAGATCCCCACCACCCTGATCCTGAACCGGCAAGGCAGCACGCCATGGCTGGCGGTGGAGGACCCGGCCCACCGATGGCCTCCGTTGCCCGGCGAACACGGCCATGCCGGGCCGTTCTACCTGGTCTGGACGCAGCCGCATGCGGCCCATGTCGGGCCCGAACAATGGCCATATCAGTTGGCCCGCATTCGCAAGCTGGATGCTGTTGCCGCGCGCTTTCCGGCCATCGTGCCGACTCCCCCGCCTGCAGCGGAAAGCACGGTGCAGCATGGGTTTGCCGTCTTCGAGCAGACCTGTTTTGCGTGTCATACGCTCAACGGCGAGGGCGATGCCCGGCTCGGCCCGGATCTGAATATGCCGCACAACCCCACCGAGTACCTGCGTGCCGATCTGCTGCGCGCCTACATCCGCGATCCGCAATCGCTGCGGCGCTGGCCGCAGGCCCGGATGCCGGGTTTCGACAAGCAGGCCTTGCCTGACGCGGATCTTGATGCCTTGCTGGATTACCTGCGCTACATGGCCGCACACCGACCGCCCCGCGCAGGCAAACCCTGATGCCGGACCTGCCCCGCAGCACGAGGGAGTCCGCCGCGGCGCACTGGGTGCTGCCCGCTGGCGATCTCGATGAAACCATGCGGTTCTTCATCGACACTCTCGGCTTTCGCCTCGACGGCATCATGCCGGCCGACGACCCACGCGTGGCGCGACTCAGCGGCCACGGCCTGCAACTGGTGCTGGATGTGGACCATCACGGCGATGCCGGCCTGCTGCGACTGGAGACAGCGCACGGCCAGTCACGCGATGCCCTGATCGCACCCAACCGCACCCGCATCGAGTTTGCCCCCGCAACGCCGTCGATCGTGATGCCTGCGCTGCAATCACGCCTGTGCATCCAGCGCTTGAACGCCCCCGGCAGCAGCTGGAAAGCCGGTCGCGCCGGCATGCAATATCGCGACCTGATTCCCGATCGCCAGGGCGGCCGCTTCATTGCCTCGCATATCCGCATGCCGCATGGCGGGCCGGTCGGCGACCACGTGCACTATCACGACATCCATGTGCAGCTGATCTATTGCCATCGCGGCTGGGTGCGACTGGTCTATGAAGATCAGGGCGAGCCGTTTGTCATCCAGGCGGGCGACTGCGTGCTGCAGCCGCCGCAGATCCGGCATCGGGTGCTGGAATCATCCGATGGCCTGGAAGTCATCGAGATCGGCAGCCCCGCCGAACACATGACCTGGCTGGATCATCGGATGGATCTGCCCACCGGTCGTCAGCTGCCCGCACGCGACTTCAACGGCCAACGCTTCACATGCCATCAGCTGGCCAGGGCGCATTGGCGCGAGGCGCCGGACAGCGGCTGGCTGCGGCGCGATCTCGGCATCGCCGCCGCCACCGGCGGGCTGGCCGATGCCGGCGTCATCCGTCGCGCCGGCGCAGCGTTGACTACCGGTGCATCGACGCTGCAGGACAAGGCCTTCGCGTTCCACTTCGTGCTGGCCGGCAGCATGACCTTGCAGATTGAGGGCATGCCGGCGCAGGCACTGGCCGCAGACGACGCCTTCGTGATCCCGGCGGGCATGCGTCGGGCATACACCGACTGCACTGACGATTGCGAATTGCTGCAGGTGTTCGTGCCGGCTTGAACACGGCTCATGCGCCCTTTCCGGTGACAGCCTCGGCGTTCGTCTCGCCACCCGGCGGCAATAATGCCTGCAGCGTGGCTTTGCGACTGGCCGGCGACGCCCGGGCCAGTTTGCGCACTTCGGCATAAAACGCCGGCCACGCTTGTCCCGCACGCCGGAACAGCACGGCAAAAGCCGGTGTCCACTGATCGTACAAGCCGAACGGCAGCAAGCGTGCGTTGTTGATCGGCTTCGCCACCCAGGCGTCGTAACGATGATCGTCTGGCCAGCGGCAGTCACGCCATTGCGCATAGCGTGCGCGGAAAGCGGCGATCTGACGGCGCTTGCCGACCGCCATCGCCGCTTCGTCCGCGCCGCTGGCATACAAGGCCTTCAGGCGCTCGCGCAGATCCAGCACCAGTCGGGTGAAACCGTCGTCCATCGCTTGCCCACGATCATCGGCAGCAGGCAAGCCGCGTGTTGCGCGCCATTCACGCAAGCCTTCGCGCTGCACGAAGGTGGCAAAGGACTCATTGAACGCCGTATCGCCTTTCGCATAGATCAGCTGGTGGGCCAGCTCGTGAAAAATGGTGCCGGCCAGTTCATCGTCGTCCCAGCGCAACATGCTCGACAGGATCGGATCGGCGAACCAGCCCAGCGTGGAATACGCCGGCACGCCGCCGATCCATACATCATCGCCCTGTGCTCGCAGCCGTGCGGCATCCGCCCTGGCCGCGGCCTCGCTGAACCAGCCGCGATACGCCACGCAACCGGCAATCGGGAAGCATTGCGG
The DNA here is from genome assembly GCA_035564915.1 of Rhodanobacter sp. GTDB lineage: Bacteria > Pseudomonadota > Gammaproteobacteria > Xanthomonadales > Rhodanobacteraceae > Rhodanobacter. The sequence goes on from DATMTH010000083.1 coordinate 16,036, forward strand.
CACCGCCTGCACCGAATAACGCGGTGCGGCGAACACGTTCCACACCACGAACGGGCGATCCAGCGCGACGTAACCGGTATAGCTGCGATTGTCCGGCAGGCCAAGCTGGCTTGAGGCAAACCGACGCGCCTGTTCGGCCAGGCGCAAGCGGGTGGCCAGTTGCGGATCGGTGGCCGGATCGCGCAGCAGCTTGCCGACGTCGCGCCGATGCAGCACCAGCTCGCCCTGCCCGCGGGCGGCCTGGGCGTAATAGCGCAGGCTGGTGCAGCCGCACAGCAAAAGACACATCGTGGCAGCCACGATGTGTCCAAAAAACCGTTTGCCCAGAGCCAGCCGATGGAAGCGGAACATGCCCTGATGATGCACTAGAAGTCAGGCCCAGCTAGTGGCGATAGTCTCGATGCTCACCATGACGCTGGCTGCCGCTGCTGCGCGGTTGCCGGTCACCTTGCGGATGATTGCTGGACGGGCGTCCGCCGTAGGGAGCGTGGCTGCGCCGACCGCGATCATCGTGATGGCCACGGTGATCGTACGAGCGGTAGCGTGGTGCGCCGTAATAACGGTTGCGGATTCCGATGTTCAGTGCCGGCCCATAGCAGCAACCGTAGTAGCCACTGCCGTAATACGCATTCCCATAATACGCATTTCCGTAATAACCGCTGCCGTAATAGCCATCGTAATAACCCGGCGCCGTGTAGTAAGTACTTGAACCACTGCCATAATATGCGTCACCCGTCTGACCGGAACCGCGCACGTAGCTGTAGCCGGGATCGTAGTAACAGCCAGAAAGCGCGGCGGCGACAACGATCAATGCGAGACTGGCCAGATAGCGTTTCATGAGCTGTCTCCTCGGGATGACGACACCACCCTAACCCGCGCGGCTTGAACGGGTACTGAGTCCGGCCGCGTGCAAGGGATGCCGCGCACTAATCACCGTGGCCCGATTACCGACGCCACGGCCGTGCATGGTTGCCCTGCGGCTTCGATCAACCCTTGCGCTTGGATTGTTCGTTGCGCTGTGGCGCCTTCACCCGACCGTCGTTGCCGGCATCGGTGATGACCGGTGGATGCAAGGTCGCATCGTTCGACGCCATGCCTGGCGATCCACCGTCCGGCCAGCTCGGGCCCTGTTGCACGCGTTCGTGTTTGGCATCGAGCAAGGCCTGGATATGCGCCACCGCCTCTTCCGGGCTGATATGCGCGATCGGCGCTGCCGCGTTGCGCTTGCGTGCGGCCGTCTTTTTCGCGACTGCCGGCTTGCGTGCTGCCGGCTTGCCGGCTGCTGGCCTGGCGACCACCTTCGAGGCAACCTTTTTCGTGGCCGTCTTGCGGCTCACCGGCGATTTCCTGGCGACCTTGCCTGCAGCCTTCTTCGCGACAGGCTTCTTCGCGACAGGTTTCCGCGCAGTTGCTTTCTTTGCAGCAACCTTTTTTGCAGCGACTTTACTGGACGCGCTCTTTCTGACTGGCGCTTTCTTCGTCATGGTTTTCTTCGCAGCCACTTTTTTCGTCGCAGCCTTCTTTACCGCGGTTTTTTTCTTCGCGACCTTCTTTGCCGCCACCTTCCTGGAAGCAACTTTCTTCACCGTCGCCTTGCTGGTTGCCGTCTTCTTTGTTGCCGCCTTCTTTGCCACAACTTTCTTCGTCGCTTTCTTGCTGGCGGCGGGCTTGGCGGCAGCCGTCTTTCTGGCGGATGTTTTCTTTGCCGCGGATTTTGCGGTAGCCGACTTGCGTGTCATAGCCATGCGTTCGTTCTCCTGCGGTGATCGATGAAAGAGTTGCGGCCAGTATGCGCGCCTCGGCCGACCGCGGCATTACGCAGTGCAGTAAGCGTTCATCTACCTGCCTCGGCAGGCACGCTCCATCGCCCGTGAAGAAAACCACTTCCGGTGGTTTTCTTCGGTCGCGAGTCCGGACATGCGCCAGGCTCCCTCTCAGAAGCCGGGATGGGTCAGCGCATTGATGAAGTGCGGCAGCACCCGATGATTCACCAGGATCGTGAACAGCACGCCGTAGGCCGCTCCCCACAGGTGCGCACTGTGGTTGACGTTGCCCTGTCCACGCCGATCCATGTAGATCGAGTAGGCGGTATATGCCACCGCATAGACGATCGCCGGCATCGGTATCACCAGCACGAGGATGCGTTGCCACGGCGCCAGCAGGATGTAGGCAAACAGCACGGCGGACACCGCGCCGGATGCGCCGAGGCTGCGGTAATTCGGGTTGTTGCGGTTCTTGAGGTAGGTCGGCAGGATCGAAACCACCAATCCGCCGATGTAGAACAAGGCAAAACCGAACGGGCCGAGCATGCTGGTGTAGAACGGCTCCATCACCCGCCCGAAAAAGAACAGGGTGAACATGTTGAACAGCAGATGGCCGAAGTCGGCGTGCACCACGCCGTAGGTCACCAGTCGGTGATACTCGCGCTGGCGGGTGATCGCCGGCGGCCACAGGATCAGGTCGTTCATCAGGCGGCTGTTGTTGAACGCCATGAACGAGACGACGCAGGTGATGGCGATGATGGCCAGGGTAATCAGCATGAACGGTTCCGCGACAGGCAAGCCAAAGGCTGGCATCTTGGCGCGCCGACGCTGGCTTGTCGACCATGCCCGGACTCGACCCGTGACGGCGGCAGACCTTGGGCTTATGCCGCACAGTCGCGCGGATATGCCAAACCGTCACTGCCCGTATCCACGGAACACCGCTATCATGCGGCGCCTTGCATGGCCGCTTCCGGTCGGATGAATTCCATGAGCTCGCTTCGCTTCCTGCATCTGGATGTCTTCGCCGCCACCCCGGGCGGCGGCAATCATCTCGGCGTCGTGATCGGCGCGGACGACTGGGATACCGGGACCATGCAGCGCTTCGCACGCTGGACGGCCTTGGTCGAGACCACCTTCCTGTTGCCGCCGACCGATCCCGCGGCCAGCTACCGCGTGCGCATCTTCATGCCGCACAAGGAGATCCCGTTCGCCGGCCACCCCAGTATCGGCAGTGCCCATGTCGCCCTCGAATGCGGATTGGCCAAGCCGCGTGATGGCCGGTTGTGGCAGGAATGCGGTGCCGGCGTGCTGCCGATCCTGCTCGAAAGCCATGGCCGCGATCGCGACCTGCTGCTGCAGTCCCCTGGTGAACGCATCCTCGCCATCGGCATGGAGGCTCACGCATGCTTGCCGGCGGCACTGGCCGGCATCGAACCGGGCGTGCTGCCGCCGGCGCTGGTCGATGGTGGCCGTCGCTGGTGGCTGGCCGAAGTGGCGGACGAGGCCAGCCTGCGCCAATGGCAACCCGATCATGCCGCGATCCTCGCGCTGGCGCAGGCCAGCGACAGCATGGGCCTGTGTGCATTTGCCCGAAGCTCGCAGGCGGATTACCAGCTGGTCGTGCGCGCCTTCCCGGCCGGCGTCGGCATCGTCGAAGATCCGGCATCCGGCGCCGCCAACGGCCTGATCGCCGCCTACATCGCCCACGCCGAACCGCACGGCTCACTGGCCCGTGGCTACCTGGTCAGCCAGGGGCGCGAGATCGGTCACGATGCACGCCTGCGCGTGCACATCGACGACGACGCGATCTGGACCGGCGGGCACAGCCACATCGTGATCGACGGCCGGCTGGACTGGGCAGACGCACCCTTGCGGTGGTCGGCGCAGCAAGCCGGCCTTCGCACCGGCACCCGCTGACATCGCCGGCACAAGCTGCGCACGCACGGCAAACCCGGGCGACCCCGCCCGACTTACTCCAGATGCGCCCGCCGCGCCGCCACCAGCGACAACGCGGACCAGTCGAGATCCTCGTCACCGGCGGCCATCGCCTCCAGCAAACTGTCGCGCAGCACGCCGGCGAACGGCAGTGGCACCCGCGCCGATTCGGCCGCCGACTGGGCCAGCCCGACATCCTTGAAACCCAGCGGCAGGCTGAAGCCGGCTGGCTTGAAACGCTGTTCGGCGATCAGCTTGGCATAACCCTGATAAGCCGGCGCGGCAAACAGGCTGCCGGTCATCACCTCGAGAAAATCCGCGGCGCTGACGCCGTAGGCGCGAGTCAACGCGCTGGCCTCGGCCATGCTTTCGATCGCACTGGCCAGCATGAAGTTGCCGGCAATCTTCGCCACGCCGGCATGCTCGGGCGCTTCGCCCATCGGCCATACCCGGCTGCCCATCGCCTCCAGCAGCGGCATCACCCGATCGATCGCCGCCGCTTTGCCCGCGGCGAGGATGTTGAGCCTGGCAGCTGCAGCCATGTCGGGGCGACCAAACACCGGAGCGGCGACATACTGCAACCCGCGCTTCTCGTGTTCTTCCGCCAGTTGCCGGGTCAACGCCACCGAAATCGTGGCATGGTTGACGTGCACCATGCCGCGATCCATCGCGTCGAGCAGGCCGCCATCGAGAAACACCGCGCGCACCGCCTGGTCGTTGGCCAGCATGCTGCACAGCACGTCGCCCTGCGCAGCCCGGTCGGCAGTGCTGGCCAGTTTCGCGCCCAGCGACACGATCGGTTCGCAGGCTGCCGCCGAGCGGTTCCACACGGTCACCGCGTGACCGGCCGCGACCAGGTTGCCTGCCATCGCGCTGCCCATCGCGCCAAGGCCAATGAATCCGACTTTCATGGATGGTTCCTCTAGCTTGTTCGATGCGGTAGTGAAACACGCGCGGCGTTCATGATCCGCGAAGCCGACAGGACAGCTCGTTCAGCCGTGCGCTGACTTGATCGCACGCAAGGCTTAAGCTGGCCATATCGTCGATCCCCGGGGGAGTCAGGCCGTGTTCCATCCATTGCAATGGCTTGGTCGTTCGCTGGCCCGCTTTCTGGCCAAGCCACGCCCGGTGGAAATGCATTTCAGCACCTCGGGCTTCGACCTGCTTGTCGCCTCCCTGCACCTGGGCGACGTGCTGCTGGTCGAGGGCAGCAGTCGTTTCAGCACGGCAATCAAGTACCTGACCCAATCCAGTTGGTCGCATGCGGCAATCTATGTCGGCGATACCTTGCTCGACCGCTTTCCGGAACTGGGTCCGCATGTGCTGATCGAGGCTGACGTGGTCGACGGCGTGCGCGCCTTGCCGGTGGAAAGCTACCGCGGCGTGCATACCCGGATCTGCCGTCCGGTGGGACTGGACAAGCGCGAGATCCAGCAGGTGATCCGACATGTCATTCATCGCCTCGGGCAGCGCTACGACATGCACAACGTGGTCGACCTGATGCGCTACCTGTTGCCCACACCGCCGATACCCGGGCGCTGGCGACGACGCCTGCTGGCGCTTGGTGGCGGCGAACCGACCGAGGCCATCTGTTCGTCACTGATTGCGGCGGCGTTCCACAGCGTGCGCTACCCGATTTTGCCCACGCTGGATCGCGATTATCGCGAACTGCGCGGAACACGCGCGGCGCGCAAGGAGATCCTGCGTATCCGCAGCTCCAAGCTGTTCACGCCGCGCGACTTCGACATCTCGCCGTACTTCCGCATCGTCAAGCCGCAGCTCGAATACCATTTCGATCCGCACCGGATTCACTGGGCGACGGCCACCGCCGGCGAACGGCAGCAACCGGCCGGCATGCAACCGCTGCCGTGACTGCACCGCGACGCGTCTTCACTGCAGGTTCGGCAGCGCCTGCAGGCACCGCTTGCCACACAGGTAGCGCTTGTTGACCGCCTTGCCGTCATACAGGTAACCGGCACCACCGGCATAGATTTCCCAGCGATACAGCTGCCCGCCCAACCTGATCGAGCCCTCGTATTTGCAGGGCAGGATGACCGCCTGATCGTGGAACTCGTCCGCATCCACCATATCGGCCAGCGTGAAGTAGCTGACGACCTGCGCCTTGCTCATCGCCAGCGAACTGCACATGTCATGGTCCGGCTGGCTCGCATCGATCACCTTCGACATGGCAACCACCTCGCTCGTGTTCGCCATCGGCAGGTGTCGACACGAACACAGCAGCGGCAGCGCCAGACACAGCGTGGCAATGGCGGACAGCAGCTTCATGGGGTTGATCCGGATTGCAGGTATTGCAGCAACTGGGCACCCTCGGAAACCTCTTTGCGCGCAATCTCGCCGTGCGCATAGACATCGCTGAGCAGGTTCAACCGGAACAGCTTGAGCAGGATATCCACCAGATACTTCACCGACTTCAGTTGTGCCGGGGTCGGCTGCTCGAACGCCTTGTTGCCCGGCAGGAACATGCCGACCACCTCGATGCCGATCGAATCGTTGTTCGACGGATAACGCGCCGGGTACGTCTTGCCCAGTTCGTGGCGCGAAAGATCCCTCGCACGAGTGCCAAAACCCTCGCCTTTCTTGTGCATCAGCGAGGTAATGGTCTTGAGTTCGTGCGGATCGCAGCTCTTCTCCACCTCGCACCGGGCCAGCAGGATGCCGACATGCCAGCAGACTTTTTCCAGGCTGGCGGTCTGGTAGATCCTGCCCGACTTGTCCAGCAGGAAATGGGCACCGGTCTGTTTGCCACCGGCATAGGCGCTGAACGTGCCCGCCGCGGAGGACGAGTCCGTCCGGTGCAGGACGATCGAGCTGACCGCGCCGAGCGCACCATGTTCGATGGACGGGTAAAGTTTGACCTCGACTTGCGGGTCGATCAGCTTGCCGTTCTGGATGGTGGCCATGCAAGTTCCCGGGGGCGACGAAGGCTGGCCCGCGGATGACCCTCGTGGTCAACCGCCAGCCCGCTGAACGATGCTGCGACCGCCGAGTCGCAGCGTCAAGCCGCAACGCCCTTGATTCTGCTCGGCGCGCGGTTCAGGCCACCGCGCCCGCGGCCTGTCCCGAGGCCCAGGCCCACTGGAAGTTGTAACCACCGAGCCAGCCGGTCACATCCACCACCTCGCCGATGAAATACAGCCCCGGCACGAGTTTCGACTGCATGCTGGCCGAAGACAGCCCATCCGTATCGACCCCGCCCAGGGTGACCTCGGCCGTGCGATAACCCTCGGTGCCACTGGCCGTGATCGGCCACGCATTGATCTGCGTACCGATCTGCGCCAGCTCGGTTTCGCGGTACTGGCGCATCGGGCGGCTCTCGAACCACTGCTCGCACAGGCGCTGCGCCAACCGCTTGGGTAGCGCGTCGCCGAGCACGGTCTTCAGTTCGGCCAGCGGTCGCGCACCACGCTGCTCGACCAGCCAACTGCCGGCATCGGTATCCGGCAGCAGGTCGACGCGCAAATCGTCCCCCGGCTGCCAGTACGAGGAAATCTGCAGGATCGCCGGCCCGCTGATGCCACGGTGCGTGAACAGCAGCCCGGCCCGGAATGACTGCTTGCCAATCCTCGTTTCCACCAGCGGCAGTGCCACCCCGGCCAGATCCTGGTAGTGCTCCTGATGCTTGCCGCTCAGCGTCAGCGGCACCAGCCCGGCGCGGGTCGGCAGCACCTGGTGACCAAACTGGCGCGCCAGTTCATAGCCGAAGCCCGTGGCGCCCATGCTCGGGATCGACAAGCCGCCGCATGCCACCACCAGCGACTCGGCATGCACCTCGCCGCGTGCGGTGCGCACGGTGAAGCCCTCCGCCGTCTTGCGTACCTGCTGCACGCCGCAGCTCGCCTCCACGCTGACCCCGGCCACCGTGCACTCGTCCAGCAGCATGCGCACGATCTGCTTGGAGGAATCGTCGCAGAACAGCTGGCCCAGTTCCTTCTCGTGATACGCGATCCGGTGCTTCTCCACCAGCGCGATGAAATCCCACGGCGTGTAGCGTGCCAGCGCCGACTTCGCAAAATGCGGATTGGCCGACAGGTAATTGCCCGGCGTGACACCCGTGTTGGTGAAATTGCAGCGCCCGCCGCCCGACATCAGGATCTTCTTGCCGACCTTGTTGGCATGATCGACCACCAGCACCCGCCGCCCGCGCTGGCCGGCCGCGATCGCGCACATCAGCCCCGCCGCGCCGGCGCCGATGATCAATACATCCACTTTCATGCCGTCACGGCCGTTGCCTGCGTATGCCTCATGTCGCGCATTATCACCTGCCGCGAGCGCCGCCATCGCTTACACTGAGCCACCGCTTCCACGAGTGACCACCATGCCCTCCTTTGACGTGATTTCCGAAGTCGACAAACACGAACTGACCAACGCCGTCGACCAGGCCAACCGCGAACTGTCAAACCGCTTCGACTTCAAGGGCCAGGACGCGTCGTACACGCTGGAAGAATTCGTGATCACCCAGAGCGCACCCAGCGAATTCCAGCTGCAGCAGATGCTCGACATCCTGCGCGGCCGGCTGGCCGCGCGAAAGATCGACATCCGCGCCCTCGATGTCGCCGACCCCGACAGCAACCTCGGCGGCTCACGCCAGAAGATCACCGTGAAGCAGGGCATCGAGCAACCGGTGGCGAAAAAGCTGGTCGCCACGCTGAAAGCCGCCAAGCTCAAGGTCGAGGCCCAGATCAACGGCGACAAGCTGCGCGTCACCGGCAAGAAGCGCGACGACCTGCAGGCAGCCATGGCCGAGTTGCGCAAAGCCGACGTCGAGCTGCCGCTGCAGTTCGACAATTTCCGCGACTGAAGGTCAATCGTCATGCCGTATTGCCCTGACCGCCACCGCAAGGTCATCATGCCGGCATGACCACGCCGACACCCACGCCACTCACACCCATGCCGCCCGGCTCCGGCATGGTGGTCAATTGCATCGCCTACCACCGCGATGGCAACCGTATCGGCGAAGTCAGCATCGATGCGATCAGCGATGTGCTCAAAGAGCCCGACACCTTCGTCTGGGTCGGCCTGCACGAACCGGACGAGCCGCTGCTGGAAAAATTGCAGGAAGAGTTCGGCCTGCACGACCTGGCGATCGAGGACGCGCACAACGCCCACCAGCGCACCAAGATCGAAAGCTATGGCGACTCATTGTTCCTGGTGGTGCAAACCGCCCAGCTGATCGAATGCAAGCTGGAATTCGGCGAAACCCACATCTTCCTCGGCCCGCGTTACCTGGTCACCATCCGCCACGGCGCCTCGCTCTCCTACGCACCGGCGCGGCGCACCTGCGAGCACGCGCCGGAGCTGCTGGCACATGGCCCCAGCTACGGCCTGTACGGCGTGCTCGACTTCATCGTCGACAACCTGCTGCCGATCGTGCGCGACTTCCGCGAAGAGCTGCAGCAACTCGAGCAGGACATCTTCGCCGAGACCTTCAACCGCAGCACCGTGCGGCGGTTGTATGACATGCAGCGCGACCTGATGACGCTGCGCCTGGCCGTGGCGCCACTGCAGGACATCATCAGCCAGCTGGTGCGCCTGCATCCCAACCTGATCCCGGACGAACTGCGTGCCTATTTCCGCGACGTCTACGACCACGTATTCCGCGCCAACGAGTCGATCAGCGCGATGCGCGAAATGCTCGGCGCCGCCATCACCGTCAACCTCTCGCTGGTCAGCTTCGGCCAGAACGAAGTGATGAAAAAGCTCGCCGGCTGGGCCGCCATGCTTGCCGCCCCCACCCTGCTCACCAGCTGGTACGGCATGAACTTCCAGCACATGCCCGAACTCAGCAAGCCATGGGCCTACCCGGCCATGATCACCGTGATGGTGCTGGTCGTCGGCGGCATCTACCTGGGGCTGAAGCGCGCCAAATGGTTTTGAGGGTGGCGGTACGCTGACGCGTTGAAGCCTTCATGGCGCCGATTGTTGGAGCGACTTCCGTCGCGATTGCTCTCCCGCACAGCCCGCCAAAAGCCATCGCGGCTGAAGCCGCTCCAACAATCTCCGCGCTCCTGTTGGAGCGACTTCAGTCGCGAACGCTCTCCCGCGCAGCCCACCAAAAGCCATCGCGGCTGAAGCCGCTCCAACAACGTCGCCGTCGCGAATGCGCTTACCCGCAAATCGGCAAGCAACCACACGAGTGCACACAAGTGGCCACATGACAGCCGAGCCGATTTCCAGCAACCTGGCCGCATGCTTTCCATTCCGACTCTCGGCCATCAACGCCTGCGTCAGGGGCGTCGCTCATTACCCGGCCAGCTTTACCTGTTGACCACCGTTACCTGGCAACGCAAGCGCTATTTCCTCGACACCGACCTGGCCCGACTTGCGGCACGACTGCTCTCATCCGAAGAACACTGGCATCCCAGCCGATGCCTGGCATGGGTATTGATGCCTGATCATTGGCATGGCCTGGTGGAGCTCGGCACCGATCAGAGTCTTGGCACGACCATGCAACGGATCAAGGGGATCAGTGCCAGACACGTCGGCTTGCAGCACCGTCATGCCCAACCGCTTTGGACAAAAGGCTTCCATGATCATGCGCTGCGAAACGACGAATCCGTTCGAGACGTCACGAAATACATCATAGCCAACCCGTTGCGAGCCGGACTGGTGGCAAACGTCATGGACTATCCGTATTGGGATGCCTGCTTCCTGCACACCGCTGCCGATCTTCAAGCCCTCGGTTGACCCTGTTGGAGCAACTTCAGTCGCGATTGCTCTCTCGCGCAGCCCGCCAAAAGCATCGCGGCTGAAGCCGCTCCAACAACGTCCACGCTCCTGTTGGAGCGACTTCAGTCGCGATTGCTTTCTCGCACACCCCACCAAAAGCATCGCGGCTGACGCCGCTCCAACAACCCCCGCGCTCCTGTTGGAGCGACATCAACCGCGATTGCTCTCCCGCGCAGCCCGCCAAAAGCATCGCGGCTGAAGCCGCTCCAACAACGTCCACGCTCCAACAGCGTCCACGCCTCAACCAAGGTCCATATCGCTACGGCAAGGTTTCCACACGGCAAGAAAAAACGGCGACCCGCAGGCCGCCGTATTTGTCACGCGCGTTGACTCACTTTGTCGCCGCAGCCCCACCCGGCGCCGTCCATTTCTTCAACCACGCATTCACCGTGTCATGCCACTGCACGCTGTTGTGCGGCTTCAATACCCAGTGGTTCTCGTCCGGGAAGGTCAGGAATTCACTGGGGATGCCGCGACGCTGCAGCGCGGTGAAAGCACCCAGGCCCTGGGTGATCGGGATGCGGAAATCGTCGCCGCTGTGGACCACCAGCATCGGCACGCGCCAGTCCTTGACGTGGTTGACCGGGTTGAACTTCTCGTAGTTTTCGGGATGTTCCCACGGCGTGCCGCCGTTTTCCTTTTCCTCGAACCACAGCTCTTCAGTGGCGTAATACATCATGCGTGCATCGAATACGCCGTCGTGGTCGATCAGGCATTTCCATGGCTTGTTCCACACGCCGGCGATCCAGTAGGTCATGTAGCCGCCGTAGCTGGCGCCGAGCGCGCAGGCGCGATCGCCGTCGAGGAACTTGTACTTGTTCAGCGCCGCCGCCCAGCCGAGTTTCAGGTCTTCCAGCGGCTTGCCGCCCCAGTCGCCGGAGATCGAATTGGTGAATTTCTGGCCGTAGCCGGTGGAGCCGTGGAAGTTGATGGTGACCACGGCAAAGCCCTGGCCTGCATAGGTCTGCGGATTCCAGCGGTAGCTCCAGCCATTGGTCATCGCACCCTGCGGGCCGCCGTGGATGATGAAGGCTACCGGATAGGTCTTGCCGGGCTGGTAATTGGCCGGCTTGACCACGTAGCCCTGCACGGTTTCGTTGTTCCAGCCGATGAAGTTGAAGAACTGGAAATCGCCCATGCGGGTGTCTTTCAGGTCGGCCGCATTGAAATGGGTGACCTGCTTCAGGTGACTGCCTTCGGTATTGGCCTGGCGCAGATCCAGCGTGTACAGGTCGGCTGGCCGTTTCAGGTCATCGCGCGCCAGCAACAGTTTGTGACCGGCCAGCGAATAACCGCCCACCGTGCCCTCACCCGACAGCCGGCTCACTTCGCCATTGGCGGCATCGATCGCGAACAGCGGATGCTGGCCATCGTCGTCGGTACTGGCGTACAGCGTTTTGTCATCGGCCGAGATCGACAGATCACCGGGCGAACGATCCCAGCGCGGGTCGACTTCGCGTTTGGCGCCGGTAGCCAGATCCAGCGCCATGATCGCGAAACGGTCAGCTTCGAAACCGGGTGTCTTCATCGCCAGGTAATACAGCGTCTTGCCATCCGGCGACGGTACCGGGTACGCGTCCCACGCCTTGTTTTCGGCAGTGAGGTTCTTCGGCGCCGCCGAGCCATCGACCGGCACGCGGTAGACGTCGAAGTTGGTCGACCACGGCTCGGTGGTGCCGGCGATGCGCACGTCGAAATACACGCTGTTGCCATCCGGCGCGAAGGCAAATTCGCTGGCATCGCCAAACGGCTTGCTCGGCACGTCGCCGTCGATGCCGCGGCTGAGCAGGGTCGGTTCCGCCGGCAGCTGGCCATGCGCATCGAAGCTGCCCACGAACAACTGGTTGCGCCGACCGTTGGCCCAGGTATCCCAGTGCCGCACGAACAGCTTCTTGTACAGCGTGCCGCTGGCCTTGTCGTTCGCGCGCGCCTGGATGCGCTGCTCGGTGCAGGCCAGCGTGGCGCAGTCGGTGAACACCTCATAAGAGAGCAGCACACGCTTGCTGTCGGGCGACAACTTGTAATCATTGATATCCAGCGGACCGTGGCTGACCTGCACTGCACCGGCGTGCCCGACCAGATTCAGCCCCTTGTTGCCGCCAAGGTCGACCCGCCACAACTGCGAAACGCCCTTCGCGGCCGCCAGGTAATACAAGCTGCGACCGTCCGCCGACCAACGCGCCGAGCCACCCTTGTCGATCACCTTCACCGGCTTGGCGCCTTTCGCGTCCAGGTCCAGCACATAGATCGCATTGACACCCTTGTTGGCCGCGTAGTCGGTGCTGCGCAGACCAAAGGCCGCGTAACGCCCATCCGGCGACAATTGCGGATCACTGACCCGATCCATCATCACCAGGTCACGCACATTGAAGGCGTGCACGCCCTCGGTCTTGGCAAACGTGGTATCCACCACATCGCCGGCCATGGCAGGCGCAGCCAGCAGCGCCAACAACATCGCGGCAATCAGAGGTTTCATGGCAATTCCTTGGCAGGTCAAAGCGTCGACGGTAAGCGCCAAACCCGTCCACGGCAAGACCCAACGCCCTGTAGGAGCGACTGTTGGAACGACTGTAGGAGCGACTTCAGTCGCGACAGCTCTCCCGCACACCCACCAAAAAGCATCGCGGCTGAAGCCGCTCCAACAAACCCCACGCCCCTGTTGGAGCGACTTCAGTCGCGACAGCTTTCCCGCGCACCCAGCAAAAGCATCGCGGCTTAAGCCACTCCAACAAATACTGGCTGCGCCGAATCGCGGCGCCAGCGGAGCATTCCGGGGGCGACGAGCAGCGAATTGGCGCCTCGAAGCACGGGCAAAAGCTGCACAAACTGACCTTGCGCGTCACTTTTTGACGCTTCGTGACAGCGAT
>DATMTH010000084.1:0-17380 GCA_035564915.1 Rhodanobacter sp.
CTACGAGATCACCGGGGTGCGTTACGAGTGAAGCGCGACCGGCTGGAAGGGGAAACCTTTCCAGCCGGATGTCCTTGCGCTGATCGTTACTCGCAACGGACGTCGATGATCTCGTAATGCTTGACGCCGTTGGGCGCGGTGAACTCGAAACTGTCGCCGGCACTCTTGCCGATCAATGCACGCGCGATGGGTGAGGACACTGCAATCAGTTGCCGTTTGATGTCGGCCTCCAGGTCACCCACGATCTGATAGGTCACGGCAGCGCCACTGTCCTCGTCTTCCAGATCGACGATGGCGCCGAACACCACACGGCTGCCTGGGTTGAGTTGCGTGACGTCGATCACCTCGGCCGTCGACAGCAGCGCCTCCAGCTGGCCGATACGGCCTTCGGTGAAACTCTGCTGTTCGCGCGCCGCGTGGTATTCGGCATTTTCCTTGAGATCGCCATGCGCACGCGCCTCGGCAATCGCCGCGATGATGCGCGGCCGGTCCACGGACTTGAGCCGTTCCAGTTCGGCCCGCAGGCGCTCCGAACCGGCTTTGGTGATGGGAGCACGACTCATGCGCTCAACTCCTTGTGCAGTTCCTGCAGGCTGTGCACGTCCGTATTGCTGTGGAAATCCAGCGAATGAACCAGCGCGCGCGCGCCCGCGACAGTTGTGGAATAGGTAACGCGCTGCTGCAGCGCTTCGCGTCGGATCGAGAACGAATCGGCAATAGCCTGCTTGCCCTCGGTCGTGTTGACGATATACGCGATTTCGCCATTCTTGATCAAATCGACGATGTGTGGGCGCCCTTCGAGCACCTTGTTGATGCGCTCGCAGGCCACACCGTGATCGGCAAGATAACTGGCCGTGCCTGACGTGGCGACCAGACTGAACCCGCGTACAAGCACATCCTTCGCTACCGACAGCAGACGTTCCTTGTCGGCATCACGCACCGACACGAAGACCTTGCCCTGGGTAGGTGTCTTGATGCCCGCAGCATCGTGACCACGCGCAAAAGCAGCGCCGAAGCTGCGGCCCACGCCCATCACCTCGCCGGTCGAGCGCATTTCCGGGCCGAGAATCGGATCGACGTTCTGGAATTTCAAGAACGGGAAGATCGACTCCTTGACCGAGTAATAGGAGGGAATGACTTCATGCGTCACGCCCTGCTCTGCCAGCGACCGCCCAGCCATGGCGCGTGCGGCGATCTTGGCCAGAGGCACGCCAGTGGCCTTGGACACGAACGGCACGGTACGCGAAGCTCGCGGGTTCACTTCGAGAATGAACACGGTGTCGCCCTGAATCGCGAACTGGGTATTCATCAGGCCGATGACCTTCAGTTCCCTGGCCATCATCGTCACCTGGCGTCGCATCTCGTCCTGCACCTCGGCGCCAAGCGAATACGGCGGCAGCGAGCACGACGAGTCACCCGAATGCACGCCGGCTTCCTCGATGTGCTCCATGATGCCACCGATCAACACATGGCCTTCGGCATCGGCAATGATGTCGACATCCACTTCCACGGCATGATCGAGGAAGCGATCCAGCAGTACGGGGGAGTCGTTGGACACCTGCACTGCCTCGCGAATGTAGCGGGCCAGGTCGGCGTCGTCATAAACCACCTCCATGGCACGACCGCCAAGCACATAACTCGGGCGCACCACCAGCGGATAGCCGATCTCGCGCGCCAGCGCCAGCGCCTCGTCGGCATTGCGCGCCGTACGGTTCGGTGGCTGGATCAGGCCCAGTTTGACGATCATCTGCTGGAAGCGTTCGCGGTCCTCGGCCAGGTCGATCGAATCCGGCGACGTGCCGATCACCGGCACCCCGGCCGCCTCCAGCGCGCGCGCCAGCTTCAGCGGAGTCTGCCCGCCGTACTGCACGATCACGCCCTTGGGCTTTTCCACGGCCACGATTTCAAGCACGTCTTCCAGCGTCAACGACTCGAAGTACAGGCGATCAGACGTGTCGTAGTCGGTGGAAACGGTCTCGGGATTGCAATTGACCATGATGGTTTCGTAACCATCTTCGCGCAGTGCCAGCGCGGCGTGCACGCAGCAATAGTCGAACTCGATGCCCTGCCCGATCCGGTTCGGGCCGCCACCGAGCACCATGATCTTTTCGCGGTCGCTGGGGTTGGCTTCGCACTCTTCCTCGTAGGTTGAGTACATGTAAGCCGTGGTGGTGGCAAACTCGGCCGCGCAGGAGTCCACTCGCTTGTACACCGGGCGCACGCCCAGCGTATGCCGCAAATGACGCAACGCCGCCTCGTCGGAGCTGAGCAGCTCAGCCAGCCGCGCATCGGCAAAGCCCAGACGTTTCAGTTCGCGCATGCGGGGGGCATCAAGTGCCGTCAACCCTTGCGCGACAACCTCGGCCTCGGTCAGCACGATGTCTTCGAAAGCGGCCAGGAACCACGGGTCGACCCGGCTGAGGTTGAATACCTCCTCCAGTGACAGCCCTGCCCGGAATGCATCGGCCAGATGGAATACGCGGTCCGGTCGCGGTTCGCGCAACTCGCGCTTGAGCGCACTGATGCCTTCCTCGGTGGCCAGGTCGAGCCCGGTCGGGTTCAACCCGGTCTTGCCGATCTCAAGCCCACGCAGGGCCTTCTGCAACGACTCGTGGAAGCTGCGCCCGATCGCCATCACCTCACCCACCGACTTCATCTGGGTGGTCAGGCGCGCATCGGCGGAGGGGAACTTCTCGAACGCAAAACGCGGAATCTTGGTGACTACGTAATCGATCGAGGGTTCGAACGAGGCCGGAGTCAGGCCGCCGGTGATGTCATTCTTCAACTCGTCCAGCGTATAACCCACGGCCAGCTTCGCCGCGATCTTGGCGATCGGGAAGCCGGTCGCCTTGGAGGCCAGCGCGGACGAACGCGACACGCGCGGATTCATCTCGATGACGACCACGCGACCATCTTCGGCATTGATGCCGAATTGCACGTTGGAGCCGCCGGTATCGACGCCGATCTTGCGCAGCACGGCGATGGAGGCATCGCGCAGACGCTGGTACTCCTTGTCGGTAAGCGTTTGCGCCGGTGCCACGGTGATCGAGTCGCCGGTGTGCACGCCCATCGGGTCGAGGTTCTCGATCGAGCAGACGATGATGCAGTTGTCCGCCGTGTCGCGAACCACTTCCATCTCGAATTCCTTCCAGCCGAGCACGGATTCCTCGACCAGCACCTCGTTCACCGGTGACAGTTCCAGGCCGCGCTTGACGATCTCCTCGAATTCCTCGCGATTGTAGGCAATGCCGCCGCCTGAGCCGCCGAGCGTGAAGCTGGGCCGGATGACGGTCGGGAAACCGACCTTGGCCTGGGTTTCCAGTGCCTGTTCGAAGGTTCGCGCCACCTCGGCCTTCGGACACTCCAGCCCGATCTCGCCCATCGCGACACGAAACAGCTCACGGTCTTCCGCCATGCGGATCGCTTCACGCCTGGCACCGATCAATTCGACGTTGTATTTTTCCAGCACGCCATGATCAGCCAGATCCAGCGCACAATTCAGGCCGGTCTGGCCGCCCATCGTGGGCAGCACCGCATCCGGACGCTCCTTGGCGATGATGGATTCCACCGTCTGCCAGTTGATCGGCTCGATGTACACCGCGTCGGCGGTGTCCGGGTCGGTCATGATCGTGGCGGGGTTGGAGTTCACCAGGATCACCCGGTAGCCCTCTTCCTTCAATGCCTTGCATGCCTGCGCGCCGGAGTAGTCGAACTCGCAGGCCTGGCCGATCACGATCGGGCCGGCACCGATGATGAGGACACTCTTGATATCGGTACGCTTAGGCATGCGTGCGGGCCTCCTGCATCAGTGTGGCGAATCGATCGAACAAGTAGCCGATGTCATGTGGGCCCGGACTTGCCTCCGGATGCCCCTGGAAACAGAACGCCGGGCGATCGGTGAGCGTAAAACCTTGTAGCGAACCGTCGAACAGCGACGTGTGCGTCACCCGCACATTCGCCGGCAGCGTGGCCGGATCGACGGCAAAACCATGATTCTGCGAGGTGATCAGCACGCGCCCGTCATCGAGATCCTTGACCGGATGATTGGCGCCGTGATGTCCGAACTTCATTTTCAGCGTCTTGCCGCCCAGCGCCAGGCCCATCAACTGATGGCCGAGGCAGATGCCGAACAATGGAATTCTTGCATCGAGCAAAGTACGCGTGGCCGCGATGGCATAGTCGCAGGCCGCGGGGTCACCGGGGCCGTTTGACAGGAATACGCCGTCGGGCTTCATCGCCAGGACTTCTGCAGCAGGCGTCTGGGCCGGTACTACGGTGATCTTGCACCCCTGCTCGACCAGAAGCCGCAGGATGTTGTGCTTGGCGCCGAAATCGTAGGCCACCACGTTGAAACGCATCGCCGGCTGGTTGAACGTGGTGCGATCGAGGTCGTAGATGCCCTGGCTCCACTCATACGGCCTGGATGTGCTGACTACCTTCGCCAGATCCATGCCGTTCAAACCGGGGAACGCGCGAGCCTTGGCCAGCGCAGCATCGGCGTCGATCACCTCGCCGGCCACGATGCAGCCAGCCAGCGCCCCCTTGTCACGCAGGATGCGGGTCAGTCGCCGCGTATCGATACCGGCAATCGCCACGATGCCATGCCGCTTCAGGTAATCGGGCAGGCTTTCGGTGCTGCGCCAGCTGCTGGCTCGACGCGGCACGTCGCGCACGATCAGGCCGGCGGCATGCACCATGCCGGATTCGACGTCCTCGGCATTGACGCCGGTGTTGCCGATGTGGGGGTAAGTGAGGGTGACCAGCTGACGCGAATACGAGGGATCGGTGAGGATCTCCTGGTAACCGGTCATCGCGGTGTTGAAAACCACCTCGCCAACGGTTTCTCCGGTTGCGCCAACGGCATGACCATGAAACACGCTGCCATCTTCGAGGGCCAGCAGAGCAGGAATAGGCATAAGGGATAACCGCCTTTTGGATACAGCGAAGTCCGCAAGCCGTTGCGTTTGCTGGCTTGTCGAACCTGGAAGGGAAAGAATCAGGGCGGGTGGAAATGATAGGCCGCAACGACGTTTCTGTCCACTTGCCCGGGCGGATTCGGTACCAAGCCACTGCGTCGCGCCACTCCAGCGCTATTCGGATCCGCCACCGGCAAGCAAGGCCGAACTCTCTTCGGCGAGCTGCTGCACACAGGTCTCCATCTCGGCGCGCCGGGTGCGGAAACTGAGCACGCAGACACGCCCGAGAAAGCGCTCACCGACACTGGCGCCGGTGAGCATGATCTGCCCGCGCGCGGTAACCCGTTCCATCAAGGTGCGGGTGGCGCGATTCTGCGCCTCAAGTGTATCCAGCCCCGGGCCTTCGAGGTGAAACGCAAACAGCGACAGTTGCGGCATGGCGTCCATCATGATGCCGGGGATGCGGGATATCTGTTCGGCCGCCCATATGGCCAAGGCACGCTTTTCGGCCAGGGCTGCGCGGTAGCGCGCGGCGCCGAAGAACTTCAGGGTCAGCCATACACGCAGACCGGGAAAACCGCGTGACAGATCCGGCCCGTACTGCGCCGGATCGTAGAATTCGTTCTGGTTGTCCGGCAGATAACCGGCGCTCGACGAATGCAGCGCGCGCAGTGCCTCACCATCGCGAACCAGCAAGGCACCGGTGCCGTAAGGCATGAACAGGCCCTTGTGCGGATCGAGGGTGAGCGAATCAGCACGCGGCAAGCCGGCCAACAGGCTGCGAAGTTCGGGCACCATGTGGAAGAAACCGCCGTAGGCACCGTCCACGTGGTGCCACAGGCCTTCGCGTGCGGCGAGATCAGCCACGATGTCGAGCGGATCGACTGCACCGGTATTGGTAGTGCCGGCGGTGGAGAACACCATGAACGGCTTCAGTCCCGCCACGCGATCGACGGCGATCGCGCGTTCGAGCTCATCCATGCGCATGCGAAAGTCGGTATCCACACCGATGACCCGCACACGGTCATGTGCAATGCCGGCAAGTTTTGCAGCCTTGGTGATGCAGTGGTGCGATTGCGAGGACACGTACAGGGTACCTGCACGAATGTCGTTGCCCAGCAGCTTTTCGCGCGCGCAGGCAATGGCATTGAACACCGCCATCGAACCACCGGTGGTGAACAGGCCACGTGCGGTCGACGGAAATTGCATCCAGTCACGCAGCCAGTCCAGCGCATTGGCCTCCAACTGCACCAGGGCGGGTGCCGCCTGCCAGATGCCGGTGTAGCGGTTGCTGGTATCGGCGATGAAGTCCGCCAAGGCGGCGGTGTAGATCCCGCCACCCGGGATGTAGGCCAGATAACCCGGTGCCGGTGTGCCGAAGGAACGCGGAATCCATTCGTCGAACAAGGGATCGAGCAGCGCCTCCAGCGTCTCGCCGTGTTCGGGCGCGCTCTCGCGCATCGAGCGGCACAACGCCTCGATCTCGCCGAAATCACCGCAGATCGGCGATGCCTTCAGCGTGGCGAGGTGTTCCAGCGAACGCTTCAGCACGGCCTCGCCCATCGAGCACATCTGCGCGGGCGACAGCTCCAGATTGGCCGGATCATCGATTGTGTCGTCGTTCATCACGAATGGTCCCTCGACGGACTTGTGCAGACGGATGGACCTGCACCGACGGCCGCCTCCACGCCAGCAAAGGCCGACAACCTGCTAAGCCCGCACAAAATACGGTATCGCGATCAGCGCCAGGCCGGTGATGACCAGCCACACGGTACTGCTGACGAAATACGGAAACGTCATCAGCGCCAACCCGCAAACCAGTGGCACGACCATGCGCTGCTTCTTGCCGTAGACGAAAAAGCCCAGCCCGATCGAGCCGAACAGCAAGCCCCACCACAATGTCGCAGCGTTCAAGGCAACCTCATCAGTGCGGATAAAATTTCACGTGGCATGGTCATCCATTCTTCCTCCCGATTGTTGCCCGATGACAAGCTGACGGGCAGCGCCCCGATATCCCGACAAAAGCGTACGCCACAACACGGGCAATCCGCGTCCCCGACTACAACTCACGCACCACCCGGAAGCCGACACGACCGCTGCGCACATCGCTGTTGGCGCCCTGCCGATAGGCCGAGACGACCTGATCCGGCGAGCTGCCCCAGGAACCACCGCGAACCACATGGGCACTGCAGCCCGGGTTGAGCCATGCGCTGCCGTCGACAGGCGCGCGGATGTAATTGTCATGCCAGCAATCGGCCACCCATTCGGAAACGTTGCCGTCGATGTCGTACAGGCCAAACGGATTGGGCTTGAAACTCATCACCGGTGCCGGCCCCCAATAGCCATCATGGTAGCCGCGGAATGCATTGCTCCAGTGCCGGCTGCTGCGCGAACGGTCACCCGAGCCGGTGAGGTTTTCCACCTCGCTGCCCGGCACGCCATCACCCCACCAATAGGTGGTGGTGGTGCCTCCGCGCAGCGCGTATTCGAACTCGGCCTCGCTGGGCAGGCGATAGACCTTGCCAGTGCGCTGGCTCAGCCATCTGGCATAGGCCACCGCATCGTTCCAGGAAACGTTCACTACCGGCAGGTTGTCGGCAGCCTTGCGCCCGGCGTAATCGTCCTGCCAGTCGGCACGGGAATCGTCGCGCAGTGCGCCGCTGCGCTCGTCGTACACGCTGGCACCGCCCAGCTTGACCGACTCGGGCACATAGCCACTGGCACGAACAAATTCACGGAATTCGCCGACGGTGATCTCGCTGCGTGCCATCGCGAAGCCCTTGCCCAGCGTGACCGCATGCTGCGGCATGGCGGCATCAAGGTGATCGCGCCTGCTTTCGGACATGCCCATGTCGAAGCTGCCGGTGGGAATCACCACCATTGACGGTGTCTTGCCGGGAAGATCGACATAGCGATCGGTGAATATCTGGCCAGGCTTGTAGCTGGCGTACAGCCTGGCGTTGATCAGTTGTTCGTTGAAATCGGCCAGCGCGGCCAGGCCGGGGTCAATCGCGCGGGCCTGCGCGGCCAGCGTCGTCGCCAGGGTGAGGTTGCCGGCGTCCAGCGCCGAACGCGCCTGCGCCAGCACGCCACTGGCGCGCTGCTGGCGCATGTCATCGACACGCCGGTGCACATCCAGCATCTGCTGCGAGCCGGGGCGTATGGCCTGCGCCTCGACCAGCGCCTTGTCGGCACCGGCGAAATCGTTCTGCGCCACGGCAGCCAGCGCCCGATCGAGCACGGCACGCTGCACCTGGAAGATGCCTTGTTCAGCCACCGCGTTGTGCGGATCGAGCTGCTGCACTTCGCGATACAGATCCAGCGCGCTGCCGCCTGCGGGTTGATCGGCCCTGCCCTGCTGCAACAGTGCCGCCGCCCTGGCGAGCATGGGCCGCACTCGGGCGAGGGTCTGCAGATTCGCCTCCAGCTGGGCCACTTCCTTGTCGGCATTGGGCAAGGTGCGCAATGCATCGAGCAATTCGCTGGCCGCATCGGCATCGCCCACCGCGATGTCCTGATCGATCTCCGCCACCAACCGCGCGCGCACGTCGAACATGCCCTGCACGGCGCGGCGACTGTCCGGTTGCTCCTTCAGTGCCTGCATGAACAGCGCAGCCGCACTGCCCGGATCGCCCGCCAGTTGCCCGGCGTGCAATGCCTTCACGGCACGATTCAACAGTGCCTGCACGGCAGGCGTGTCTGCCTTGGTTTGCGCCGGAAGGTTTGCATTGCTGCTGTTGCGCGCCACGATGACGGCGGTCGGCGCCAGGGTCAGCGGCGGCCCCGCGTTGAGTTCGTCGATGGCCGATGCCCGCTCCGGCTGCAGATTGCTGACCGGCACCACGCCACCCAGCGACATCGCCCGCTTGGGCTCTTGTCCCGGCTGGACATGAAACAGCTCCGGGAAAAAGTGATAGGTCAGCGCGAACCCCAGCACGATCGCACCCAGCGCTCCACCAAGAAAGCGCTGACGGCGCAAGGTTGCATTGCTTGGCATAGATGGGCGTCCCGGATGCGGCCTGTTATCGTGCGCTGCTCACGATAGGCACAAACCGCCGACAGGGCAATCTGCCTCGTCGCTTCGCAAGGACCCACGATGCCGCTGCCCGTAACCACCCACGCCGAATGGATCGACCATCGCGACGCACTGCAAGCCTGGCTTGCCGAGGTGCCGGCGGATGCCGCCATCGGGCTGGATACCGAATTCATGCGTCGCAATACGTTCTATCCGCAACTGGCCCTGCTGCAACTGGGCTGGAACGGCCGCCACGCATTGATCGACCCACTCGCGTTCGACATCGGTGATGCCTTGCAGCCGCTGCTGGGCAACGGCCCGGCCATCACCGTCATGCACAGCGCCAGCGAGGATCTGGAAACCCTCGCCCCGCTGCTGCCTGGTGGCCCGCATATCCTGTTCGACACCCAGATCGCCGCGGCCTTCGTCGGCATGGGGCTGGGAATCAGCTATCGCGCCCTGGTCGCCGAATTGGCAGGGGTGGATCTGGACAAGGGCGAGACCCGTTCGGACTGGATGCAGCGCCCGCTCACCGCCTCTCAATGCAGCTACGCGGCCCTTGACGTGGTGTATCTCAAGACCATCCACGAACAACTCGCCGAGCGTCTGCAGCAGCGCGGGCGCAGCGCATGGCACGCCGAAGACTGCAGCCGCCTGAAGCAGCGTGCCAGTCATCGCGATGGCGAACCGCAACCGCAGCGCGCCATGCGCGGAGCCGCCGAGTGGCAGCGACCGGCCCAAGCGCTGCTGCGCCGCGTGCTGTTGTGGCGCGATCGCAGCGCCCGCCGGCTTGATGTGCCACGCCCCTGGCTGATCGACGACACCCTGGCCATGAGTCTGGCGCACCAGCCGCCAGCCAGCCTGGCTGAACTGGAGCAACGCTGCCGCGGACAGCGTGCGCTGCGCGCGGCCCAGCGCAGCGAGCTGTTCGAGCTGCTCGTACCCGCTGTCACTGCCGAGGAGATGACCGCCACCGCTGCCATTCCGGCACATCCGCACGGCGAAGCCAAACAGGCGCTCGGGGCGATGAAACAACTGGTCGACACCTGCGCCGGCGAGCTCGACCTGCCTCCCGGGCTGCTGTGCCCGCGCAAGATCCTGGAAGAGTATGTGGTCACCGCCGAATGGCCCGACTTCCTGGGCGGCTGGCGCCACGAGGTACTGCACGACCGCCTCGCCGCCCTGCTGCCCGGTTGATTCGGCGCCGTCGGCGTCACTGGACTTGCCGCCGGCTTGCCGTTACCCTGTGACACACGCGTGGTTGCATGGAACATGTTTGCTGGTCTCTCCGGCATTCCATGGGCGATCACCGAAGCTCTCAAACCGATCATGGGACAGTCAGCGGTGCTGAATCCGCTATCTGCCGACCTGCGCCGTTGCCGTGGCTGACAACCCGGTGCTGCGCGCCGTGATTGCCGGCGAGCCGTATGACCGAACCACCGTCGAGTGGCTTCGTCAGCCGGTCGGGGCCATGCCACCCCGCCACGCCGCGGCTTTGAAGATGGGAAGCCATGCAGTATTCGTGAACGCTGCCTCGTTGCCGCGTTCGAACGCGGACATTCATGTTTGTGCCGGGAACGAATGACTCCGATCATGTTGAACGCACTGCCAGCCGCCGAAAACGGCCTTGTGACATGTCTTGATGAGCACTGAGCCGGTCGAGTCACCCAACGTGGTCACCACGCCGCAGGATGCATTTGCGACGGTACCGCAGCAGCAGGAAATGCCGCTGGCCATGGTGCGCGGCGAGCCGCTGCTGCAGATGCCGCAGGATCTGTACATCCCGCCGGATGCGCTGGAAGTGATCCTGGAGTCATTCGAAGGCCCGCTGGATCTGCTGCTGTACCTGATTCGGCGGCAGAACCTCGACATCCTGGACATCCCGGTAGCCGAGATCACCCGGCAATACATGACCTACATCGAGCTGATGCGCGATGTGATGCGACTGGAGCTGGCCGCCGAGTATCTGCTGATGGCAGCGATCCTGGCCGAGATCAAGTCGCGACTGCTGCTGCCCAGGCCACCCGCCGAGGAAGGGCTGGAAGAGGATCCCCGCGCCGAGTTGGTGCGGCGACTGCAGGAGTACGAACGCTTCAAGCGTGCCGCCGAGGACATCGAGGCGATGCCGCGGCAGGAACGCGACAGCGTGGTGGTTCATGCCGACGTGGGCGAGCGCAACGTGATCAAGTTGCCGCCACCGCTGGAGTTGAACGAGCTGCTGCTGGCGCTGAAGGACGTGATGCACCGGGCCGAGTTGTTCGGGCTTCATGCGATCAAGCGCGAAACGCTCAGCGTGCGCCAGCGCATGGGCGAATTGCTGAGCCGGCTCGACGACAGCAGCTTTCATTCTTTCGAAAGCCTGTTCGACCCCAGCGAAGGACGCCTCGGCGTTGTGGTGACCTTCCTGGCGATGCTGGAGCTGGCCAAGGAGCTGTTGATCGAGATCGTGCAGGAAGAACCGCTGGCGCCGATCTACGTGAAAGCGAAAGTGAGCCATATCGAAGAGTCCGCCGGGTCAACGGCGGATGACCCTGAAGCGGGCGAATCGGCACTGCTCGAATCGTCCGGCGAATGAACAGTCACCACTGAATCGGCATCCGACCCAAGGCCATGCAGATCGAGCAAATCAAACCCATCATCGAAGCCGCGCTGCTGGCCTCGACCCAGCCGATGACCGTGCATCAGCTCGGCGACCTGTTCAACGAGGCCGACGATGTCAGTCATCAGCAGATTGCACGTTCGCTGGAAACGCTCGCCGAAGACTGCGCCGGCCGTGGCGTCGAGTTGAAGGAAGTCGCCTCCGGCTTCCGCTACCAGGTACGCCAGGATGTGCATCCGTGGATCTCGCGGATGTGGACCGAGCGGCCCAGCCGCTATTCACGCGCCTTGCTGGAAACCCTGGCGCTGATCGCCTACCGGCAACCGATCACCCGCCCCGAGATCGAGCAGATCCGCGGCGTGGTGGTGTCATCCAACATCATCAAGACGATGGAAGAGCGCGAATGGATCCGGGTGGTCGGTCATCGCGACGTGCCCGGCAAGCCGGCGCTGTTCGGCACCACCCGCGCATTCCTCGACTACTTCAACCTGAAATCACTGGATCAGCTGCCGCCCCTGTCCGAAATCCGCGACATGGAAGACCCGCAATTGCGCTTCGAGGCCGAACCCTTGCCCGCACGCATCGTGCGCGACCTGCCGATCGATCCGGACGCCGAGCTGGCGGCGTCCGAAGCTGCTGACGAAGGCCAGACCCATGCAGAATCGGCAGACGGGGAAAACCCGATTGCCGACGACAACCTCACGGCCGACGCCGACGCGTCGACCATCCCATCCGGGAACGACGAGACCCGCTCCGCGACGAGCGAGCCGGCCGCCATCCCGACGACCACTGCCGATGAGGCAGCGAACCCCGCCGCGGACGTCGAAACCGACATTGCCGCGCAAGATCCCGAGGAGTACCGCGCATGAATGCGCCGCAAAAATCCGTTTTGTCCCTGAAGCGCCCGCAACGCACCGAGACCGATGGTCCGGCGCTGGAAGAGCGTCTGCACAAGGTGCTGGCCAATGCCGGGCTCGGCTCCCGCCGCATGCTCGAACAACGCATCCAGTCCGGCGAAGTCGAACTCAATGGCGCACCGGCCGAGATCGGCATGAGCGTGAAAGCCGGCGACCGGGTGGTCATGGACAGCAAGCAATTCGTGGTGGCCACCGACAGCCGCGACGACACCGAGGTGCTGCTCTTCCACAAGCCCGAGGGCGTGCTCACCACCCGTGACGATCCCGAAGGCCGCCCCACCGTGTTCGAACAGCTGCCGCGCCTGAAGGGTGCACGCTGGATCGCCGTGGGTCGCCTCGACATCAACACCACCGGCCTGCTGCTGTTGACCACCGATGGTGAACTGGCCAACGGCCTGATGCATCCCAAGAGCGGCCTCGAGCGCGAATACCTGTGCCGCGTGCACGGCGAAGTGCCCGACGAAATCATCGAGCGCCTGAAAGCCGGTGTGGAACTGGACGACGGCCCTGCCCGTTTTGACGAAATCGCGGTGATCAGCCGCGGTGGCAGCCACAGCTGGTTCCGCGTGGTGATCCGCGAAGGCCGCAATCGTGAAGTGCGCCGCCTGTGGGACTCGCAAGGTTTCCTGGTCAGCCGGCTCAAGCGCATCCGCTACGGCACCATCGAACTGCCGCGCAACCTGCGCCGTGGTGAATGCGAGGTGCTGGACGCAGACAACGTCAAGCAACTGCGCCAAGCCTCCGGCCTGGGTTCGGCACAACCGGTACTCACCCTGAGCCCGGTGCTGCATCAACGCCGCGCCAACCGCAGCGTCACCGAGTATCGCCCCGAAAGCGGTTCCGGCACCGCCTGGACCAGCGGTCAGGACGAAGCGCGTGAGCTGCGCGCCTACGACCGCATTCGCGAAGAACCCAGCCGCGGGCGCAAGCCTCCACGCCGCGATGGCAAGGAAGTCAACGGCAACGTGGCGCGCCCCGAGCGTGCAGCCACTGGCGGCAAGCGCGGCAGCAAGGGACGCCGCGTGGCTCCGGGCCAGGAACTGCCCTCGGTGCGCACCTGGTTTGCCGGCGAAAGCCGTGATGGCAGTGGCCGGCCAGGCGCTGCACGCGGCAATGGCCCAGCCGGCAACAGCGGCAATCGTCGCCCCGCTGGCGGCAAGCCCGCGGGCACACGTGGTGGTGCTCCCGGCAACCCGTACAGTGGCTTCGGCGGCGAATCGCGTGGTGCCGCCAGCGGTAACCGCGCACTCAGCGGCCGCCCGGCGCAAGGTGGTCGCCCCGCCGGCCAGGGCGGCAATCGCCCGGCGGGCAGCGGCCGGCCCCAGGGCCAAGGCGTCCACCGGGCACCCGGTGGACGCCCTCAGGGGCACGGCGGCGGGCGCCCGGCGGGCGGCGGTCGTGGTGGCAACCGTTCCGGCAACCGCTGAGCATCCACCCGAGATCGACGAAGCATGCTGCGCATCTATCACAACAACCGCTGCTCCAAGTCGCGCGCCACGCTGGCGCTGCTTGAGCAACGCGGCGAACTGGTCGAGGTGATCAACTACCTCGACAACCCGCCGAGCGCCGCCGAGCTGGCCATCCTGCTGAAACAGCTGGGCATGCATGCGCGCGACTTGCTGCGCACCGGTGAAGCGGAATATCAGTCGCTCGGCCTGGCTGACCCGTCACTGGATGACGACGCACTGATCGCCGCGATGGTGGCGCACCCGAAATTGATCGAGCGCCCGATCGTGGTCGCCAATGGCAAGGCCGCGATCGGTCGGCCACCCGAGGCGGTGCTGGCGATCCTCTGATCTGCGCTCGGCCCAGATGTGGATTTCCGGCTTGTTGGCCCATCATGGCCAGCACAGCAGGCCAGGTTCACCACACTACTTGACCGGCGTTGCCAAGCGGCTGAAGGTCGCTTGTCGACCCGTTGCTGCCGGTGGCGTCCGTCCGCTTTCGGGAAGGCCGGTCATCAAAGTTAATGTGCAGCGGCG
The DNA here is from genome assembly GCA_035564915.1 of Rhodanobacter sp. GTDB lineage: Bacteria > Pseudomonadota > Gammaproteobacteria > Xanthomonadales > Rhodanobacteraceae > Rhodanobacter. The sequence continues at coordinate 14,430 of DATMTH010000084.1, forward strand.
GCGTAGCGATCCGCCTCGAATGTTATGCAGCAGCCATGCCAGAGCCACACCGACCGCAACGCCGGCAAGCCCTCAATGGCGTCTATTGACATTTGAGTTCCATGGAAACAATATATGTTTCCATGGAACCTAATGCTAAGCTCACTAATGAAAAGTCCGTCGGAAAAGATGTGTGTACCGTTTCTGGAATCCCATATCGGGTACTGGCTTCGTCTCGTTTCGAATCAGATTTCCGGGGCTTTTGCTCGAGCTCTGCAGGAAAGGCAACTCTCGGTTGCCGAGTGGGTGGCGCTGAATCAGATTCAGCATCGCGCGGACATCACAGCCATCGACCTCGCAGATCTCATGGGAATGACGCGGGGTGCGATTTCGAAGGTGCTGGACAAGCTCGAGTCCAAGAATTTGGTCCGGCGCAAAGCGAGTCACCACGACAGTCGGGTGTGCCTTCTTTCTCTTACTCCTTCAGGACGGCGCTCTCTTCCTGATCTGAAAGATCTGGCCGACAATAACGATCGGTACTTCTTTGCCCCACTCGATCCGGAGGAGCGCGCGATGCTTCGATCGCTGATGGAGAAGCTAGCCAAAGCGCATCAGATGTGTAGGCCGCCCGTTGACTGACAGTCACTTTTTTTTCGGCTGCCTCCCATTTTGGGAGCCTAGGAGAGATCGAATGAACGAAGCTATATCCAATCTGCAAGCCGCACAGGCGCGCGCCATAGCGGCGCGACCCCGTGTTGGAGGATTCCCCTTCTTGGCCGAGACGCTCCGTTGTGCTGGCATAACACGCAACGTGTGGCAATTGCCGGCTTGCGCGAGTCTCTATCTGACAGACCACGGCGCGGTGGTTCAACAAGGTACGCCGCTGGTTAGCGGTACCGTTGACGTGCCAAGTTTCGATGAAGATGCCCTGATCGCAGCATTGCGGACAGATCAAGCCGGAGAGAGCAGCTTTCCTGAATTTCTCGCAGCAACATGGAAAGCTGGGGTGGTTACTTATGACGTCGATCTGCTGAAGCGCGTCGTAACCTATTTTGGGTGCCTTGGCGAATCGTACATCGAGACGTATCCAGCAGTTGAGCTTGCCTGCCCGCTTTGAGTCCTGAATTGAACCCTCAGCGACCGTCGGTCTCCTATCGATGCTTGGCGGTCGGCAGCTGTTGAGCGATGGTCGCTCATGAATGGCTGCTTTGTGGCGAGCATTTGAAGCAGTCTTAGCCATCGTTGGCCGAAAGCGCACCTCAGGCCAGTGCGATTAGGGTTCGTTATCCAGGGTAGGGAAGTGCTCAGTACCTATCCCTCCAGAGAGACAACATGCTTCCCATACACTGCGCTAGCCATGCAAGCTGCGGCTACGGCGGCGCAAGGCCCGGGGTGAGAGGCCGTAGATACGCAGGCATGCACGCCGCATGCGCTCCATGTCCAATCCCACCTGTCTTGCGATCTGCTCCAGTGGCTCGCCGGTTTCCTCGATGCGCGGCAAGGCCGCTTCACAGCGCAGGCGCTCGATCGCACGCGCAGGGGTTTCGCCGGTCTCGGCGGTGAACTGCCGTGCGAACTGCCGCGGGCTGATGTTTGCCACCTCGGCCAGCCGCTCGACTGAAAGCTGGTCTTTGAGGTGCAGCCGAGCGTGGGCCAGCGCGTCGCGAATCCGCCCCGGGGTCGGCTCGAGATCGAGCATGGTCGAGAACTGCGATTGTCCTCCGCTGCGGCGGTGATAGACCACCAGGTCGCGCGCGATGGCTTTGGATATTTCGGTGCCGCAGTCCTCCTCGATCATCGCCAGCGCGAGGTCGATACCGGCGGTGATGCCGGCCGAGGTCCAGATATCGTCTTCGCGGATGAAGATCCGGTCCGACTCGACCTTGATGGCGGGGTAGCGCCGCTGCAGCTCTGGTGCACAGCGCCAATGGGTGGTGGCACGACGGCCGTCCAGTAGACCGGCGGCCGCGAGCAGGAAGGCCCCGGTGCAGACACTCGCCGTGCGTCGGGCACAGGGGGAGATGGCTCGGACGAGGTTCACCGTATCGGCTTGTGCGTCGGATGAGTCTGGCGTTGGCGCACCCACCACCATCAAGGTATCGACATGCCCGCGAGGCGATGCCGCCGTGGTGTCGATCGCGATTCCGGAGCTTCCACTGACCAGCCCGCCAATGCTGGAGATGACGCGGATGTCGTAGCCGGCCTGATGAAAGTCCCTCGCCAGCGTGAAGGCGCAGAGCGGGCCACCGAGGTCGAGCAACTCGAACCCCGGAAACACCACAAACCAGAGCGTTTTCGATGTCTTTGAACGCGGCATGCCAGATTTCCAGAGTTGGCAGGATAAGTGGGAATTATGTCCTTTCTGACATTCGCTCGGGAGCCAAAATTTCTCGGTCAAACAACCCACGGCCATGGCCGACTACCGACGGAGAAAATCGATGAACACTTCCATCCCAAATGTGATTCTGGTCCATGGCGCCTGGGCCGATGGCTCGACCTGGTCGAAGGTAATCCCGCTGCTGGCCCGCAACGGGCTCACCGCAACCGCTGTGCAGCTTCCGTTGACTGGCTTCGAGGCCGACGTGGCCGCCGTGCAGCGTGCCATCGCGCTGGCAGAAGGCGACGTGGTCCTGGTCGGCCACAGCTATGCCGGCGCGGTGATCGGCGAAGCGGGCAACGACCCGAAGGTGGCGCGCATGGTCTACATCAACGCGTTCGCACCGGACGCGGGCGAGTCGGCGGGTAAGTTGTTCGCGAAGTTCGAGGCCGCACCGCTCAATGACGAAATCCGCCCTGATGCACAGGGCCATCTGAAGCTCACCCGGGACGGCATTTTCAAGCTGTTCGCGCAGGACCTGGACGACACCGAGAAAGCTTTGGTCTACGCCACGCAAGGTCCGCTGCATGCCTCCGCACTCGGCGGCACGCTGACCGAAGCGGCATGGCGCAGCCGGCCGACGTACTACTTCATC
>DATMTH010000085.1:0-3555 GCA_035564915.1 Rhodanobacter sp.
CGTGGGCATCATCGTCGCGACCATCGCCCACACCTTCAACTATCACCGCGACTTCCACATCCATGCGGAAGAGGTACGGGAGTTCGAACACACCGGCAATTGGCAAGCTGAAACCCAAGGGGCGCGCGCATGAACAGCACGTCTGTCGATACTGCCGGTAGCGCACCCTCGGCGTTCCTCTGCCACGAGGAACCGCCCGCTCACAACGGAACCCTGCTCGGGTTCTGGATCTACCTGATGAGCGACTGCTTCATCTTCGCCTCGCTGTTCGCGTGCTATGCCGTACTGGGCACCAACGACGCCGGTGGACCGTCGGCCGCCCAGATACTCGACCTGCCGGGCCTGGCCGTGAACACCGCACTGCTGCTGCTGTCGTCGGTGGTCTTCGGTTTCGCGATGCTGGAAATGGCGCGGCAGAACAAGCGTGCCATGCTGGCCTGGCTGGCCGTTGCCGGCCTGCTGGCGGCGGGCTTCGTGGGACTGGAACTGCACGAGTTCCACGACATGATCGAGGCCGGCGCCGGACCGGACCGCAGCGCCTTCCTGTCCTCGTTCTTCACCCTGGTCGGCACGCACGGCCTGCACGTGTCCGTGGGCATCCTGTGGCTGATCGTGCTGATGGTGCAACTGGGCAAGTTCGGCCTCACCGAGGCGAACATCCGGCGCCTGCAGTGCCTGAGCATGTTCTGGCACTTCCTGGACCTGGTGTGGGTCGGCGTCTTCAGCTTCGTCTATCTGGCAGGAGTGCTGCGATGAGCCATCCCTCCGCATCCGGTCACGACGACCACACCCTGCACGTGCACCAGGGCAGCCTGCGCGGCTACCTGACCGGCTTCGTGCTGGCGGCGATCCTCACCATCATCCCGTTCTGGCTGGTGATGGGGCACGTGTTCGACAGCCGCTGGCTGACCATCACGATCGTGCTTCTGCTGGCCGTCGTGCAGATCTTCGTGCACATCGTCTACTTCCTGCACCTCGACACGCATTCGGAAGGCGGCTGGAACATGATGGCCTTCATCTTCACCATCGTGCTGGTGGTGATCGTGCTCGGCGCCTCCATCTGGGTCATGTACAACGAGAACGCGAACATGATGCCGATGTCGCCGCAGTATCAGCGCAGCGGGGAATGATCTTTGCGATCATCCCTGATCGCGAAAAAATCGCCCGGAGCGATTTTTGACATCGCGCCAGCGATGGCCCGAAGGGCGACCGCCAAGGATGGTGGTCGCAAAATCAAACGGGCGGCCATCCATGTCCGCGCTTCCAAGGAAAAGCCGGCAACTGCCGGCTTTTCGTTACAACGATTCCAAGTGCGTTGGTGCGACCGAATAGAGGTTCCAACTGAGCAATAGAAGTTCCAACTACGGGTCGGCCACGGCCTGGCTCTGCTGAGACAAAAGGCTGGAAACGGCCGCATTGACCGCTGCCAGTTGGTGTTTCTGATGTGCCGGCCGACCTTGCCGTGGAGGCGAATGTCGGCCTTGTTGCAATCTTTCGACGTGCACGACGCCGGCAGCGAGGTTCCAAGACGGCATGATTTCTACAGAAGACCTTTCGTCTTCAGCTCCGCCTCGAACGTCGCGAGGGCCATCACCAGCGTGAGCGGCTTGTCGGCCAGTGCCACGGCGCCATAGCTGGCGTACCACCCGGCGGCCCTCCCGTTCTTCGCATCGATCATGAGCAAGCCCCCCACAACGTCGGCGGCGCGCAAACAGCGCCGCGCGGCCATCGCAAGGAGCTGGCCGCCGAGACCACCGCCTTGCAACCGTTTGCCCGTCGCGATACGCGCGAGCCTAAAACCCGGCACGTCGTGATGCGCCGAGCCTTTGCGCACCTGCTCGGGCGTATCCGCGTAAGCGAGCGCCCCGGGCGCCAAGCTGTAAAAGCCGAGAACCGTCTTGCCGTCCGCGTCGTCGACGGCGACAAAGGTTTTCGCGCCGCCGGCCTCGTGACTCTGACGCGCGTACTTGCGAAGGAACTCGTTAATCGCGGAATCGCCGCAGTCGAACAACTTGCGATCATGCTTTTTGGAGATCGGTTCCTCGTGCCAGGCGGGGATGCTCATCCCTGCTTGGGCAGCGCTGCGATAGCCTTGCGCAGCTTGGCGTTCGGCGCCGGCGGGTTTTCGAGCATCCTCAGCACCGCAACGCTGTCCCTTTCCGACAGGACGATGCGCTCGGCCTCCGCGATCACCGCCTTGGCTTCGCGCAAGGCCGGTTGCAGCACGAAATCTGTCAGATCCGTGTGTCGCAGCGCGGCCGCCCGCACGAGCGTGGCCTTCTGCTCGGGCAAGACCCGCAGATTCATCCGCTTGTTGTCATCGACAGCGACTCGGGGCATGGCTCTTTACTCCTATGTACTCATTTAAGGAGTACATCCGAAATGCCTTTGTATCAATCCGTGAGTATTCAATCCGTACAGCTATCGAGCGTCGACAAGGGCAGCAGCGCCGACAGCGAGGTCGCAATCAGGCTTCGCATTTGGGGTGCGGTTGGAACCTCTATTCGGTCTCACCATGCGTGCCGCAATGCCGGCGACTTACTCGACCGTCACGGATTTGGCGAGATTGCGCGGCTGGTCGACGTCGGTGCCGCGCAGCACGGCCACGTGGTAGGCGAGCAGCTGCAGCGGCACGGTGAACACCGCCGGGGCGATGAAGTCGCCGCCGCCATCGATGCGCAGCAGGTGACCGCGCGCGGCGTTGCCGTCCATCGGCGCGGCGTGGTCGGCGAACACGATCAGCTCGCCGCCGCGGGCGCGCACTTCCTGCAGGTTGGATTTCAGCTTGTCCAGCAGCGGGCCGTTCGGCGCCACCGCCACCACCGGCATGTCCTCGTCCACCAGCGCCAGCGGGCCGTGCTTCAGCTCGCCCGCAGGATACGCCTCGGCATGGATGTAGGAGATTTCCTTGAGCTTGAGCGAACCCTCCAGCGCCACCGGGAACTGCGCGCCGCGACCGAGGAACAGCGCGTGGTGGCGCGGAATGAAATGCTCGGCCAGCTCCATGATCTGCGGCTCCAGCGCCAGCGCACGTTCGATCGCCCGCGGCAGGGCCTGCAGCTGCGCGCACAAGTCCGCGTGGCGCGCATCGTCCAGCCCACGCTGCCGCGCCAGCTGCAGGGATAGCAGCGCCAGCGCGGCGAGCTGGGTGGTGAAGGCCTTGGTCGAGGCCACGCCGATCTCGGGGCCGGCACGGGTCATCAGCTTGAGGTCGGCCTCGCGCACCACCGAGGATTCCGGCACGTTGCAGATCGCCAGCGTGCCGAGGTAGCCGCGGCGGCGCGACTCGCGCATCGCGGCCAGCGTGTCGGCGGTTTCGCCGGACTGCGAGATCGCCACGAACAGCGTGCCCTCCGGCACCACCGCCTCGCGGTAGCGGTACTCGCTGGCCACCTCCACCGCGACCGGCAGGCGCGCGTGTTCCTCGATCCAGTATTTCGCCACCATGCCGGCGTGGTAGCTGGTGCCGCAGGCGACGATATGCAGGCCGCGCACCTTCGCCAGCAACTCGTCGCCGCCCACGCCGAAGATGTTCGGCAGTACGCCGTTCGCCCC
>DATMTH010000086.1:0-36293 GCA_035564915.1 Rhodanobacter sp.
CCCCGAGGGCGGCCTTTGCTGTTTGAGCGAATCCGACTTGCTGCTAAACGGGCTGGTGCCACATGGCACAAGCGAATCTCCGGCAAATGCACGACAGCATTCGATTACCACCTCGCCTCAGTTGCGCGACTGCAGCTTCGACAACAAACGCAGGATTTCCAGGTACAGCCAGACCAGGGTGACCACCAGCGCGAAGGCGCCGTACCACTCCATGTATTTCGGGGCGCGGGCGTTGACGCCCTGCTCGATCATGTCGAAGTCGAGGATCAGGTTGAGTGCGGCGATCACCACCACCACCACGCTGAAGCCGATGCCGAGGGTGCTGCTGCCGGTGATGAAGCCCATCGAATGGCCGAAGAAGCCCATCACCATGTTGGCCATGTACAGCAGGAACACGCCGCCGGTCGCGGCGACCACGCCAAGCTTGAACTTCTCGGTGGCGCGGATCACGCCACTGCGATACGCCAGCAGCAGCGCCGCCATCACGCCGAAGGTGAGCCCGACCGCCTGCATCACGATGCCCGGATAGCGCATCTCGAAAATGGCCGAAAGGGCGCCGATGAAGACGCCCTCGACCAGGGCATACAACGGTGCGGTGACCGGTGCCCAGGTCTTCTTGAAGATCGTGATGAGCGCCAGCACCAGGCCACCGATGGCGCCGCCGATCATCAGCGGGCCCATCGCGGGCAGGCTGGCGGGGCCGTGGAACTGGTTCCAGCTGAAGATCGCGCCGACCACGACCAGCACCAGCAGCAGGCCGGTCTTGTTGACCGTGCCGTTGAGGGTCATCACCTGGTCGCCGTGCGACACCACCGCACCGCTGGCGGCATCGAGGAAGGTGTTCTTGTTGAGAGCCGGGTTGCCGCTTTGCATGATGAACTCCGTCAGGTTTGTCGTCATCGTAGCCCGAGCGCGCCAGCGGCAACAGCCGCCGCGCGCAAACGTCGCACGGTGGCGCCGCTGCATTGGCACGGCCAACTACGCGACAATACGACCTTGCCGAGCCTGCTGGAGTTCCGATGAAGCCCTCTACCCTGCGTATTGCCACCCGCAAGAGCGCGCTCGCGCTGTGGCAGGCCGAGCACGTGGCGGCGCTGCTGCGTGCCGCACACCCGGGGCTGGCGGTGGCGCTGGTGCCGATGAGCACGCGGGGTGACGAGATCCTGGATCAGTCGTTGGCCAGCATCGGCGGCAAGGGCTTGTTCCTGAAGGAGCTGGAGGTGGCGATGCTGGAAGGCCGTGCCGACCTGGCCGTGCACTCGCTGAAGGATGTGCCGGCGGAGCTGGAGCCCGGTTTCGTTTTGCCGGCGATCCTGCCGCGGGCGGATGCTGCCGACGCCTTTGTCAGCAACGACTTCGCCGACCTGGCTGCGTTGCCGCAGGGGGCGCGGGTGGGTACCTCCTCGCTGCGGCGGCAGGCGCAACTGCGTGCCCTTCGGCCGGATCTGCGGTTGCTTGATTTGCGTGGCAATGTCGGTACCCGACTGGGCAAGCTCGATGCCGGTGACTATGACGCCATCGTGCTGGCTTGTGCCGGACTGGAGCGGCTCGGCTTGGCATCGCGTATTCGTTCGCGACTCGCCGCGCCGGACTGGCTGCCGGCGCCGGGGCAGGCGGCGATCGCGATCGAGGCCCGCGACGGGCAGCCTGGCGTACTGGGTCTGCTGGCCGCGCTGGACGATGTCGATACCCGGCTGACCATCACGGCCGAGCGTGCGATGAACCAGGCGCTCGGCGGCAGCTGCACGGTGCCGGTGGGAGCCTGGTGCGTGCTGGGCGAGCACGGCCTGCACTTGCGAGGTCTGGTTGGCGATGCCGGCAACGGCCGCCTGTTGCGTGCCGAGGGCAGCGCAACAAGCGACCAGGCCGTCGCGCTGGGCCAGCAGGTGGCGGCGGCATTGCTGTCCCAAGGGGCCGGCGCGTTGCTCTAGCGCAGCACGAGCGCACCGAACTTCGTTGAAGTGGCTGCAGCCGCGGCGCTTTGGGCGGATGTGCACAAAGCATTCGCGACGGAAGTCGCTCCAACAGGCGTGGAGTTTTGCTGGAGCGGCTGCAGCCGCGACGCTTTGGGTGGGTGTGCGCAAAGCATTCGCGACTGAAGTCGCTCCAACAGGCGTGGAGTTTTGTTGGAGCGGCTTCAGCCGCGACGCTTCTCGTTACGTGACAGGGAGCATGCGCACACAGGCTGCGCTCCCTGGGGCACCAATCCTTGCCGGTTGGCTGAATCAGAAGCTGTAGACCAGATTGGTCGTGGTCAGCGTGTCCGACTTCTCCACCCCTGGCTGCACGTCGCTGTTGTGACGGATCTGGAAGCCGACTTTCAACGCCAGCTTCTGGGTCATGCTGACGGCCAGGCCGGCATCGTTCTGCAGATAGGTGTTCTTGGAACCGGCTTCCATCAGCAAGGTGTCCTCGAACGCGGTGTTGGCGCTGAGCTTGAACTTGTAGTTGATCTGGCCACGGGCGACCACCTCGCCCTCGGTCGGTTGCTGTTGTCGCACGCTGGTATCGTCGACCACGACAATCGCATCGGCGGGACGGTAACGCTTGTAACCCGGACCGATTTCGAAGGACAGCTCATTGCGCTCGTCCTTCAGTGCGATGTAGCCGTAGCCGAGCGATACCGTGCCTTGCCACAGGTTGGCGCCGAATTCGTCGTGCTCGTAACGGGCCGCACCCACGATGTAGCTGCGCGGGTCGAGCTTGAGGCCGACCGAGGCGCCGCCGTCATAGCGGTTGGCGGTGGTGTTGAACTGCTTGATGGTGTCGCCGTTGCTGTCGACCACGGTCTGCTGGCTCTTGGAGCGCAACGCATCGACAAAGAAGCTGTTCTTCCACTGCTCGTTTTCCTGATTCAGGCCGAGCTTGGCGTTGATGTTCTGCGAACGGGAATTGCCGGTGGTCGAGGCAAAGCCGAATTCACCCGAGCCACTCCATCCACCATGGCTGGACGCCGTCGACGACGGGTCGCTGGCGGCATCCTGGGCATGTGCCGTGAAACTGGCGAGGCCGACCAGCAGCAAGCTGGCGATCAGGGACTTGTTCATCGAGGGGGTGTCCATTTTGTTAAAGATTGGTAACGCGCTACCTTAACCTGTCGGTTTGAATTTGCAATGAACGATGCCCGCGATGCGCGAAACTCGAGGGCCACTTGCACCTGCCGCGCGGCACCCGCATGCTGGCCGTCTGCCGGATTCCAGATGGCCGGGCAGCGAATCCGTCGGTGTGCTTCGTGTCCGCAAGCAGTCTGTCCGGCAGGTTCATCAAGAGTCCGGATCGGCGAGAATCTGGCTTCGCACAAACCACCCTGCCGCGACCGTCAGAGCACAATCCCTCAACCCGACAACGCCCTCACTCTTCAGGTCATTACTTAGATGGATCGTTACGAACGGATACTGAGCCTGCATCGCCTGCTGAAGTCGGCGCATTACCCGGTGCCGCTGTCACGGCTGCTTGGCGAACTGGAGTGTTCGCGCGCCACTTTGTACCGCGACGTGGCGTTCCTGCGCGATGCATTGGGTGCGCCGATCGAAAGCGCCGGCACGGATCAGGCCGCGTTCCGTTACGAAGCGGGTGAAGGCGAGAAATTCGAGCTTCCGGGGCTGTGGCTGACCTCGGACGAACTGGCCTCGTTGCTGGCGCTGAACGAGTTGATCAGCCGTTCCGGCCCTGGCGTGCTGGCCGGTGCGCTGGCGCCGTTCAAGGCACGCATCGAGGGCTTGCTGTCACACCACGACAGCGGCAAGGCGCTGCCAATCGAACGCATCCGGGTGATTCCCTGGGGCGAGCGCAAGCTCGACCAGCAGGTGTTCCGCATCGTTGCCGGTGCCGTGCTGGAGCGTCGCCAGCTGCGTTTCCGCTATCGCGCGCGCACCACCAATGCCGACAGCCAGCGCACGGTGTCGCCGCAGCGGCTCACCCATTACCGCGACAACTGGTATCTCGATGTATGGGATCACGACCGCGAGGCGCTGCGCAGTTTCGCGGTGGACCGGATGGCCCAGGCGCATGCACTGGACTTACCCGCGATCGATGTGGCCGACATCGATCTCAACGAGCTGCTCGCCTCCAGTTACGGCATCTTCGCCGGCAAGCCGAAAGCCTGGGCGACGATCCGCTTTTCCGCGCACGCCGCCCGCTGGGTGGCTGACGAGCATTGGCACACGCAGCAGAAGGGCGAGTGGTTGTCCGATGGTCGCTACGAGCTGAAACTGCCGTATTCCAACTCGAAGGAGTTGTTGATGGATGTGCTCAAGTACGGCCCCGATGCCGAAGTGATTGCACCGCTGCCGCTGCGCGAAGAGATGAAGATCCTGCTGCAGCTGGCGCTGGGCGGCTACCAGTAACCCGGTCCATGGCGCAGCTGCATGCCGCGGCCGGGCTCAATGGATGGCCGGGTGAAACGGCCACAGCTGCGGGATCAGCCACATCGACAGTGCGCAGAACATCAGGATCAGCGGGATGCCGACCTTCATGAAATCCGTGAATTTGTAGCCACCGGCGTAGTAGACCATGGTGTTGGTCGGGTAGCCGACCGGGGTGGCGAACGAGGTTGCCGCGGCGAACGCCACCGCGATCACGAACGGGCGGGGATCGGCGTGCACCGCGTGCGCCACGGATACCGCGATGCCGACCATCAGCACCACCGACGGGTTGTGCCCCATCAGCTCGGTCAGCAGCGCGGTGAGCAGGTAGATCATCAGCAATGCGGCCAGCGGACCGTGGTCGCCGACCAGGCCCATGCCCAGCTGCACCACGGTGTCGGACAGGCCGGTTTTCTCGATCGCGATGCCCAGCGGCAGGATGGCGCCGAGCAGGATGATGATTTTCCAGTCGATCCCTTCGTACACATCCTTGCGGCCGAAGCAGCCACTCAGCCCCATCGCGGTGGCGCCACAGATGGCGGCGATCGGGATCGGCAGCCAGTGCAATGCCGAGATCAGCACCACCGCGGCCATGATGCCCACGGCGACCAGCGCCTTGCGCGGCATCCGTCGTGCATCCTCGCGCTCGCTCAGCACGATGAAGGATTCCTCGCTGCGCAGTTGTGACATCCGGTCTTCATCGACCAGCACCATCAGCACGTCGCCTACCGCCAGGCTGACGTCGCTGAGCTTGTTGCGCAGCACCGCGCCGCGGCGATGAATGGCGAGCAGGTTCGCGTTGTAGCGCCAGCCGATGCCGGACTCGGCAAAACGGCGGCCCTCGACCGGGCTCGCCGGTGCCACGATCATCTCGGCCAGCACTTGCGGGCGCACGGTGTCCTGGTCGTAATGTTGCTCGGGCGCGTTGCGCAACCTGGCGCTGCGCCGGAATTCCTCGATCTTGTCCCAGTCGCCGCGCACCAGCAGCACGTCGCCGGCGGCCAGCTGCTGCGAGCGCGGCGACCACATGCGGCGCTCACCGCGCAGCAGCTCCAGCGGATAGACGCCGTGCTTTTCGCCCAGCTTCGCATCGGCGATCGCCTTGCCGACCAGCGGTGAATCGGCGGTGAGCTCCAGTTCGGCGACGTACTTGCCGATGTCCAGTTCCTCCGGCTGTTGCGCATCAATGTGCTTGGGCAGCAGCCAGCGCCCGACCAGCATCAGGTAGACGATGCCGGCGACGCCGAGCAAGGCGCCAAGTTTGGTCATCTCGAACACGCCGATGGGCAGCAGGCCGTGCTTCTGCGCCAGGCTGTCGGCGAGCAGGTTGGAAGAGGTCCCGATCAAGGTGCATACGCCGCCCATCTGCGCGGCGTAGGCCATCGGCATCAGCACCCGCGCCGGCGAGGTGTGCGTGCGCTGGCACACGCGCAGCACCAGCGGCAGGAATGTCGCCACGAGGGCAATGTTCTTGATGAAGGCACCAAGCGGGGCGATCACCAGCATCACCACCAGGGTGAGCAACCAGGGCTGGCGAATTTTCATCAACAGCCGGCTCAGTGGCTCCAGCGCACCGGAACGCTCGATGCCCAGACTCAGCACGAACATCGCCGCCACCGTCACCGTGGCCTCGTTGCTGAAGCCGGACAAGGCATCGGCAGGGCTGATGATGCCGAGAATCACCAGTACCGCCAGGGTAATCAGCGCAACCAGGTCGATGCGCACCTTTTCACTGGCGAACAACGCCATGGCCGTCACGATCACCACGACCGTGGCCCAGGCTTGCCAGCTCATGCGCCCATCCGAGCCACGGACCAGCCGTGGGTTGAAATCAGGGCTTGCTCGGTGTTGCGCATGCGTACTCCAGGGTCTTGCGATGGTTCCGGCAGACCATCATCCTAACTGCCGGTGGCCGTATGGAGGATGGATCGGCACGGCGAGGTGGCGATGGGCAGTCACCGCGTGGCGCGATGCCGCCGTGCCAAGGATATAGCCGCTGCGCTTGTATTTCGTTATCGGAACTTTCACATGAGCCACGCCCAAAACGATGCCGGCCATGCCGTGAACAAGCCAACCATCGCGTTGGCGCTGGGCGCCGGTGGTGCCAAGGGGCTGGCGCATATCGGCGTGATCGAGGAAATCGAGGCGCAGGGGTTCGAGATCGTGGCGATCGCAGGCACCTCGATGGGTGCCTTGATTGGCGGCATTCACGCGATGGGCAAGCTGGACGTGTATCGCGACTGGGTCACCGCGCTGGCCCGTTTCGATGTCTTGCGGCTGGTCGACTGGACGTTTTCCGGCGGCGGTCTGATCAAGGGAGAGCGGATCATTGAAACCTTGCGCAACCTGATCGGCGACACGAAGATCGAGGAACTGCCACTGGCGTTCACGGCCGTCGCCACCGACCTCGATCGCGAACGCGAGGTGTGGTTGAGCCGCGGCAGCCTGTTCGATGCGATTCGCGCCTCCATCGCGGTCCCCACCGTGTTCCGGCCCCATCGCCTGGAAGGCCATCGTCTGGTCGACGGTGCCTTGCTCAATCCGGTGCCGGTGACACCGTTGATCGGAGTCCGCGCCGACTACCTGCTGGCGGTCAGCGTGGATGGCCCGGCCGTTGCCGCCTTCGCGCCGGCGCCGGTCGAGCACGAACCGGTCGATGAAACCAGCTACCGGCACCGGATCGGCGAATTCATCGGCCGGTTGATCCCGCATGGCGAAGAGCAGCCGCGCGAGCCGGGTACGCTCGACACGCTCAACCAGGCGATGGATCTGATGCAGGCCAATCTGTCGCGATTGCGCCTGGCGGCCTATCAGCCGGATCTGCTGATCGAATTGCCGCGCAATATCGCCACCGTGTACGAGTTCTACCGTGCCCGTGAGTTGATCGAACGGGGGCGTCTGCAAGCGCGCAAGGCGCTGGCCCAGTGGCCGCCGTCGAGTGCGCCCGTGCGATCGGAATGAAGTGCGCTGGCGTGGTTCAGCGCGGGCCGTGGGTGCGCAACCAGTTCTGCAGATAGGCCTGCAGTGCCACGGCATTGTTGTGCTCCTCGTCGCGGGCGCCGTAGAGCAGCGTGAGCGGGTGCCGTGCGGCGCGTTCCGCCAGCGGCTGCCAATATTCGGCCAGCGCGTCCAGTTCGCTGGCGTAGCGATGGCGAAAACCGTCCCAGCGCTCGGGTGCATGGCCGAACCATTGGCGCAGTGCCGTCGATGGCGCCAGTTCCTTTGCCCACAGATCCAGCGGCACGGCGTCCTTCTTCAACCCGCGCGGCCACAGGCGGTCGATCAGCACGCGATAGCCATCGGACTTCGCGGCCGGCTCGTAGACGCGTTTGACGGCAATGCTCATGCGCGGCCTCCTGATGCTTCGAATCAGCGCGGGACACCGCCCAGCATACGAGCATCGGGACCAGATGGCGCGAAGCCGTTCAGAGTTCCTCGACGCGGGTCACCTTGCCGCGGCGCATCAGCCACGCCACGCCACGCAGATCGGCCAGGCCGACCCACAGCCGGTCCAGCATGCCGTACTTGGACACGCCCGCCGTACGCGGCCGGTGGCTGACCGGCACACTGCGGCTCAGAAAGCCGGCGCGCTTCACCAGTGCGGGCAGGTAGCGATGCATGTGGTCGAAGTATGGCAGTCGCAGGAACACCTCACGTTCGAACAATTTCAGGCCGCAGCCGGTGTCGGGGGTGGCGTCCCTGAGCATGCGCGAGCGCACCGCATTGGCGACTTTCGAGGAGATCCGCTTGTTGAAACTGTCGCGGCGGGTGGTGCGCCAGCCGGCGAACAGCCGCACATCGGCGGTGGCTGCCGCACGTGCGGCCAGCATCACCGGGATGTCGGCCGGATCGTTCTGGCCATCGCCATCGAGCGTGGCGATCCACGGCGACTGCGCTGCACGCACGCCGTTCCACACCGCCGTGCTCTGGCCGCTGCGGGTGACATGATGCAGCACGCGCAGCTCCGGGTGGCTGGCTTTTTCCGCCGCCAGCACCGCGCGGCTGTCGTCGCTGGAATCGTCGTCGACGTAGATCACTTCGTAATCGATCTGGCCACGCAGGGCGGCGGCGATTTCGGCGAGCAGTGGTGGAATATTGTCGCGCTCGTTGAACACGGGAACGACGACGGCAAGCTGGGGCATGGATCCATTCCCGGAACAGTCAGGGCACGATTATCGCCCATGCGCCGCCCGGGAGCGAAATCGCATGGGTCTGTAATGAATTTCGCGCTGGCCGGGTCTCCTTGTGCAGCCGGAATCGTCCGGCATCCAAGGGAGATACCCATGCAAGCCAAGACCGTCATCAGCTCCACCCTGCTCAGCCTGCTCGCCGCCGGCGCCATCGGTGCTGCCAGCACTGCCCATGCCGCCGACAAGATGGCCGCCGGCAGCATGCAGAAGTGTTACGGCGTCAACGCGGCGCACAAGAACGATTGCAAGGCCGGCTCGCACTCCTGCGCCGGGCAGTCGTCCAGGGCACGCGACCCGGCTTCGTTCGTCGAGGTGCCGACCGGATTGTGCGGCAAGCTGGCCGGTGGCTCGCTCACCGCCGACGCGATGATGCATCACGATGCGATGAAGAAGAGCTGATTCGATGCCCTCCTCACGCCCCCGGCGTGCGCAACCGATCCCGGCCGCGGTCGGGATCGGGCTGCGGCCAGCGCATGTCGCGCAGGTGCTGGAGCAGCGCCCGCCCGTGCCGTTCTTCGAACTGCACAGCGAAAACCTGTTCTGTGCCGGCGGGCCGATGTGGGATGTGTTCGAGCAGGTACGCCGTGATTATCCGGTCAGCCTGCACGGGGTGGGGCTGTCGCTGGGCAGTGCCGATACGCTCGATCCGAAGCACCTGCAACGGCTGCGCGAGGTCGTCGAGCGGGCGTCGCCGGCGCTGGTGTCCGAGCACGTGTGCTGGGGCGCGATCGGCGGCCGTCACTTCAACGACCTGCTGCCGTTGCCGTATACCGAAGAGGCGCTGGCGCTGATGGTCGAGCATGTGGACGAACTGCAGCAGGCGCTGCAGCGGCAGGTGCTGCTGGAAAATGTCTCCAGCTACATCCATTACACGCATTCGACGATGCCCGAATGGGAGTTTCTCGGCGAACTGGCACAACGCAGCGGCTGCGGCCTGCTGCTCGACGTCAACAATGTCTACGTCAACAGCATCAACCACGGCATCGACGCCGTGCGCTACCTCGACAGCATCGATCCGGCCGTGGTCGGCGAGATTCATCTGGCCGGTTTCAGTCGCGAGCAAGGCCTGGGCGGGCCACTGCTGATCGACACCCATGACCATCGCGTCGATCCCGCCGTGTGGCAGTTGTATGCGCATGCGATCGAGCGAATGGGCGCCAGGCCGACCCTGATCGAATGGGACCAGCAACTGCCTGCCTTCGAGATTCTCGAAGACGAGGCGCGCATCGCCACGGAGCTTGTGCATGCCCGCGCCGCCGAGCCTGTCTGAACTGCAGGCGGGCTTTGCCCGCGCGATGATCGAGGGCGCCGCGCCGGCGCTGTTGCCGTGGATCGATACCCGCGGGATCGAACCGGCCGCGCGCCTGCAGATCTACCGCCATGCGATCCTGGCCACCCAGGTGACCTCGCTGGTGGCCAGTTTTCCGGCGGTCGAGCGCATGCTCGGGGTCGATTGTTTCGACGGTTGGGCCACCCGCTACGCGGCCTGGCATGGCAGCCGCAGCGGCAACCTGCAGAATCTGGGCGACGACTTCGCCGACTATCTCGAAACCCGGCCGGAACTGGCCAGCCTGGGCTGGCTTGGCGACCTGGCGCGACTGGACTGGCTGCGCCAGTGCACGATCCTCGCGGCCGATGCCGAGGCGCTGGATGCGGCATCGTTGCAAGCTGCGCTGCTGGCAGCCGGCGATGATCCGCTGCTGGACCTGCTGCCTTGCGTGCACGTCATCGCGGCCGATTTTCCCGTGCTCGACCTGTGGCGTTACAGCGAGTCGCCCGATCAGTTCGGCGTAGACCTGGCCGGCGGCGCACAGGGCGTATTGCTGTGGCGCGAGCAGGGGCAGGTGGCCATGCAGGCATGCACGCCTGCCGCAGTCGCGCTGGTTGTCGCGCTGAAACAGGGCGAACGCGTATCCGTGGCGGTGGATGCCGCCCGCACCCTCGATGCTGACGCGCCACTGGATGCATTGCTCGGCCCGTTGCTGACGCCGGCGTTGATTCATCACGTTTCGAACTACTGACTACAGGGCAAGACGCATGAATACCTCCATTTCGACCCCGCCAGGTTACTGGCAGGACCTGACCGCCGCGTTGCGGCATCTGCAGCCACTGGTGCTGCTGCTGTTCCGCCTGCTGGTGGCGGTGGCGTTCTGGCGTGCAGGCGTGGTCAAGCTGGCCGACCCCGCCGGTACGCTGGCGCTGTTCACCAGCGAATACCATGTGCCGCTGCTGGCGCCGCAGGTGGCAGCGACCCTGGGCACCTGGGTCGAGCTGATCACGCCGTGGTTCCTGATCTTCGGGCTGGGCACGCGCGCGATTGCGGCGATGCTGTTCGTCTACAACATCATTGCCGTGGTGTCGTATCCGGATCTGTGGCCGGATGGCTTCTGGACCGGCCTGATCGGCAGCGACTTCGATGATCACAAGGCGTGGGGGCTGATGTTCCTGGCGCTGGTTGCGTGGGGGCCTGGTGTGCTCTCGCTGGATGGGGTGGCCAGTTGGTGGTTGCGTCGGCGCGGCAAGACCAGCTGACCCGCCCGCCGTGCAAGCGGGTCGGCCAGCCTACAGCTGGCCGACCTGGGCGTTGCCGAGGCCGTCGATCGCCACTCGCCAGTCCTGCGCCACGATATCCGCCATGCCGTCGAACGAGTGCTTGCCGGTGCGATCGGTCAGCATCACCAGTACGCCGGACTGCAACGGCACGATCCGTCCGTGCCATCGACCCCGATGGAAATCGTGTGCGGCATCTGCGCGCTTGCCCGGCACGTACAGCACGGCCATCGACGTGTCGTCGATACGACTGACCAGGTGCACCGTGCGATAGGGCCCGACCGGGCAATCATGCACATAGGTGACGTTGTCGGGGAGCGGGCCGCGCAGGTGCAGCCCGCGACCGGCAAAGCCGGCTGCGATGGCCTGCGCATCGATCGGTCGGGTCAGGTCAAGGCTGTGGATCTCGTCGGGCATGTGCGCCACCGCCAATGCCGGCAGCGTGTGGGCGTCGTGCTGGCGCCAGAGCAGGCCGCCGCCGGCAACGGCGAGCAGCAGTGACGCGGCCAGCGCCAGCGCGAAGCGGCGTCGGCGCACATGCTGTTGCCGTTCGCCGGTGGCCTGGGCCAGCAGGATGCGTTCGGCCAGTCCGGCGGGTACCGGCACGGCCAGCGCGTCGAGCAGCTCGCGTTCGGCCTGTTGCGCGCGCTCCCATGCCGCAGCGCAGGCGGCGCATTCGTCGCGATGGGCCTGCAGCGCGGGGTCGCGCGACAGCGGTTCGGCGGCAAGCCGGCGGCGGAACTCAAGACAGTCCATGCCGCACCTCCGTGTGTCCGCCCTGCAGGATGGATTTCAGCTTCTGCCGTGCGCGGAACAACTGGGTCATCACCGCGCCGGATGGCTGGCCCAGCTCGTCGGCGATCTCGTCGCAGCTCATCCCGGCCAGTACCTGCAGCAACAGCGGTTCGCGATATTTGTGTGGCAGCCTGGACATGGCATCCCGCAGTTCGGCGGCATCGCCATGGCGCTCGGGACTGGCCCAGGCGGCGTCCTCGGGGATGCCTTCATTCAGTTCGACCATGTCCAGCTGCTTGCGTTCGTAGTGACGCGCATGCTCGCGCCGCAGGATGGTCAGCAGCCATGGCTTGGCGGCCTCGGCTTCGCGCAACGCATCGAGGTTTTTCCAGGCGCGCAGCATGGTTTCCTGCACCAGATCCTGGGCCAGCGCCTCCTGTCCGCACAGCCAGTAGGCGAAGCGATACAGGTCGCCGGCATGGGCACGGGTCAGCGCCTCGAATTGTCGTTGTCGAGGATTCATTGCCAAGGAGACCGGGCCAAGGCGTTTCATCTTTCATCCCGGCCGGTCAGCGAACCTTTTGCAGGATGCCTTCCAGCTCGTCGGCGCTGTGGTAATGGATCACCAGCTTGCCACGACCGCCCTTGCCCTGCGCCAGCTCGACCCGGGTGGCGAAGCGCTCGGCCAGTTCGCGTTCGAGGTCGGCGATGTTCGGATCGCGTGTCGGCGCGCTTTTCGCCTTGCCTTTCGGCGCGGTCTGCGCACGGCGCGCGGCATCTTCCAGCTCGCGCACCGACCAGCCGAGGGTGACAGCCTGGCGCGCCAGCGGCACCGCGATGGATTCCTCCAGGGTCAGCAGGCAGCGGGCGTGGCCCATTTCCAGCCTGCCGTCGTCGAGCAGCTTCCTGATCGACTCCGGCATCTCGGTGAGCCGCAGCATGTTCGACACCGAGGCGCGCGAACGCCCCACCGCATCGGCGGCCTGCTGGTGGGTGAGGTCGAAATCGTCGATCAGCCGCTTCAGCGCATCGGCTTCTTCCAGCGGGGTCAGATCCTGGCGCTGGATGTTCTCGATCAGCGCCATCGCCGGCACCGCGGCTTCGGACACTTTCTTGACCAGGGCCGGAATGTCGGCCAGCTGGGCACGTTGCGCCGCACGCCAGCGGCGCTCGCCGGCGATGAGCTCGTAGCGGTTCTTGCCCAGCTCGCGCACCACCACCGGCTGGATCAGCCCCTGCGCCTTGATTGACGCGGCCAGCTCATCCAGTGCCTCGTCATTCCAGTGCCGTCGCGGCTGGTACTTGCCGGCCTGGATCTGCTGGATCGGCAACATGCGCAGCTCGCCTTCCTGGCCGATCACCGAGGGCGTGCCCTCGCCATCGCCGCCGAGCAGGGCATCGAGCCCGCGTCCCAAACCTCGTTTTTTCGCAGCAGCCATGCGCTATTCCTGATGATTGGTAGCCGGCGCCTTGAGCAGGGCGCCGCCGTCGTCGTGCCGAGAGGGTTCAACCGCGTCGATTGCTTCGACAACCTGCACCGGTTCGGCTGATGGTGGCAGTCCACGTTCGCGCCGGATGATTTCGCCGGCCAGGCCGATGTAGGCGATGGCGCCGCGTGAGCTGCGGTCGTAGATATGGATCGGCTGGCCGTGGCTGGGGGCCTCGGCCAGGCGCACGTTGCGCGGGATGATCGAGCGCAGCACCTTGTCACCGAAATGCTGGGTGAGCTGGGCGGAAACCTCGTTGCCGAGGTTGTTGCGCACGTCGTACATGGTGCGCAACAGGCCTTCGATCTCCAGTTTCGGGTTGAGCCGGTGGCGTACCGCCTTGATCGTGTCGAGCAGGCTGGAGAGGCCTTCCAGCGCGAAATACTCGCACTGCACCGGAATCAGCACGCCATCGGCGGCGGTCAGCGCGTTCAGCGTGAGCAGGTTCAGCGAGGGTGGACAGTCGATCAGGATGGTGTGGTATTTCGACGAAATCCTCGCCAGCAACTCCTTCAGCCGGTGCTCGCGCGCCAGCGCATCCATCAGCTTCAGCTCGGCGGCGGTGAGGTCGCCATTGCCCGGCAGCAGATCGTAATGCCCCTCGGTAGGCACGATCGCCGCGGCAATCTCCACTTCCTCCAGCAGTACCTCGCAACCGCCGGGATGCGTCTCGCGCTTGTTGATCCCGGAAGCCATCGTGGCATTGCCTTGCGGATCGAAATCGATCAGCAATACCTTGCGCTTCGCCGCGGCCAGCGCAGCGGCGAGGTTGACGGCAGTGGTGGTCTTGCCGACGCCGCCTTTCTGGTTGGCGACAGCGATGATGCGGGCCATGGATGGATAGCTACCGTTCGCGAAGGACGGCTAGATTACCATTGCCGCCTGCCCCTGCCCGCCCGATGGGTGCGATTCAGTCGGTGAGGCGTGCGCCGCTGGCAGCATCAAACAGGTGCAGCCGCTCGGCCACCAGACCCAGCGGCAGGGTGCTGCCGGGTTCGGGCAGCGGGCGAGGCGAGACCCGCGAGACCAGTGCCTGGTCGCCAAAACGCAGGTTCAGGAAGACTTCGTTGCCGACCGGTTCCAGCACTTCCAGTTGCGCGCTCAAGGCCGCATTGCCGGCAGCCGCGGGCTGCAGGTCTTCCGGGCGCACACCCAGCACTACCTCGCGATCTCGCCATGCCTGCCATGCGGCCGCTGCCGGTGCATCACCGAGCCGGATCTCGCCCTGGGCGGTGAGCAGGCGCCAGCCATGGTCGGCCTGCAGCGTGCCGCGCAGCAGATTCATCGCCGGGCTGCCGACGAAGCCGGCCACGAACAGGTTGGCCGGGTACTGATACAGGTTCATCGGCGTATCGATCTGCTGGATCACCCCGCCATCGAGCACCACGATGCGCTGGCCCAGGGTCATGGCCTCGATCTGGTCATGCGTGACGTAGATCATGGTCGCCTTGAGCTGGCGGTGCAGCCGCGCGATCTCCACCCGCATCGACAGCCGCAGCTTGGCGTCCAGGTTGGACAGCGGCTCGTCGAGCAGGAACACCTTCGGTTCGCGTACCAGCGCCCGACCCAGCGCCACCCGCTGGCGCTGCCCGCCCGACAGCGCGGCCGGGCGCGAGGCCAGCCGTGATTCCAGCTCCAGCATTTTCGCGGCGGCGGCCACGCGCCGGTCGATATCGGCTGACTGGTGACCGCGCAGCTTCAATCCGAAGCCGAGGTTCTCGGCCACCGTCATGTGCGGGTACAGCGCGTAGTTCTGGAACACCATCGCGATGTCGCGATCCTTGGGTTCCGCATCGTTGACCACCCGGCCGTCGATGCTGAGCGTGCCGTCACTGATCGTTTCGAGCCCGGCGATCATCCGCAGCAAGGTGGTCTTGCCGCAACCCGACGGGCCGACCAGCACCAGCAACTCGCCGTCGGCAATGCTGAAGCTGGCGCTGCGGACGGCCACGTGGCCGTTCGGGTAGACCTTGCGCAGTTGATCCAGACACACGGTGGCCATCGACATCTCCGGTTGGCGGTGGCCACGATGGCCCGACCCGACGCAGCATGCCATCACGTGCATCTTGGCGGGACATTCGGCTATTCTGCCGATGTAATCGTTTACATCAAGTCTCCGGTCGCAGGAAGCTTCATGACCTCACCCCTGTTTTGCTTTCCCGACGGCTTCCACTGGGGCGCCGCCACCTCCGCCTATCAGATCGAGGGCTCGCCGCTGGCCGACGGCGCGGGCCCCAGCATCTGGCAGCGGTATGCGCATACGCCGGGAATGATGGCCAACGGCGATACCGGTGACGTCGCCTGCGACCACTACCGCCGCTACAAGGACGATGTGCAGCTGATGAAGGCGCTGGGCCTGCAGGGCTATCGCTTCAGCATCAACTGGGCACGCGTGCTGCCCGAGGGCACCGGCCGGATCAATCCGAAAGGGCTGGATTTCTATTCGCGGCTGGTCGACGAGTTGCTGGAAAACGGCATCGCACCGAACGCCACCCTGTTCCACTGGGATTTGCCGGCTGCGCTGGATGACCGTGGCGGCTGGCTCAACCGCGACAGTGCGCACTGGTTTGCCGAGTACGCCGAGGTGATGTTCAAGGCGCTGGACGATCGCGTGCCGCGCTGGACCACCTTGAACGAACCCTGGGTGGTTACCGATGGCGGCTACCTGCACGGCGCACTGGCGCCGGGTCATCGCAACAAGTTCGAGGCGCCGATCGCCGCGCACAACCTGATGCGGGCCAGTGGTGCCGGCATCCAGGCCTATCGCGCGCACGGCAGGCACGAGATCGGCGTGGTGTTCAACTTCGAGCCAAAGTACCCGCATTCGGACAGTGCCGAGGACAAGGCTGCCGCGCGTCGCGCGCATGCCTACATGAACAAGCAGTTTGCCGACCCCGCCTTGCTCGGCAGCTATCCGCCGCAGCTGAAGGAAATCTTCGGTGATGCGTGGCCGGACTTTCCGCAGGACGACTTCAAGCTGACCCGGCAGAAAGTCGACTTCGTCGGCGTGAACTACTACACCCGCGCGGTGGTGAAGCATGACCCGGATGCCTATCCGCTGCGCGCCGTGCCGGTGCGACAGCCGAACCGCACCTATACCGAGACCGGCTGGGAGGTGTTCGAGCAGGGATTGATCGACACATTGACCTGGTTCAAGCACCGTTATGGCGACGTTCCGCTGTACATCACCGAGAATGGGTCTGCGTTCTACGATCCGCCCGTGGCCGAGAACGGCAGGCTCGACGATCCGCTGCGCACAAGCTATCTGCACGGGCATCTCAAGGCATTGCACAAGGCGATCGACGCCGGGGTGAACCTGAAGGGCTATTACGCCTGGTCACTGATGGACAATCTGGAGTGGTCGCTGGGTTACTCCAAGCGCTTCGGCCTGTACCACGTCGACTTCGCCACCCAGCAACGCACGGCGAAAGCCAGCGCCAAGTTGTATGCACGGGTGATCGAGAGCAACGGTGCTGTGCTGGCCGAATAACCGCCGCCGACCTTCCTCGCCTGCGTAACCCACCATGATCAACTATGTTCATAGTTGACAAGCCGGAAAACTCCGGGTATCTACTACATCCATAGTAGATATGGGCGGGCAGACACCGTGAAGATTTCCCTCACCGATCGCGAAGCGGATGTCATGCAGTCGCTATGGGATCACGGACCCTCGCTGGTCGCCGAAGTCCGCGAACGATTGAGCGACGAGCTGGCCTATACAACGGTGCTCACCGTGCTGCGCACGCTCGAAGGCAAAGGCTATGTGGGGCACGAGGAAGAGGGGCGCGGACATCGCTACTTCGCCGGCATCAAGCAGCAGGCCGCGCGCAAGAACGCCGTGCAGCATCTGACCGACAAGCTGTTCAAGGGCTCCGCGGAGCTGCTCTTTTCACACTTGGTGTCGGAACAGAAGCTCAGCCCCGGGCAGATACGCCGCATGCGGCAACTGCTGGCCGAACGCTCCAGCAAGGGGTAGCGGTGATGATTGCCTGGATGATGTATGTCGTTCTGGTCACGCTTGCGCTGAGTTTGGCGGCGCTTGTAGCCGAGCGTGCGGCAAAGGTCTGCCGGGTGGCCACGCGATGGGTATGGGTCCTGTCGCTGGCCGGCTCGATGTTGCTGCCGGCGGTGATAGCGTCTGCGTCGATCCGCCTACCTGACGCCTTCAAGTCCGGTGCTGCGTCGACGTCGATCGTCCTGCGCGAGACGACATCGATACCGATGCCGCCGATGCTGCTCGACTTTGAGGACGCACAGTCCTACGCGACATCCGACCGCATCGATACGCTAATGCGCGGCATCTGGGCAGCAGCCTCGGTATTGATGGCGCTGATCCTCGCCATCGGCGCCGTACTGTTGCATCGGCGCAAGCGTGGCTGGAGCGAAGGAAGCCTGTGCGGCCAGCGTGTCCTCATCGCGCCCGATGCAGGGCCAGCTGTCGTCGGCCTGATGCGCTCGCGCATCGTCGCACCCGCTTGGTTGCTGCAGGCAAGCGACGAACAGCAGCAATGCACGATCGCCCATGAGCGCGCGCATCTGGCAACACGCGATCCGCAGCTCGTCGCGCTCGCTCTGGCACTGCTGATGCTGATGCCATGGAACCCGCTGCTGTGGTGGCAGTTCCGCCGCCTGCGTCGCGCCATCGAGATGGATTGCGATGCCCGCGTCCTGCTGGGCGGGCATGACGTCGGTGCGTATTGCGAAACCCTGATCCAGGTGGGCCAACGCCAGTCGAGCCGCATCGGTGTGGTACCGGCGATGTCCGATTCCGCCTCGTTCCTTAAGCTTCGCATTCGGCACATGCTGCGCAAGCCGAAGAAGTGGGCACGCGCGTCGGCAGTGGCACTGATATGCGTTGCGCTGGGCATGGCGGTTTTTGCAGCGCAGGTGACGCCACCCAACGTCGGTCATCGATACGCAAGCACCCCGGTCGCGTTGAGCGGCGACGTGCTTGCTCGCTACGCAGGGTTCTACCAAGTCAGTCCGCTCTCACTGGTGACCGTGGCGCGCGCCGGCAACGGTCTCACCGTCAGCATCAGCGGGCAGATCGCTGTGCCGAAGCCATTCCATATCGTTTCCCTCGGCCAGACCCGGTTCGCCGTGGAGGGCAGGGACGCCACCGTACGCTTCATTACGGATGCCCGTGGCCATGTCTCGCGATTGATCGCCCGCCAGAACGGACGCGATGTTCTTGATACTCTGCGCATCGACAAGGCTGCCGCCGATCGCATCAACGATGCGCTCGCAACGCGCATCAGGGCGCAGAAACCATTCCCGGGCAGCGAGAAGGCCCTGCGACTATTGCTTAGCGATCCCGATGGCGGCGTCGGCATGAGTACCGATCTGGCCCGCGTCCGCACCGAACAGAAAGCGGCCCGAGAGAAGTATCTCGCCGAGCTCGGACCGCTCGAATCCTATGCGTTCACCGGCGTCAGCGAGTTCGGCTCGGACACCTATCTCGTCAGGCATCGGCACGGTAGCGAAACAGTGTTACTGGTGCTCGGCAAGGAGGGCACTCTTGTGAGCGCCTTCCGCCACCGCTGAGTCCGCTTCAACCGGTTTGTTCCGACGGTCCTCATAACCGGAGCCGACTGGCGCGTTGCCGCATCTGATCCATCTGCGGCCACTTCGGGTGGCTGCAACGGAGTCCTTTGTAGCGTCTTTCCCTTCAGGAGTGATGACATGAACCGTACAGCACCACGCCACGCTAGCTTCGGTTTGCTCATCTGGCTTGTGCTGGCAACTTGTATCAGCTTCGTCTCTCTGCCTGCATGCGCTACTGATCTGAAGGCCGGCGCTCACACCGGCGCGCTACAAGGCACGTCCTACCGTATCGATGTCCCGGCAGACTGGAACGGCGACCTGGTCATGCTGATGCACGGCTATCAGCCCGTGGGCGCGCCGCGGCCGACGCCGATGACGGCAGCCGATGCCACGCCCATTTTTCTCAAACAGGGCTACGCCGTTGCACAGAGCGAATACGCCTCGCAAGGCTGGGCCGTGGAAGACGCCATCGTCGACAACGAACGTCTTCGCCAATATTTCATTCGTCGTTTCAGCCGCCCTGCCCACACCTACATTTACGGCTTCTCGCTGGGCGGCCTGGAGACCGTGGCAAGTATCGAGCGTTATCCGCATGTCTACACGGGTGCGCTGGTCACATGCGGCCTGACCGTTTCGACACCCGAATTCATATCGCGCGCCGTAGTCACACCGCTGGTAGCGTTCGATGCACTGATTCCCGGCGTCCTGCCGAACCTGGCCGCTCCCGACTCGCCACCGTTCATTCCACCGGCTGTCTTCGCCAAGGCACTGCAAGCACACCCGACACAGGCCGCCTTACTGGAAAAGCGTCTGCAGGAAACCCCGAAAACGCTGCCTACGTTGTCGCTCTACTACATGGCGCTGCGTGAATTCGAGCGGCGCGCGGGCGGCATGCCGGTGGACAACCGTAAAACGGTCTATCACGGCTTCGGCGACGATGCCGCCTTCAACCGTAAGGTGCATCGCTACGCCGGCTCACCCGCTGCCATGGCCTATGCCAGCCGCAACGTCACCCTGAGCGGTCGTATCGACGTGCCGCTGGTAATGCAGTGGAACGCCTTCGATCAAACCATCCCCTCGCGATTTCATCCCATCTATCCTGGCCAGGTGCGCGCGGCGGCTAACGGCAAATTACTGACGGTCCTGACGCCGGTCGGCCATGGGCACTGCGACTTCACCGATGCGCAGACCGCTGCGGCATTCAACACGCTTGTGGGCAAGGCTGGCGGCGGTGGGCATTGATCCGTCGCAAGCTTCGCGATGAGGGCAATCGAGGCCACATAGGAACCCCACGACGCGTGGCGTTCTCAACACGCGAAAACGCCTGGATCAAGTGCGCCCCAGCACCAGCAGATGGCGCTCGGCCGGCAAGCC
This sequence comes from Rhodanobacter sp., assembly GCA_035564915.1. GTDB lineage: Bacteria > Pseudomonadota > Gammaproteobacteria > Xanthomonadales > Rhodanobacteraceae > Rhodanobacter. Next base: position 20,245 of record DATMTH010000086.1, read on the forward strand.
CGGCACTGCCAGTTCGTGCATGCCGCGAACTTCGAATCCCGCCGGAATCCCCGGCAACTCGTCGTCCGGGCGCCTGCCCTTCATCGCCAGCCAGATCCCGTTCGGTGCCAGCAGGTGACCACCCCAGCCGAGCATGTCGGCAAGGCTGGCGAAGGCCCGCGCGGTGATGCAGTCGTACTGGCCTTCGACATCTTCGACCCGTGACTGCACGGCACGCACGCCGTCGAGCTTCAAGGCGCGGATCGCCTCACGCAGAAAGCGCACCTTCTTGCCATTGGAGTCGACCAGCAATATTTCGCGACCTGGCGCGGCGATCGCCAGCACGATCCCCGGCAGGCCGGGCCCGGTGCCGAGGTCGGCCAGGCGCTCGCCTTGCACATGCGGCAGGATGGCCAGCGAGTCGAGCAGGTGTCGGGTGATCATCTCGGCCGGATCGCGCACCGCCGTGAGGTTGTAGGCAGCGTTCCAGCGCTGCAGCAAGGCCTGGTAGTCGAGCAGGCGCGCTGCCGCATCTGCCGGCAAGGCGAGCCCGAGCGCGGCAATGCCTTGTTCCAGTCTGGCTTGGAGGAGGTTGTCTGCCGCCATGGGGGGATTCCTGTCAGTGCTCCGGACCGGGAGTATCCGCGGCAGGCGGCGACGATGCCACAAAAAGGAAACCCGCCGAAGCGGGTTCGAAGTGGAGCCAATCCCCTGTTGCGCCGACGCTCTTGGGCGTAATGGCGCGATGCGGTCGGTCAGGCCGGATCGAGCTCGACCCGGGTCACCATCATGCCGCGCTCGCGCAGCGCGCTGTTCAACGATTGCTTTACCCGTGCGCCGAGGTCGCGACGATCGACGACCGGCTCGCCGAGCAAGGCTTCCTTGGCGCCGCGCCGGATCAGCTGATCGACCTGCTCGAATACCGCGTCGGCGCGTTCCGGCTCCAGCACCTGCCAGTACACCGTGCCGCGCACATCGTGGGCATCGGCCGATGGCTCCTCGAAGCGAAGAGTCTGACCGGCCAGGTTGATCTTGTGCATCACCCGGTCAAGCAAGGGCAGCACCAGGTGAGTGCCCGCCTGCAACAGGCGCACCGGCTTGCCGAGACGATACAGGCTGTAGACCTGACCGGCCGGCACATGCCTGATCGCACTGGCTAGCAGCGTGGTCAGCAAGGCGGCGAAAAGGGTCAGGGAGATCATCATGATAAGTAAAAACAGTTACTTGAGGGCAGTCAGTTAAATCGGAATGCGAGCTTGAGAGTACAATCAATTGAGTTCGTGAAGATTAACCTTGATTTAACAGCAAAGCAAAATCTTTGACAACCGATGCTGCAAGCCGCGGTGACGCCGGTTCCGGCACAACCGGTGATCTGTGTGACCAGGCGCGTCAGTGTCGGCAGCGTCGGGTCAGATACAGTCACAAAATCCGGTCTGTAAAGCCGCGAAAACCGGTTTCATCGTCGCTTGCGGATAGACAAGCATCAAACTTGCCAGATTGACGGGGCTGAGGTCGTTAGCGGCAGATCTCGGCGGAAATGAAGCGTCGAGGCTGGAAAACCTGTGCCCGAATTCGGCTCAGTGGCAAATGGCGCCGACTTGAGCGCAAGTCCTGCCATTCCGGGATTCCTGCGGACGCAGGAATCCCGGGTCTCCGGCCTTCGCCGGGCCACCAAAGGCATCCCGGTACTCGCTTTCGCGAGGAAAACGCGCTTGAGTCAGTGCCATTCGGCTCAGTGGCCTCTCGATCAGCGCTGGGAACGAACCGCATTGCTGCGTCGCGGCAGACCTCGTTGAGGCAGTCACATCACATTCCCGACGTCTTGGCGGCGCTTGCGTGACATGCCTTGCGACAGAGCGCGCAAACCTTTTTGCGCCGCACCAAGGCGCCTGGCAACGAACACTTTACAAATGCCAATGAAAACGTTTACGTTGGCGCCACTAAAGGGTTTCAGGACCTGCGGGCAAGCCGCCATGACGACAGCAACCATCAAAGATGTGGCGCGCGAGGCCAAGGTGTCGGTGGCCTCGGTATCGCGTGCCATGAACGGTGGCAGCGGCGTCACCGCCGAGACCAGCCAGCGCATCCATGCCGCTGCCGAGCGTCTGCAATATATCCCGCACGCGGCGGCACGCATGCTGATCACCCGGCGCACCAACACGATCGGGGCGTTGCTGCCGGATTTGTATGGCGAGTTTTTCTCCGAACTGATTCGTGGCATCGACCTCGCCGCGCGGGCGCGTGGTCTGCACCTGCTGGTATCCAGCTCGCATGATGGCGTCGCGGAAGCCGCCGCGGCAGTGCGCTCGATGCAGGGGCGCGTCGATGGCTTGCTGATACTTTCCGGCCGTGTCGATGCGGCTTTCCTGCGCGCCAACCTGCCCAAGGCGCTACCGGTCGTGCTGCTCAACAGTGCCGTGAAGAACCCGGCATACCATGTGCTCAATGTGGACAACCATGCTGGCGCCGTAGCCATGGTCAGGCATCTGCTTCAGACAGGCCACGCCGATGTGGCATTCATCGCCGGCCCGGAAGGCAACTTCGATGCGCGCCAGCGTGAACAGGGCTATCGCGCCGCGATGGCGAAGCACGCACCGGCAGCCCCTGTGAATGTTCTGGCTGGTGACTTCAGCGAAGAATCCGGTTATCGCGCCGGGCGGGAACTGCTGGCACAGAAGGTTCGCCCGCGCGCCGTGTTCGCGGCCAACGACATGATGGCCGTGGGCTGCCTGACCGCCCTCAAGGAAGCCGGCATACGGGTGCCGCAGGACATCGCGCTGGCCGGTTTCGACGACATCCCGATCACCCGCTACGTCACGCCGGCACTGACGACGGTGCGCGTGCGCATTGTCGATCTGGGGCGCGACGCGCTTGAACATCTGGCCGAGCTGCTGGAAAGCCCGGAATCATCCGCTGCATCCGCGCAAACGCTCGGTTGCGAAATCGTCGTACGAGAGTCGTGCGGGGCGAGTGTCACCTGAGTCTCAATCAATAAACAGCGATCGCCGATCGCAGGTCAAATTTGCCGGGGAGGGTAATCATGAAAACGTCGTTGCAGTTCAGAAAAAAAATGCTTGCAAGTCTGGTTGGCGCATCGCTGGCCGCCATCGCCGTCGCACCGACGGTTTCGTGGGCACAAAGCGCGGACGCGAACCTGCGCGGCAAGGCACCGGCCAGCAGCCAGATCACCGCGCGCAACGTTGCCACCGGCGCAACCCGGCGGACCAAGGCCGACGCGGATGGCAGCTATACCCTGGTCGGCCTGCCGCCGGGCACTTATCAGGTCGATGCTGGACCTGGTACCGAACACACGGTCACACTCACTGTGGCATCGACCGCCACCCTGAACCTGGCTGCCGCCGCCCCCGTCAATGCGACCACGCTGAGCGGGGTCACGGTCAATGCCACCACTCTGACGGAGGTCAAGACGTCGGAAATCGGCAACACCGTGTCGTTGCACCAGATCAACACCACGCCACAGATCACGCGGAATTTCCTCGAATTTGCCGACACCGTGCCGGGCATGGTGTTCTCGAGCGTGAATGGCAAGACGTCGATCCAGAGCGGCGCTCAGCCGAGCAGTAATGTAAACGTTTACATCGACGGCGTAGGCCAGAAGAACTACGTGCATGGTGGTGGCATCAGCGGTCAGGCGGGCCCGGGTCATGATGGCGACCAGGGCAATCCATTCCCCCAATTGGCGATCGGCGAATACCGCGTCATCACTTCGCAATACAAGGCTGAGTACGACCAGATCTCCAGTGCGGCGATCACAGCCGAAACCAAGTCGGGTACCAACGAATTCCACGGTGAGGTATTCGATTCGTTCACCAGCGACAAGTTTCGCGCGGAAAATCCGGCCGAAGACGCCGCGCACAAGAAATCGCGATCGGCCACTCGCGAATATGGCGGGGCCATCGGCGGCCCGATCATCCAGGACAAGCTGCACTTCTTCCTGACTTATGAAGGCAAGACCTTCGCTGTCCCGACCACCACAGTGGGCCCAAGCAATACTTACAACGGGACCCCGTACGCGGCTTTTCTCCCCGCCACCCTGACCTCCCAGTTCGGGCCCAGTTCGCTGCCATTCAAGGAGAATCTGTATTTCGGCAAGATCGACTGGGAACCGACTGATCGCGACCGCCTCGAACTGAGCACGAAGATCCGCAAGGAAACCCAGGTCAGTGGTGCTGACCTGACCGTGGCTCCCTCGGCCAACTACAACTATCGCAACAACGACACCCGCATTGACGGCCGTTGGCAACACAGCACCGATTCCTGGTTCAACGAGCTGCTGTGGACGTACGAGAAGACCCTCGATACACCATCGCCGATCACCGACAGTCCGGCCACCACCTACCAGTGGCGTCCGTGGCAGGAGAATGATCAGATCCTGCTGATCAATGGCCAGGATCCGCGCCAGTACTTCGAAGCGTCGCAAAAGGGCAACGGCATCGAGGACAACCTGACGTTCAACGATCTCGATTGGCACGGCGACCACGTGATCAAGATGGGCGTGAAGTACAAGGAAGTCACCCTCACCGATCGCGACAGCTCGGATGGCGCCAACTACTTCTACGCTGTCGACCCCAGCGGCGTTGCTGCCGACCCCTACCAGGTCGTATTTGGCAAGGTGAATTCGGGCTTGCCGTTGACCGCGTTGTCCAAGAACAAGCAGTACGGCACGTACATCCAGGACGACTGGGCGGTCAATGACAAGTTGACCTTGAACCTCGGCATCCGCTGGGACTATGAAGAGTCGCCACAATTCCTGCACTACCAGACGCTACCCACGGCGGTGGCCGCCATCGAGGCGGCAACCTACCAGTTCAACGGTGAGACGATCACGCATTCGTATGCGGACAGCCTCGCGGCCGGCGGCATCAACATCAACAACTACATCAGCAACGGCCACAACCGGAAGGCACCGAAGAACGAGATCCAGCCGCGGCTTGGGTTCTCCTACGACCTCAATGGTGACGAGAACCATGTGATTTTCGGCGGAGCCGGACGTGCCTACGACCGCAACCTGTTCGATGTGATCTCGCTCGAGAACAGCAAGAACGCGCTATCCGAGCCGACCGTCTACTTTGAGAACCCCAACGCCGTAGGTGGCTGCGGGCCGGGTCAGGCCGATGGCAACCAGTGCGTGGTCTGGGATCCGAAATACCTCAACGCGGCAAACCTGCAGGGGCTCGGCAGTGGTGTCGGCGAAGTGGACATGTTCAACAACAATCTGAAGGCACCGTACTCCGATCAGTTCAGCATCGGCATGCGCAACAAGCTCGGCGACTGGAACACCAGTGTGTCCCTTGCTCGCATCAACCAGTACAACGGCATCATCGGCACGCTCGGCAATCGCTACCCGAATGGCAAGTTCTACAACTACGAGAACTTCGTCAATACGCAGTGGGGTGGCGCCGGCGTGCCAGGCATCGGAAGCCTGATCCTGTTCGACAATGGCAAGGAAACCCGCAACACCGAGTTGCTGGTGTCGGCCGAGAAGCCCTATACCCGCGAAAGTCACTGGGGCATGACGGTGGCCTACACGTTCACACACGCCGAGCAGAACCGCCTATATTCGGATGGATATGCTTTCGATCTGCCAGGCATCCAGTACTACCCGTTCCAGACTTCCAGCGCAGCAGCCAAGCATCGCCTGGTGGTGACCGGCGTGGTGGACATGCCGTGGGGCATCACCTTGGCCGGCAAGCTCACGCTCGCCACACCGATCCCGGTCGCCACTATCGGCTGCTGCTTCCTGGTTCCCAATTCGGTGGGTGCACAAGACGAAGACTCGGCGGCCTATCCGATGGTCGGGACTCCATCCGGCGGGCATTTCCTGATTGGCGGGCCGATCTTCGGTTACCGCGATATCGACCTGCAGGCCACCAAGAATTTCGAGCTTGGCCACGGCATGGTGCTGCAGATGCGGCTTGACGCCTTGAATGTGCTGAATTTCAGGAACTACAACGACACCATCGACAATTTCAATGGGGCCAATTACCAACCCTCCTACAACCCGATCGGAAACCTCAACGGTGTGCCACGGACCTACAAACTGACGGCGGACTTCAAGTTCTAGCTCGTCCGCAACAAGGTCTTCTGCAGCAAGTTGCTCCGCAAGGCCCGCTTCGGTGGGCCTTGCTTTTGACCGGATGGAATATCAAACGAACCAGGGATACACGACAGTTCGTCACTGCGTGGATCATGCATCTCCTGCACCTCATGCTCCACTGAATCTACACTTCGGCCATCGGCCATCTTGCACAGACATTCATGACTGACCAACGCATCAGGAACATCGTCATCGTGGGCGGCGGCACCGCAGGCTGGATGAGCGCGGCGGCACTGGCCAAGGTACTCGGGCCTGGGCATTCGATCCGGCTGATCGAGTCCGAGGAAATCGGCACGATCGGTGTCGGCGAGGCCACCGTGCCGCACTTGTCGCTGTTCAACAGGATGCTAGGCATCGACGAAGCTGAATTTGTTCGCGAGACGATGGGCACGTTCAAGCTCGGCGTGCAGTTCGTCGACTGGCTTGCGCCCGGCAAGACCTATGTGCATGGCTTCGGTACCTCCATCGGACTCGATCTCGGCATGCTGCCGTTCCACCAGTATTGGCTGCGTGCCTTCAAGGCCGGCAAGGCGAGCGAGATAGGCGACTATTCCCTGAATACGCTGGCTGCGCCGCGCGGGAAGTTCATGGTCTCGGCGATTGACGCGCCGGCCAATACGCCGTTGGCAAACATCGCCTACGCCTACCATTTCGACGCGGGCCGGTACGCGAGGTACCTGCGTGGCTACGCCGAGAAGCGTGGCGTGCGCCGCACCGAGGGCAGGATTGCCCAGACCCTGTTGCGTGCGCACGACGGTTTCGTCGAGGCGGTGGTCCTGGAGAGTGGCGAGCGCATCGACGGCGAGTTGTTCATCGACTGCTCCGGGTTCCGCGGCCTGCTGATCGAGCAGGCGCTCAAGACCGGTTACGAGGACTGGAACCACTGGCTTCCAACCAATCGGGCGGTGACGGTGGCATGTGAACGAGTCGGCCCACCGACGCCGTACACGCGCGCCACGGCCCAGGCTTGCGGCTGGCAGTGGCGCATCGGCCTACAGCATCGCGTGGGCAACGGCCACGTTTACGCCAGTCCATACATCAGCGACGACGAAGCCGCCGCGACCTTGCTGCGCAATCTCGATGGTGCTCCGCTGGGTGAGCCGCGGCTGCTCCGTTTCGTCGCCGGTACGCGCAAGAAGGTCTGGAATCGGAATGTGGTGGCGATCGGCCTCGCCAGCGGTTTTCTCGAGCCGCTCGAATCAACCGGCATCTTCCTGATCCAGTCGGCCATCACCCGTCTGCTCACCTTGTTCCCCGACAAGAATTTCAGCGAAGCCGTGATCGACCGCTACAACGCGCTGTCGCGCTTCGAACTCGAACGCATACGCGACTTCCTGATCTTGCACTTCCATGCCACCAAGCGAGCGGACACACCGTTCTGGAACTATTGCCGCACGATGGCGATACCGGAATCGCTGCAGGGCGTGCTGGCGCTGTTTCAGGAGAACGGGCAATTCATCCGCAATGCCGAGGAGCTGTTCGGTCTGGTCAGCTGGGCTGAGGTGATGCTCGGCCAAGGCATCATGCCGAAACATTACCACCCGCTTGTGGATCAGATGGCGGAAAAGGATCTCAATGAGTTCATCGCCCATGTGCAGCACACCATCGCTGCGTGCGTCGATGCCATGCCACTGCATCAAACGTTCATCGATCGCTATTGCAAGGCCACCTCCATCTGATGGCTCTGATGCACAGGCTTGGTCCACATGACTATGGTGCAGGGCGACAAGCCGATGTCTGAAACCAAGGATTATTATGCTGCTGCGCAGACTTCTTCCCCGCTTCCCTCTCCCCGCTCTCCTTGCGCTGCTGGTCATCGGCACGAGTTGGTCGACGCCTTCGGTTGCCCGATCGGAGCATGGTCGCTTCGTCGCGTCGCCCCGGCAGCAGGCTCTGGTCGACGACCTTGAGCACCGCACGTTCGAGTGGTTCTGGCAAACTGCCGATCCGAAAACCGGACTGGTACCGGATTCCGCGCCTGGGCATTCGTTTTCCAGCATCGCGGCCGTCGGTTTCGGTCTGACCGCCTACGGTGTCGGTGTCGAGCGGGGTTACGTCACGCGGAAGCAGGCCGTGCAGCGCACGCTCGCCACGCTGCGTTTCTTCCACGACGCACCGCAAAACGACAGCGAGGACGACGCCACGGGCTACCACGGCTTCTATTATCACTTTCTCGACATGAAGACCGGCCACCGCGCGATGCGCTACGTGGAGTTGTCCAGTGTCGACACCACCCTGCTGCTGGGCGGCGTGCTGTTTGCCGAGTCCTATTACGACCGCGATACGCCGCAGGAAAAGCAGATCCGGCAGCTGGCCGACCAGATTTACCGCGCAGTCGACTGGCCCTGGATGCAGCCGCGTGCGCCGTTGATCAGCATGGGCTGGACGCCTGGCGGCAAGTTCATTCCGGCTGACTGGAAGGGTTACAACGAGGGCATGCTGGTCTATATCCTCGCACTGGGTTCACCGACGCACCCGATCAAGGCCGATGCATGGTCGGCATGGTGCGCCACCTATCCGTCGACCTGGGGTACGTTCCACGGCCAGACCTTCCTCACCTTCGCGCCGTTATTCGGTCATCAGTACAGCCAGACCTGGGTCGACTTTCGTGGCATCCGCGATGCGTGGAGTCGCCAGCATGATCTGGACTATTTCGAGAACAGTCGGCGGGCCACCTACAGCCAGCGCGATTACGCGATCGCCAACCCCGGTCACTGGAGCGGCTACGGCCAGAACGTATGGGGTTTGACTGCAAGCAATGGTCCGGGCGATGTCACGGTGCACACTGCCGAAGGCAAGCGCGAGTTCAATGGTTACACGGCCCGCGGCGCGGGACTGGATTACATCACCGACGACGGCACCATTGCACCGACGGCTGCTGCTGGTTCGATCGCTTTCGCGCCGGAAATCGTGGTGCCCGCACTGGCCGAAATGGAGCGCCGCTACGGGGCAGCCATCTACAACAAATACGGTTTCGTCGACGCGTTCAACCCCAGTTTCCACGCCGGAACCAAGTTGCGTACCGGCCGGCTCGTGCCCGGCCTCGGCTGGGTTGATACTGTGCAACTGGGCATCGACCAGGGCCCGATCGTGTTGATGATCGAGAACTGGCGCAGCGATTTCGTGTGGAAGGTGATGCGGCGCAATCCGTACATCCGCAAAGGGCTGCAGCGCGCCGGCTTCAGCGGCGGCTGGCTGGGACAGCCGGCGAAGCCCCGGTGAGATGGGCATGCCAGCCAGCGCTTGCGGCTCGCTTGTGCGGGACGCTGCTGCTGGTTGGCATGCTGGCGAACCTGGGGGCCTGCCGCGGGCAACACCAGGATCAGAAGACGCTCATCTTCTGGGCCGTGGGCCGCGAAGGCGACGTGGTGACGCAGCTGATCCCTGCGTTCGAGCGCGAGCATCCGGACATCCATGTCGAGGTGCAGGAACTGCCGTGGAAAGCGGCACACCAGAAGCTGCTCACCGCGATTGCCGGCGACACCACGCCGGATGTGGCCCAGCTGGGCAATACCTGGATTGCCGAACTGCAGACGCTGGGTGCGCTGGAGCCGCTGCAACCCTGGGTAGATCGCTCCGCCGTGGTGCAGCCGGCCGACTATTTCGCCGGCATCTGGGCTACCAACCGCATCGATGGCACCTTGTACGGCATCCCGTGGTACGTGGATACACGCTTGCTGTTCTACCGCAAGGATCTGCTCAAGGCCGCCGGCTTCGACGCGCCGCCGCACGACTGGGCCGAATGGTCGCAGCAAATGGCCGCACTGCAGGCACACGCCGCGCCGAATCACTACGCGATCCTGTTGCCGACCAACGAGTTCGAGCAGCTCCTGTCGCTGGCCCTGCAGCAGGACGAGCCGCTGCTGCGCGATGGCGGTCGCTACGGCAATTTCGAGAGCCCCGGATTCAAGCGCGCGCTGGGGTTCTATGTCGACGCCTTCGAACGGCACGAGGCGCCGTTGCTGGCCAACACCGAAGTACCCAATCCGTGGACGGAATTTGGCCGCGGCGTGTACGCGTTCTACTTCTCCGGGCCGTGGAACATCGGCGAGTTCCGTCATCGCCTGCCGCCTTCGCAACAGGCCGAATGGGCGACTGCACCCCTGCCCGGCCCGCACGGCCCGGGCGCCGGCATCGCCAGTGGTTCCAGCCTGGTGATCTTCCATCATTCGCACAAGAAGGCAGCGGCGTGGTTGCTGATCGAGTACCTGTCGCGGCCGCAGGTGCAGCAGCAGTTCTACCGCCTGGTGGGCGACATGCCGCCGCGTCGTTCGGCCTGGCAAGGCGATGTCTTGCGCGATGATCCCGCCGTGCAGGCGTTTCGTGAGCAGTTGGAGCGGGTCAAGCCGACGCCACCGGTACCGGAGTGGGAGCGTATCGTCACCGAGATGCAGCTGGTCGCCGCCCAGGCGGCACACGGCGAATTGACGGTGGATCAGGCGGCCGCCGAAATCGATCGGCGCGCCGATGCGATCCTCGAGAAGCGTCGCTGGATACTCGACCACCCGCATGGTGGACGGCGATGAACCGGACGCGCACCGCGTGGCTGTTCCTGGCACCGGCGCTGCTGGTGCTGGGCGTGTTCTTCATCGTGCCGGTGATCGGCGCGCTGGGCCTGAGCCTTACCGATTACGATCTATACGCGCTGGCCGATATCCGCAACCTGCGCTTCGTCGGTTTGCACAATTACTGGGCGCTGCTGCAGCGGCCGCTGTTCTGGTCGGCGTTGGGCAACACGTTCTATTTCGTGGCGGTGGGCGTGCCGCTGTCGATCGGCGCCTCGCTGGCTAGCGCACTGCTGCTGAACTCGCCGCTGTCGCGCATGAAAGCGTTCTACCGCACCGTGCTGTTCGCGCCGGTGGTGACCACGGTGGTGGCGGTGGCGGTGATCTGGCGCTATCTGTTCAATACCAAGTACGGGCTGATGAACGACGCACTGGCCGGGCTCGGCCTGCATCCGATCGACTGGCTCGGCGATCCGCATTGGGCGATGCCGACGATCATCGCCTTCGCGGTGTGGAAGAACTTCGGTTACAACATGATCATCTTCCTGGCCGGCCTGCAGGCGATTCCGCCGGAGCTTTACGAGGCGGCGCGCATGGATGGTGCGACCGCGCCGCGGCAGTTCTGGCACATCACCCTGCCGATGTTGAAACCGACGATGGTGCTGGTGATGGTGCTTACCGTGGCCGGCTATTTCCAGCTGTTCGCCGAGCCTTACGTGATGACCGAAGGGGGGCCGTTGCAGAGCACGGTGAGCGTGCTGTACCTGATGTACGACGACGGCTTCAAATGGTGGAACCTGGGCGTGGCCTCGGCGGTGGCGTTCCTGCTGTTCGCCATCATCCTGGCGATCACGATCGCGTTGCTGCGACTGATGCGGCACAAGGAGCCGGCATGAATCCGCGACTGGCGCGCTGTCTGGTCAACGCTGCCCTGCTCGGCTGCGCCGTGGTCGCCGTGCTGCCGCTGCTGTGGATGTTGTCGGTGTCGTTCATGACACCCGGCGCGGCCAGTTCGCTGCCGCCACCGTTGCTGCCGGCACATCCCACGCTGGGCAATTACCGCGAACTGTTCGCGCATGTCGGCATGGGTCGCTACGTGCTCAACAGCATGCTGGTTTCCAGTGCGATTGCCCTGCTTGCCCTGATCTGCAACCTGATGGCCGGTTACGCCTTCGCCAAGCTGCGCTTCGCCGGGCGCGAGCGGCTGTTCCAGGCGCTGATCGGTGCATTGGTGATTCCGGCCCAGGTGGCGATGCTGCCGTTGTTCCTGCTGCTGAAATACGCCGGCCTGGTCAACAGCTACGCCGGCGTGATCGTGCCGGGCATGGCCACCATCTTCGGCATCTACCTGGTGCGCGAATTCGCCCGTGGCGTGCCGGACGAGCTGCTGGAAGCGGCGCGCATCGACGGTGCCGGTGAGTGGCGCATCTTCATGCAGATCGTGCTGCCCCTGCTCAAGCCGATCATGGTGACGCTGACCGTGTTCACCTTCCTCGCCGCCTGGAACGACTTCATGTGGCCGCTGATCGTGCTGACCGGGCAGGAGCACTACACCTTGCCGCTGGCGCTGGCCTCGTTGGCGCGCGAACACAGCGAGGACACCGAGTTGATGATGGCCGGCTCGGTGGTTACCGTGTTGCCGGTGCTGATCTTGTTTCTCGCCTTGCAGCGGCACTATCTGCAGGGCTTGTTGCTGGGGAGCGTGAAAGGGTGATCGTCGTGGTCATGGGTGTTTCCGGCAGCGGCAAGAGCACGTTGGGCCGGGCGTTGGCAGATGCTCTTGGCTGCGATTTCCAGGAAGGTGACGACCTGCATCCCCAAGCCAATATCGACAAGATGCGTGCGGGCCAGCCGCTGGATGATGCGGACCGCGGGCCCTGGCTCGAACATGTGGGCGCCTGGATGGCGGACGAGTGGCAGGCACGTCGTGCCGGCGTCATCTCCTGCTCCGCGTTGAAGCGCAGCTATCGCGACACGCTCCGTCGTGCCTGCCGCAGCGTGCGCTTCGTGTTTCTGCAGCTGCCACGAAGCGAACTCTTGCGACGGTTGCAGCGCCGCGAGCACTTCATGCCCGCCTCGCTGCTGGACAGCCAGCTGCAGGTGCTGGAGCAGCCGCAGGATGAGCCGGATGTGCTGACGGTGGCTGGCGCGGACGACCTGGCGTGCGTGCTGGCGGAGGTGCGTGACTGGCTGACCTCGGTCACCGCACCTCCCCGGCAGTGAAACCGGGTTGCTGATTTGTCCGGTTGTGCAATCCTCAAAACTTGCCGGCGCGGAAATCGGCGATGGCCTCGTGGATCTGCTCCTGGGTGTTCATCACGAACGGGCCGTAGCGAGCCACCGGCTCGTGCAGCGATCTGGCGGCCACGACCAGCAGGCGCGATGGCTGGTCAGTGCCCGTCAGCTGCAGTTGCCCACCCTCGGACAGCACGCCGAGCTCGCTGCGTTGCAAGCGCTCGCCGCCGACCAAGGCCGATTCGCCATCGAACACGTAGGCAAAACCGTGATGCGCCGTCGGCAGCTCCAGGGTCAGCTGGGCACCGGGCTGCAGGCTGACATCCAGATAGACGGGCGCGGTGGGAATGCCCTCGACCGGGCCAGTGACGCCGGCCAGCTCGCCGGCGATCACCTTCACCTCGACGCCGTCGGCGGGATGTACCACGGGAATCCGCTCCGGCGCGATGTCCTGGTAGCGCGGCGCAGTCATCTTGTCTTTCGCCGGCAGGTTCACCCACAGCTGGAAACCCCACATCAGGCCGTTTTCCTGCTGCGGCATTTCCGAATGCAGGATGCCGCGACCGGCGGTCATCCATTGCACGCTGCCGGGCACCAGATTGCCGCGGTTGCCGTGGTTGTCGCCGTGCTGCATGTGGCCGGCCAGCATGTACGTCACCGTCTCGAAACCGCGGTGCGGATGCTCGGGGAAGCCGGCGATGTAGTCGCCGGCCTGATCGGAGCGGAATTCGTCCAGCAGCAGGAACGGGTCGAGCATGTCCAGCCCGGGCTGGCCGATCACGCGCTTGAGTTTGACTCCGGCGCCATCGGAGGTATCCATGCCGCGGATGCGGCGGGTGATGTGGCGGTCGCTCATGGCTTGCTCCGGTCAGGGGAAACTGCGCACAAGATGGCGCTGCGGCTGTGCCGATCCAAGCCTCCGCACACGAACGGATCGTTTCCGCTGGCGCTACGCCGGCAGCGGTGTGCCGCATTGGGCGCAGAAGCGGGCACCGGTTGCGGCGGGTTGCTGACAACCGGGGCATTGGCGTGCGGTCACTCCTGCAGCCAGCGCGGTGGCTGCCGGCGAATCGCCCAGCGCACGCGTAACCGCGGCAGTTCCGTCGGTGCTGCCGGCACCGAGCTGATTGAGCGCGCCCAGTGCCGCGATCTTCTCCACGTCGCGGCGTGAAGTCGGCATTTCCACGCTGCTCTGGTCGGCGGCAAACCCTTCCAGGTGTATGCGCAATGCGCCGGCCAGATCGGGCCGGCCACGCAAACCCACGATGCGCCGCTCGGAATCGCTGCCGAAGGTCACCGAATCCACCTCGGCCACCCATACGCGCATGGTCATGTCGTTGACGCTGACCACTTCCCGCTCGGTGCGCACGCGGTCGGTGAACTGCGCACCGATGGCCGTGCTGGAGCGCTGGAAGGTGCCGTCGAGCTCGACCCAGCTTACCCGCGAGACGAAGTCGAAGCGTGCCCACAGGATGTGGCCCGCACGCAGGCAGAACAGGGCCAGCGAAAACATCCCGCCAGCGAAGCACAGATACTTCCAGATCGCCGGTTCGATCTGGTGTGCATCGACCTTGCCGATGAACAACAGCAGCGCCACCGCGCCGGCGAGGGTATACAAGGCACCCAAGCCGCTGAGCACGGTCAGCCAGCGGTAACGCGGCTCGGCCAGCGCATGGGCGAAACTCACCGTGCGCATGTCCTCGCGCGGCATCGGCTGGGTTTCCTCCAGCAGCTCGCCACTGAAGTTGCCTGAGCCACCGATGGTTTGCGGCAGGTGGCGGGCATAGCGACGGTTGGGGATCTGCTCGATCCAGCCACGCTGCATTTCCCGATCCAGTTCCACCAGCAACTGGTTCGGCGGTGCATTCATCGACACCGTGGCCAGCTCGCAGGCCATCGTGGTCTGGGGCCGCTCCACCATCTGGCCCAGCACCGCGACGAAAAACACCAGCACGGCGGCCAGCGCGCAAACCAGCAGGAACAGCGCCAGGCCGCTCAGATCGACCCCGCCCAGACCCGGCAGCGCGCCGGAGATGTAGTGGATCAGCACCGGCGCGAGGATCGCCACCAGCACCAGCACGATCAACCCGCGCGAACCCATCCGCGTATGCGCCTGGGCACCGCCTTCCAGTGGTTTCAGCAACAGCACGCCGGTGTAGACGAAGAAGAACAGACCGAGCCAGGCCATGTCCTTGTCATTGGCCACGCCGATCATCGACACCAGCAGGCCGAGCAGCACCACCAGCAAGGTCAAGCCGGTCTGGAATTGCCGCTGCGCCACCCACTGAATCCGCTGCGGTGCCCAGATCAGCGCGTGCACCAGGCTGTACAGCAAGCCGTTCAACGCGCCGGATGGTTCCTCCACCGAGATCGCGCCACCACGCATGCTCGCCTTCAGCGCCGCCGCGTTGGTACCTTCGCCGATCTGATCGTCAGCCAGCTCGCCGGCCAGCCCCAGCGGCTTGCCACGACCGAAATAGAAACGCAGCCGGCCCAGGGCGGTCGCCGCGTGCTTGATCCCCGCCGCCAGCATCGCCACGCCGGCGATGATCGGTGCCAGCGCCCAGCCGTCCAGATGCGCGCCCAGGGTATTGCGACCGAGGAAGATCGCATACACGCCCGCGCCGATCAGGATCGCCGCGGCGATAAAGCGAAAGACATTTTCCACCCGGAACGGGTTCGGGAAATCCAGCTTCTGCGCGCTGGAACCATATTCATAGGACATGAGCTTCCCCTTGGCGGATTCCGCCGGAAACATCGCGGCCGTGCCTGACCATGGTCAAGCGTCGCATATTTTCGCCGCCGCTTGAAAGATCTTGCAGCGTGGTCCGGAGATGCGGCACGAGACGAAGCGGGAGCCGCTCGCTGCGACGAGGCCATCACCGAGAACTCCCGGCAAGCCCGACTGGTCGAGCGTCATCCGGGTTCGATGCCGCCGCACGGACCTCGGCGCGATCCATCGCCCACGATCAGGCGCCAATGGGCGGAAGTGGGTGTGTGGATGATTTCCAGGAAAATGGGCCCACCAGGACTTGAACCTGGAACCAGCGGATTATGAGTCCGATGCTCTAACCAATTGAGCTATAGGCCCGCAAACGATGAATGGTAGAGGACTTGTCAAAGGCGTGCCAGCGCATGCGGATGTGGCGGGCCGCGAAGACCTTGTTGGAGCGGCTTCAGCCGCGATGCCGCTCTGTTCGCCCGGAGAGAAT
>DATMTH010000087.1:0-10696 GCA_035564915.1 Rhodanobacter sp.
GTGCAGGGACTGGCGCCATACTGGTTCCAACTGGAAGCGACTGCTTATGCGGGTTCGTCCGGTCGTACCGCCGCGCGCCTGCGTGTCGACTACGATGTGTTGTTCACCCAGCGCCTGATCCTGACGCCCGAACTGGAAGCCAATTTCTACGGCAAGCGCGATCCGGCACGGGGTATCGGCAGCGGCTTGTCGGATGTCCGGTTCGGGCTGCGCCTGCGCTACGAAATCCGGCGTGAATTCGCGCCGTATGTCGGCATCAACTGGGTGCGCCGCTTGGGCCAAACCGCCGACTATGCCCATGCCGCGGGCGAGCACACACTGGACCGGCAGATCGTTGCCGGTATCCGCGTCTGGTTCTGATCAGGAGAGCATCGTGAAAACACACATCAGGCATTACGGCATCACCGTGGTGGCCACGCTCGGGGTGCTCACCCTGGGCGCGGCCGCATTTGTCTATTCCGGCATGTACAACATCGGTGCCGACGACCATCACACCAAGCCCGTCTTCACGTTGCTGCAGACCTTGCGTGATCGCTCGATTCACCTGCGATCCGAAGACATCAAAGTGCCGAACCTCGATGATCCACAGCTGATCCTGAAAGGCGCAGGCCAGTACGCGGCGATGTGCACCAGCTGTCACCTTGAACCGGGAGTCGAAAATTCGGAATTGCGCAAAGGCATGTACCCGCAACCGCCGAACCTGTCCAAGGTGCGCGTTGATCCACGGGAGGCCTTCTGGGTGATCAAGCACGGCATCAAGATGAGCGCCATGCCGGCATGGGGAATGGCGGGCCACGACGATCCCACCATCTGGAGCATGGTGGCGTTCCTGCAGAAGCTGCCGGCGATGACGCCTGCGCAATACAAGGACATCGTGGCGAAGGCTCCGCCGGACGATGACATGGATGCCGATACTGGCGGGCACCATCATTAGCTTTGGATCAGGCGGAGCCGGGACCATGGATCGGACAATAGTCCGGTGTGCCGAAGCGCGTGTGCACCCTCGCGGGTGCGCACGCAGGTAGCCGTACGCTGCTTACTGTTCGTCGTCGTCGCCACGGCGGCCATGGTGATGCCAGCTACCGTCATCGTGGTCATGCCAACCACGGTGCCAGCCGCCGCGATCCCAGTCACCGCGCCTGTCGTGGTCCCCGTCGCGATGCCAGCGGTGGTAGTAGACGACTTGCGGTTCGCGGTAGATCACGCGCGGCTCGTAATACGTCGAGCGCGTGTAGTAGACCGGCGGCGGATAGTACGCGGGTGTGGAGTAGACCTCGACCGGTGGCGGAGCGATCAAACCGCCGAGGTTGATGCCCACGAAAACGTGCGTATGGGCAGATGCCGCCACCGGGATCATCATGGCAAGTGCCAGTGCAGAGCCAGCCAGAAGGCGGATGGTGCGTTTTGTCGTTTTCATGTGGTCCTCCTTGCTATGCAGCGGGCCTGTGGATTTGCCCGACGCAGACAGGTTGCGGCGAACGGCTTAGCGCACGCTTAGAGCCATGAACCACGTTCAGCGTACGGTTTGCCATCGATCTCCATTGACAGCGAGTGTCTGTCCTTGCGATGGCATCCCGAACGATAACGCTCGGCGGCCGGACAAACCGGCCACTTGCTTCGAGCGCCGGCGCCGCAGCCTTCCTCAGAACGTGTATTTCAGCGTGGCGCCCACGCCGTAGTCCGGGCTGCCGTTGGCGAATCCGCCCATCACGTAGGTTTGCAGGCGCAGGCTGTCGTTGAACTTGTGGTTCCAGTAACCGGTGAGTTCACTCTGCGCCCCGCCGCCGGTGGCGATCCGCTCGCGGTAGTAGTAGTACGCGCCAAAGCTGTCGTTCCGACTCAGCTTGTAGCTGGCACCCAGCGTCGCGTTGAAGCCGTTCTTCAGCTGGATGTATTGCGAGCTGCCGTACTTCATCCAGCCCACACCGCCGAATGCGGTCCAGTTGCCGTAGGCCTTGAAGGTGTCCAGCGAAAGGCCGTAGTCGTTCTTGCCGGTGCCCAGACCCTTTTCCGCGTCGGCGGTGCCGAATTTCACCTTGCCGGTGAGGTCGACGCCAAAGCTCTGGTCGTTGCTGGTGAACAGATGGTAGTCGGCCGAGGCCACAACGTCGCCCAGACCCGAGGCTGAGCCAGTGCTGGCCACCGGCGTGGTGCCGCCGCTATTGCCGTGGCCGTGACCACGCGACTTCGGGTTCTTGTTGTTCACGTGGCCCACACCCGGAATCACGTCGCTGGGACCGCTGACGTTGATGTAGGGCAAGACCAGCTTGAAGGTCCAGTTGCTGGTCTCGTACTCGGCGGTGACCGGCACCGACCAGATGTCGGTGGTGGTGGTGCTGCCGTACTTGCCGCTGCTGTAGTCGGCGCCTGCCGAAAGGCTGAACTGGCCGTTGTCCGTGGTGGCGGCGTGTGCCGCCGGTGCGCCGACAAGCAGCAGTCCGCCAGCCACCACCCAATAGGATTTGTTATGCATGCAATCGTTTCCCTTAAAACTCAAGAAAAGCGAGCCCGGCATCAGCCAGGCCCGCCGGAAGGAGAGACCAGACTCAGCCGCCTGGACGGCCGGCGTGATCGGGATGATCGGGGCGATCCGGACGCTCAGGGCGATCCGGACGCTCGGGGCGATTCGGGCGATCCACCTTGCTCACGCGGTCTGGATGGCTGGCCGTGTCATTATTGCGGCCATGCGCCAGCTCGACGCGCTCAACCTTGCTGTGCT
Source organism: Rhodanobacter sp. (assembly GCA_035564915.1). Lineage (GTDB taxonomy): Bacteria > Pseudomonadota > Gammaproteobacteria > Xanthomonadales > Rhodanobacteraceae > Rhodanobacter. Next base: position 2,720 of record DATMTH010000087.1, read on the forward strand.
CTTGATGATGCGCGTGTTCGGCGACTTCGCCAGCATGCTTTGGCGAACGCATCACGTCGCCCAGTTTGAAGCCCATGTTCTTGGAGATCTGGCCCCAGCCTTCACCAGCGGCACGCTCGGCCAGCACACCCTTCAGATCGATGCTGGTGCCATTGGCTAGTACAAGGGTGCCGCCGTTGAGCGCAGCAGCAAGTTCGGCCGAGGTGGGATCACTGATGCCGGCCTTGGTGAGACTGGCTTCGGCCAGCGACAGCGCAATCTTCACGTTGCCGTAGCCCATCTTGCCGGTGTCTGGCGTGAACGTGGTGGCGGTGGCGCTGCCGCCAACTGTGGTGGCTGGCTCGGTCAGCGTGATCGGGCTGCCGTTGCGCAGGCCGTGCACCAACGCCTGCGCGTTGTCGTCGGAGCCGGCGAACGAGGTGAACTCCGTGCCCAGCCGGGTCGCCTCCCGGCTGGTGGTGACACTGGTCGTCGTCGTGCTGCTGGTCTGTGCCAGCACCGGCGTGGCAGCGAGCGCGACGAGCACGCCAGCGCTGAGCAGCGCGAGCGTGAATGAGCGTGTTTTCATGGATGTCTCCCGGAACGAAGTGATGGCATATCCCCTGATTGCTTGGGCCACGAGCATCCTGCCTGGCTTCTCCATATCGCTCTTCAACGTCATGCGAACGACGGCGGTGTGGTCACCGTGTGGAACCGCCGGAATATGCTTCTGTATAACCCCTCACTCGCGCAAGGTCGCGAACGGATCGGATTCAGCGAGCATTCCCGCAAAAGTGTGTCCTGCATTCAGGTTGCAAGAACTTGCGTTAGTTGACGATCGTTTTGCGTGGCCCGTTCTGTGTCTTCACTGCTGCCGCTGGCGGAAACAGTCACTCCTTATGGCGGCATCCCGAATATCGGATATGTCATCGAATTGATGGGGTGGTGTTTGCCCTGAATCCCTATACTCAACCCCGAACGGGTTTCAACCCGCAAGACTGTGGTGTGAGGTTTATTCGTCCATGCTGCTGAGAGCCCTGTTGTTATTCGGCGCGGTCGCACCCGTCATGGCGCATCCCGTGACGCTACCGGCACGCGCGGTGAGCTACCAGCCGGAAACGCACGCTTGGGCGCAGGTGGAATCGATTGCTCCGCTGGTGCTTCGCAGTACCGTGCCGGCGCGTGTGTCGAGCGTGCATGTGACTCCAGGGCAGGTAGTGGCCGCGGGTGAACCACTGGTGAGCTTCGGCGGCCCTCAACTCGACGGTGAGCTGGCGGCGGCACGTGCGCGCCTGCGTGCCGCACAGGGCGAATTGACGGCGGCGCGGAATACGGCGGGATCGGCGGCGCGCACGTATCCGCTTGTAACCAACCGTCAGGCACTCGGATCGGCACAGTCCGCACTGGCTGCTGCGCAAAGCCGGCTCGTCGCAGCGCAAGCCGCTCTGGCGACGTTGCGTGCGCAAAAAACCGTGAGCAGCCCGCTGGCCGCCGTGGTCAGTGAAGTCAGTGTCGCGTCCGGAGCGGATTTGTCGGCAGGCGCGCCCGTGGTGACGCTGTTGCCGCGTGGGCAACTCTGGCTCAGGGCGGAATACTTCGACGCCGCGCCCATTCCTTCGACCATCACGGCGCATTTCACCCCGACGGGTGGCGCAGCGACGCAAACCGTTCACCTGGTGGCTGAATTGCCGGCACGTGCCGCCGATGGTGCGCGCATTCTGGACTTCGCGGCGATTTCTCCGGCTGCCTGGCAAGCAGGGGATACGGGAGATCTGGTCATGAGCGGTCCGCCGCGTGCTGCGGTCGCCGTTCCCGCAAGCGCGCTGATTCTCGATGCCGGCAAATGGTATGTATTGACCGATACAAGCGGAAAGCTGGCGCGACAGCCAGTGGTACCAGGACCTGCCCAAGGCACCGATGTCGTGATTACAACGGGCCTTCGGCCGGGCGTTCCGGTTGTGGTGCGCGAGGCTTACCTGCTTTATCACCGCAATTTCGCGGCCCAATACACGCCGCCCGACTGATGCAGTGGCTGACTTTCCTGCGGCGACCGCTGTTGTGGCTCATGCTGTTTGGCATGCTGCTGGCCTATGGCGTCTATGCGCTTTGGCGCATTCCTGCGGAGGTCTTGCCACGGTTTGATTTTCCACAGGTCAGTGTGGTCGTTCACGCCCCCGGTTACGCCACGCTCGAAATGGAATCGCTGGTCGCGCGCCCCCTGGAAGGGCAATTGATGGGCTTGCAAGACCTGCAAACCTTGCATGCGACGATTGCCCAGGGCACGGTGCAATTCACCGCGCGCTTCACCCAGGGCAGCAATTCGCAGCTTGATCTGCAAGCGGTCTACAGCGCCATTGATCGCGCGCGTTCCAGCCTGCCGCCCAGCGTGGCGCCGTATGCCGAGATCATGGGCAACGCGGTGAACGAGGTCGCCGATTACGGCGTGAAGCTTCCGCCCGATGTTCCTGCGTGGCAGGCCGAGGACGCCATTCGCACGCGCGTGCTGCCGACACTGCGCGCATTGCCGGGTGTCCAGCGCGTGGAACTGTTCGGGGCGGGCCCTCCGACGCTGTGGATCCAGCCTGACCCCGCTGCGCTGATTCAGCATCATGTGGGGGTGGATGCGCTGGCCCGCGCCATCAGTGGTGCGGCCGTGCTATCACCCGCCGGCCGCCTCGTGGCAGGGCATCAGGACGTACTGGTCGAGGTCCGCCATTTGCCGCTGGATGCGCGCGATGTGCTGGCCATTCCGGTGCCGGCACCGGGTGGCCCGGTTCCCGTGAGCGCACTGGCCAGGGTGGTGAACACGCCACCGGATGTTCATTACGGTCTGCAGGTCGACGGACAACCCGGCCTTGCGTTGATCGTCTTCAAACAGCCGGATGCCTCCACGATTCCCGTCGATGCGGCCGTTGCGCGCACGCTGGCGTCGCTGCAGGACCAGTTGCCCCGCGGTGTGCAATGGGTGCCCGTCTATCGTCAATCGCACCTGGTTTCGGTGATCGGCGTCGACCTGACCCGAAACCTGTTGATCGGCGGAGCGCTCGCCATTCTCGTGTTGGTGTGGCTGCTGGGACGCCATCATGGCGTGGGCGTGCTGGCATTGAGCATTCCGACCGTCGTGCTGCTGACCATCGGCGGGCTGTATGCCCTTGGGCAAAGCCTCAACCTGCTCACGTTGGGTGCGTTGACGCTTGCCGTGGGACTGCTGGTTGATGACGGCATCATCGTGCTGGAGGCGATCCAGCATCGCTGGGAACGCGGCTCTGCCGGCTGGGACGGGGTGCAGGCCGGCGTGACGGATATTGCCCTGGCCGACACCACCGGCACGCTGACGACGGTGGCCGCCTATCTGCCGTTGCTGGCGGTCACCGGATTGGCCGGGCTTTTCATGCGCCCGTTCGCGTTGACCATGAGCCTGGCGCTGCTTGTATCGCTGGTGGTCTCGCTGACGCTCGTTCCGCTGGTGCTCGGGCGACGTGGCGATTACACCGGGCACCGCTTCGCCAGCGGCCAGCGTTTCCTGGACTGGCTGGCCCGCGGAAATGAAAAGCTGCTCGACCTCACCTTGCGCCGTCCCGGTACGAGCCTGCTCGCCACGGCCATCGTTTTCATCATCGCCGTGGCCGTGCTGGCGATCATTCCGGTGAACTTCCTGCCACTGCCCAACGAAGGCGTATTGCTGGACAGCTTCACGTTGGCGCCTGGCACATCGCTGGATGAAGCCATCATCGCCTCGAAACGAATGAGTGCTGCACTGCAGGCAGATCCGGCTGTCGCCCATGTGTTCGCGCGTATCGGCTCGGCCGATGACACGGCTTATACGGAGCAAAGTTTCGCCGGAGAAATCCAGATAGTGCTCAAGGCCAACGTCAATGCGAACAGCCTTGATCAGCTGTCCGCTCACTTGCGCGATGTCGCGCGTCAGCCCGGGGTTGTGCAAAGCATCGACACGCCAACCATCGAACGTGTGGGCGAGAGCCTGTCAGGGTTGCCACAACCGTTCGAGATCACGATCTTCGGCAACCACATCGATACCCTGCGTCATGTGTCCGAGTCCGTTGCAACAAGATTGAGGAAGGTGCCTGCGCTTGCCGATGTCTTCAACGATGATGCCTATCCGGTCACCCAACTGCAGATCAGCCCGCGCACTCAGGTGCTGCGCAGCTTGCAGCTCACCCCGGCCGATCTCGGCAATCAACTCAATTTGCTGCTGAGTGGCAGGGTGCTGGCAAGCATGCCTGACGGTGCAAGCCATCTTGACCTGTATCTGCGCCAGGCGGATGCGCCCTATCTGGATCTCTCGCAACTGGGGCGCGAGCCGATCTCCACGCAGCAGGGACCCGTACCACTGTCGCACGTGGCGACACTGCAGTTGCAGGCACAACCCAACCAGATTGAACACTTCGATGGCGAGCGAGCCCTGACGATCATGGCCACGCCGCTGGGGCCGCTCGGCAGCACCATTGCACACGCCAGGGCGGCCTTGCGCGGTTTGCACCTGCCGCCCGGCTATCGCATCACGTTCGGCGGCATGTATCCCGAACTCATCCACACCGCCGAGGCCATGGGGGCGGCGGTGCTGGTGGCATTGTTTCTCACGCTGGGCATTCTTGCGTTGCAGTTCGGTGGCCTGCGCCTGCCGCTCATCCTGTTGCTGCAGGCACCGCTCGCTTTTACCGGCGGGGCGCTGGCGCTCGCCATCTCCGGCGTGGGGCTCAATGCCACCGGCTTGATCGGCCTGCTCACCCTCGTCGGCGTCAGCTTGAATCACGGCATCGTGTTGCTGGCGTATGTGCGTGCCCACGAGAAGCAAGGCATGGCGCCGCACGATGCGGTGCGTCGTGCCGTCCGCGAGCGCCTTCGCCCGATCGTGCTGACTACCTTGACGGCAGCGCTCGGCATGCTGCCCACGGCATTGGGTTTCGGGGCCGGTGCGGCACCGGAACAAGGATTGGCCATAGTGGTGCTCGGAGGCGTGCTGTGGAGTGCGTTGCTGTCCACCAATCTGCTGCCGGCGCTGTATCTGCGTTGGGGGCGCGCGTCATGAAGCGCTTCATGGGCGTCATCGCCATGGCGCTGATGTGCGCCGGTTGCGCCACTTACCAGCCGCTGCCGCTGGCGACGCAGGCACAGGCCCCGGATAACCCGGCGAGTATCAAGGTCGATGCAGCGAGTTTGTCGTTGCCGTTCCTGCATCCACACGTGTTCGATCCGGGCCGAGGCCTGGACATGACGGATGTCGCCATGCTGGCGGTGGCCAACAACCCTCAATTGAAACTTGCGCGCGATGATCGTGGCATCGTCAGCGCGCAGGCATTTGCCGCTGGCTTGCTGCCCGATCCGGTATTGGATTTCTCTCGTGGATATCCCACCAGCAGCTCCGCGCCAAGCAGCTCCTATAGCGCGGGCCTGTCCGGAAACCTCAGTGCGTTGCTGACCCATTCCCTCGGCAAGCGCGCAGCGCACGCAGCCGCGCGCGAGGTCGACCTGAGTCTGTTATGGAAGGAATGGCAAGTCATCGGCACATCGCGCCAGTTGTTTCTGCGCAGTTGGTATCAGCAGAAAATGCTCGATTTGCTGCGCGCCGAGTCAGCGCTGGTCGAGCATGGTCACGCCGAATTGCTTGAAGCGAATCGCCGCGGCGACGTATCACTGGCATCCGTGAATGCCGATCAGCTGACCGTGCAGGCGGTACAGACGCGTCGTTCCGATATGGAACTCAAGGTGCTGGCGACGCACCAGGCTCTGGATGCGTTGCTGGGCTTGTCGCCCGGTGCGCAGTTGCAGCTGATCGGGCCAGCCACGATTCCGCGAATCAGCGCGGCGGAAATCGCCCGTGATCTTGCCGCGCTTCCGCGCCGGCGTCCCGATCTGCGCGCACTTCAGGCCGGATATGCGAGCCAGGATGCGCGCTACCGCCAGGCCATCTGGCAGCAGTTTCCCGCCATCACCGTCGGCTTCGTGCGGGCACGTGATACCGACGCCATCAGTACGCGCGGATTTCAGCTCTCGATAACGCTGCCGGTCTTCAACCGAAACCGGGGCAACATCGCGATCGAAAAGGCGACACGCCAGAAGTTGCACGATGCATATGCCATTCGCCTGACCGACGCCCATGCCGATATCGAGCACATCCTGCAAGGCCAGAAGTGGCTCCAGCGACAGCACGACCAGCTCGCGCGGAGCGTGACGACTGCAGCGAAGGCAGTCGAAGCCTCGGGCGCTGCCTCGTTGCATGGAGACATATCGGGTCTGGACGAAGTGAAGCTGAAAACGGAGTGGCTGGACCAGCGCATCCAATTGCTGGCCATCGACCTGACCCTGCTCGAACAGCAGGCGATGTTGCAAACACTGCTTGGCACGTCATGACCGGAGCATGTGTCACCGGGGTTCACCTGTTGGCGCGTCGCTAACGACGGGCAGCACTGCGCGAAGCTATCGCGCACAAGCAAACGCCCGGGCATGGCCCGGGCGTTTGCTTTGCATCACGTGAGTACGAAGACTCAGTCGATGGCAGGCAACGTGGCGACGCCGGCTTCGATCGCGGCCTGGTGCATCAGCGTGCGCGGCAGGATGCGGGCGAAGTAGAACGCGGCGGTGTCGCGCTTGGCCTGCTTGAACGCGGCAGACTGCGTACTGGCTTCGGCGGCGGCGACGCTGCGCGCCCAGAAGTAGGCGAGGGTGACGTAGCCGGAGAACCACAGGTAATCCACGGCGGCGGCGCCGAGCTCTTCCGGGTTGGCCTGCACGCGTTGCGCCAGTTTCAGGGTGAGGTCGCCCCACTGCTTGGTGGCGATGGCCAGCGGGCCGATCAGCGTGCGCAGCGCGTCGTCCGCGGCGTGCTGCTTGCAGAACGCGCTGATCTCTTCCAGGAAATGCTTGAAGCCCACGCCTTGCAACTGGAGGATTTTGCGGCCCAGCAGATCGGCAGCCTGGATGCCGGTGGTGCCTTCGTACAAGGTGATGATGCGGGCATCGCGCACGAACTGTTCCATGCCGTTTTCGGCGATGAAGCCGTGGCCGCCGTACACCTGCAGCGCTTCCTTGGTGCACTCCTGCGCCAGTTCGGTGACCACGCCTTTGGCGATGGGAATCATGAAGGCGACCAGCTCACCGGCCTGCTTGCGCTCGGCTTCGTCGCTGGCGCGCGATTCGATATCGGTCTGCAGCGCGGTGTACAACAGCAACGCGCGCGAACCTTCCACGAGAGCACGTTGGGTCAGCAGCATGCGGCGCACGTCCGGCTGCACCAGCAGGTTGTCGGCGACCTTGTCGGGGAATTTCGCACCGGACAGGGAGCGACCCTGCAGGCGCTCGCGCGCGTAGTTCAGGCTGTTCTGCCACGCGCGTTCGGCCAGCGCCAGACCCTGCACGCCGACGGAGAGGCGCGCGGCATTCATCATGGTGAACATCGCGGCCAGGCCCTTGTGCGGCTTGCCGATCAGGTAGCCCTCGGCGCCGTCGAAGTTCATCACGCAGGTGGAGCAGGCATGGATGCCCATCTTGTGCTCGATGGCGCCGGCGGCGGCGCCGTTGCGCGCACCAAGCGAACCGTCCGCGTTCAGCTTGAACTTCGGCACGATGAACATGGAAATGCCGCGGCTGCCGGCCGGTGCGTCGGGCAGGCGCGCCAGCACCAGGTGCACAATGTTCTCGGCCAGGTCGTGTTCGCCGGCGCTGATGAAAATCTTGGTGCCGGTGATGGCGTAGCTGCCATCGGCGTTCGGCTCGGCGCGGGTCTTCAGCAGGCCGAGGTCGGAGCCGGCCTGCGGTTCGGTCAGGCACATGGTGCCGGTCCAGCGGCCTTCGACGATCGGCTTCATGTAGTTGTTCTGCTGCTCCTCGGTGCCGTGCAGCTCCATCGCGTGGCAGGCGCCTTCGGACAGCAGCGGGTACAGGCTCCACGCCAGGTTGCCGCTCTGGATCAGCTCGGTGGTGGCGGTGCCGATGACGCCCGGCAAGGCCTGTCCGCCGAACTTCTCCTTCGCGGTGAGG
>DATMTH010000088.1:0-3508 GCA_035564915.1 Rhodanobacter sp.
GCTGGGCGGCAACGGCTACATCAACGAATTCCCTGCCGGCCGCCTGCTGCGCGACGCCAAACTCTACGAAATCGGTGCCGGCACCAACGAAATCCGGCGCATGCTGATCGGCCGCGAGCTGTTCCACGGCAAGGCGTGACCGATCCACATTGCACGACACGAAAACGGCCCGTCATGCGGGCTGTTTTCGCAGGCGGCGAAGCTCAAAAATGCCAGCTGTAGTTGAGCGTTTCCATATTCGCGTCAATGTGCTGAGCCACTTGCTGCTGGTAGTCCAGCGACAGGCTGGTTCGCGGCGAGAGATTCCAGCCGAGCGTCACGCCGGCCAGACCGCCTCGGCGTGACAGACCGATGCCATCCACCGGTGACCATTGCCGCAAGCCGGTGAAACTGGCATCGAGCCGGGTGCCGCTCATCGCGAACGCCTCCTGCCACAGCCATCGTGCCTGCAGGCTCAGCGTGCTGCCATTGGCAAACCGCCACTGGTGCGTAGCGCGCATGCCTGCGCCAGCCTGCCAGCGGCCCACGTCCTGTGCCCCGGACATCAGGCCGAAACCGTCCGCACCAGCCTCGTTGAAACCGTCCAGTCGCAGCTGTGCGTATTGCAGGTTCACATACGGCGTCACCTGCAAGCCGCCCAGTGCGAGGCGATAACCGCTCTCGCCATAAGCCACTCCATAACGGCCATTGCTGTAGCTGGCAACGTTGGCGGACACGTCGCCGAGCTGAAGCTGGCGGCGCATGTCCTGGCGATAACTGCCGATGCCGAAACGGCCCATCGCATACCATGAGCCGCGAATCACGCCACCGTAGAATATGCCTTCCAACGTATGGCTATTGCCCTGATCGGCGCTGTCGGCGAGCCGCCCCACTCCCTGGCTCTGACTGATCGCATAACCGACCACGCCATCGCTGCCCAGGCGGTTGTCGGCACCTACCATGTTGCCGGCAAGGTCGAAACTGACATCGCCGTAGCCGTTGCGTGACAAGCCGCCGTGATCGCCCAGACGCTGCGTCCAGCCGCCGACGTGACCGGCCAGTTGCGGCGCATCCAGCAACTGCTCGAAGCGCCCGGCCAGTGCCTGCGTACCCGCGTCAAGCGCCTCGAAAGCCATGCTCGCGCTGGCCGCATGCAACTGGCCCGACAGGCTTTCAAAAGAGCGCGCGGCTTCGGCTGTGGTGGCTGCATATTGCAGATGGGCCGCACCGGCGATGAAGTCGGGCGACACCGGCGCAGACTGGCCGTTCGTCGTGCCCTGCAGCTGTCCGTCGATCGCTTCGAATGCGCCCTGTACACGTTGTGCCGCGGCATGGCTGGCGGTCGAATAGGGCAGCCCTTTGATCTGGGCAAGATTCACCTGAGTCACATCGAGCCAGGCGTCGTCTGCGTCATAACCCAGTGTCGCGGTCAGCATCACGCTCGACGACGTGGTCAAGCTGGCGAACCTGCCGCTCAATCCACCATCAGCCGTCAATACCGTGGTATGCGAATTCATCACATACCCCTGATCGGCGCCGTAGACATAAATCCCGGCGTTGCCGGTGAGGCTGGCGCTGCCGGATATCTGCAACGACGAACCGAGCGGTACCGCCAACCGCCCCGCCTGGGTGTAGTTGCCGCTGACAGTGAGGTTGCTGCTGCCCACCACCAACGCGCCCGCGTTCGACACGTCACCCGCAATCGAAGGCACCGCAGCCGTGGCCATTCCGGTGATGGCCAGCGTGCCGGGACTGTCGATGCTGGCACCGCCATCCCCCAGCGAAACAGCATTCAAGATACCGTCCGACACCGTGGTGAGGCCGGTATAGCGGGAAGGCTGGGTGAGATCGAGTGTGCCATCGCCTTGCTTGATCAGGCCGCCGGCACCGGAGATCGGATTGTTCCAACTGGAAATACCGCTGAAGCCGACCGTGACATCACCCCAATTGAACTGCTCGGGGCCGTTCACCGCCTTGCCCACATCCAGCTCGCCATAGCCAAAGGTGGGATTGGGTTGCGAACCACCCAGCGGATCAGCCGTACCCAGCAGGGTCTGGCGCACCATGTCGTTGTTGAAATAGGGGTAGGCCTGCCACACCAGCGCCGCCGCTCCGGACACTTGCGGTGCGGCGAACGAGGTGCCTTCCACGATGTAGTAGGCGGGATTGGTCGTACTGACCGTGGTGTCCTTGTCCAGCACGATCACGTCGCCCGGTGCGGCCAGACAGTAATCCATCGCCATGCCGCACTTGTTGGAATAACCCTCGAGCTGGCTGGGGTCGTTGCTGTTCACCGCCACCGCTACCAGCCAGCCCTTTTCAAGATCCGGCGCGAGACTGGGCAGCGCCGCGATGGTGCTGGGATTGGCTTGCGAATCGTTGCCTGCGGCAAACACCACCAGGCCGCCCCAGCTATTGACGAAGGTGCTGTAGGCGTCGTGGAAACCCTGGGTCGTCGCCGTGTCACTGGAATCCCAGGCGATGCCGCCCCAGGAATTGTTCATCACCTTGACGCTGGCACTGATCAGGTCGTTGTTGATCTGACCGAAGGGAACCGCGTCGGCAGCCGTGACTGTCGATGGCGGCGTCGAGCCGTTGTCGTCGGGCGCACTGTCACTGATGATGCGGGCGGACACCAGGCTGGCACCCGGCGCGATGCCGCCGGGAAACTGATCGAATGGCATGCCGGCGGCGATCTCCGACACCCAGGTACCGTGCCCCACCACATCATCAGTGCTGGTGTTGTTCTGGGCCGGATCGACATAGATCAGCTCCTGCGTGACCCGCCCCGCCACCGCCGGATTGCTGCGCATGATGCCGCTGTCCACGATGCCCAGGGTCACGCCGGCGCCGGTGTAACCCTGGCTATGCGCCGCATAGGCATGGGTGATGGACAACTGTGCATCAAGCGGCGGCTGCTGCACGCTGCTGGAGGGTGGCGGCGTCGTTCCGCTGCCGGAGCCATTCGGTGTCGGCTTGACGTTGCCGCCGCCACCGCCGCAGGCGCTCAAGGCCAGCGCCATGCCGACAAGCACCGCGGCCTGGTGACGTCGCAATAGCTGCATGCCTGCACTTGCATTCATGTCGAATCCCCTCGCTGCAAACCCTGGTTGGCACTGTCCGCATGGCGCCAGCTGTCGCCCCACTCGCCGCGTGGGTCAGTTTTGCACAACGCCGGGCCCGGACGGCACAACCGCGCCGATCAACCACGTGCCGCCGCCAGTTTGCCGCACTGCGTCATCAACTGCGATAATCGGTGGATTGCTTCCTTCCGGACGCACTGCGTCCCACCAGTTCTGCGGAGATTCCCATGTCGGATGTCAGCGTTGTGATCGTCGGTGCCAAGCGCACCGCCATCGGTTCCTTTCTCGGCCAGTTCACCGGCGTGCCCACGCCGAAGCTCGGTGCCACCGCGATCCGTGCCGCACTGGAGCAGTCCGGCGTGGTGCCGGCCGACGTCAGCGAAGTGATCATGGGCTGCGTGCTGCCGGCCAACCTTGGCCAGGCACCGGCGCGACAGGCCTCGCTG
>DATMTH010000089.1:0-9215 GCA_035564915.1 Rhodanobacter sp.
ACCACCCAGTTTCTGCTGATGATGCAGGCGTCCGCCATCGCGTCGCAGATTTCGGCGGAAGAGCTCACCGCGGTGGCCAACAGGGTGCAATCAATCACCTTCCGCTCTCTGGAGACCTTCCTTGTTGTCGCGGCGCTCTACTTGGCGATGTCACTGATATTCAAAGGCGTGACCAAACTGGTGGGCGAATATGTGTTCCGTCGACGCCGCGTTCTGCGACAAGCAGCCGCACGCAGCGGCAAGCGCATGGCGCGCCCCACCCAGGGCAGCGTGGCGAGCCACGGAGGTGCAGCATGATGGGCAGCTTCTCTCTGGTCCATCTGCTCTACCTGGTCAAGTCGGTCTGGTGGACGCTGGTGCTCTCTGGGCTCGCCTTTACGCTGGGTGGCCTGGGCGGCTTTGGCCTGATGCTGGCGCGTGTTTCGCCGCGGCCATGGCTGCGTTGGCCAGCTGTGCTGTACATCGAATGCATCCAGGGCATACCGCTCCTGATTCTGTTGTTCATTGTTTACTATGGCCTGTCCGTCTACGGTCTTTCGCTGCCCTCTTTGGTGGCGGCCGGCCTCGCGTTGATGATTTACGTGAGCGCCTATCTGGCCGACATCTGGCGTGGCTGCATCGAGGCGATGCCCAGGCCGCAATGGGAGGCATCCGAATGTCTGGCCCTGACGCGCTGGCAGACACTTCGGCTGGTGATCATTCCCCAGGCCATGCGCCTGTCGCTGCCCCCCACCGTCGGCTTTCTGGTGCAAATCATCAAGATGACCTCGCTGGCATCGGTCATCGGCTTTGTCGAACTCACGCGCGCCGGTCAACTCATCAACAACACCATCTTTCAACCGTTCCTGATTTTTACCCTGGTGGGCGCCTTTTACTTTGTACTGTGTTACCCACTGTCGCGCTGGAGCGAATCCATGGAGAAAAAGCTCAATGTTGCCAATAATTAAACTCGATCGTGTCTGCAAGAGCTTTGGTTCGAATCAGGTCCTCAAGGGCGTTTCCTTCGAGGTTGACAAGGGCGAGATGATCGCGATCATCGGAGCCAGCGGCTCGGGCAAAAGCACGGCGCTGCGCTGTATCGACCGGCTCGAGGTCATCGATGAGGGCAGCATCGAGGTCTGCGGTATCCGCGTGGACAGCCCGAAGGTCAACCTGCGGGAATTGCGCCAGGACGTCGGAATCGTTTTCCAGGGCTACAACCTGTTCCCGCACCTGACGGTCGAGGAAAACATTGTTCTGGCGCTGCGCCACGTCAAGAAGCTGCAACGCAGCGAAGTGCACGAGATCGCCCAACGCGTTCTGAAGCAGGTAGGTCTGAGCGAAAAGGCTGACGCCTACCCCGAACAGCTCTCTGGCGGCCAGCAACAACGCGTGGCGATTGCGCGCTCGCTGGCCATGTCTCCCAAGGTCATGCTGTTCGACGAGGTGACATCCGCGCTCGATCCGCAGCTCACCGGCGAAGTCCTGCGCGTGATGGAAGACCTCGCAGCGGGTGGCATGACGATGCTGCTGGTCACTCACGAGATGGCGTTCGCAAAGCGCGTCGCCGACCGCATCATTTACATGCACCACGGCAAGGTCTGGGAAATCGGCCCCGGCACGATGCTGGACGCGCCGACCACGCCAGAACTCAAGGCGTTTCTCGACAACGGTCTGTAACCGGATTTTCCCGACCCCTTCAATCAACATCAACCCAAGGAAATAACCATGACACTCAAACCTCTCCTCGCCCGTACGGCCGTCGGCGCGCTGCTCCTGGCCTGTTGCGCGCAGGCAGTATTCGCTGACCAACTCAATGACATCAAGAAGGCCGGCGAGATCCGTGTGGCCATTGCAATGGGAAATCCCCTGTACAGCTTCTTTACCGCCGACATGAAGCCGACAGGCTCGGACGTCGACACGGCTGCCCTGCTCGCGCACGATCTGGGCGTAAAGCTCGATATCGTTCCCATCACGAATGCGGCACGTGTCCCGACCTTGCAAGGCAACAAGGCCGATATCGTGGTGTCCAACTTGTCGATCACCCCCGAGCGCGAGAAGGTGGTCGACTTTTCCAGGCCCTACGCAGTGATCAGCATCATCGTCGCCGGGCCCAAGAACGAGCACATCACGGGTTACGCGGACCTCAACGGCAAGCGCATCGGATTGACGCGCGCGACGGTCAACGACTCCATCACCACACAGCTCGCCAAGGGGGCGGACATCTTGCGCTACGAAGACGACGCAACGCTGATCACGTCTGTGGTGACTGGCCAGGTGAGCATATTTTCGAGCACGCCGGCCAATCTGGGTGAAGTGAACAAGCGGGCGCCAAACCTGAACATGGAACAGAAGTTCACCCAGAAGGACTTCCTGCTTGGCATCGCGCTGAACAAGGATCAGCCAAAATTCAAAGAGTGGATCAACGACTGGATCGCGGCCAATCTCAAGAACGGAAAACTCAATGCGATCTACAAAAAGTATCACGGCAAAGATCTGCCCGCCAGCGTGACAGCGGGCTCCTGAGAGCGCACCCACGATGCCAGCCTCAACCAGTTCCGGAGCATTCCCCGGGCCCAGGCTTGAGCGCCTGCTGCTGACCGGCGCCGCCGGCGGTCTGGGCAAGGTGCTGCGCGAAAGCCTTCGGCCGTTTGCGAACGTGCTGCGGCTGTCCGACGTCGCGGCACTGACTCCCGCGCTGGCGGGCCACGAAGAAGTGGTGTCCTGTGATCTGGCAGATAAAGCTGCCGTGGACGCGCTCGTGGCGGATTGCGACGCCATCGTGCATCTGGGCGGTGTCTCGGTGGAGCGGCCTTTCGAGGAAGTCCTCGAGGCCAATATCAAGGGTATCTTCCACATCTATGAGGGCGCGCGCCGGCACGGTGTGAAGCGCGTCGTGTTTGCAAGCTCCAACCACGTCATTGGCTTTCACAAACAGAGCGAGCATATCGATGCCCATGCGCTGAGACGGCCCGACAGCTACTATGGGCTGTCGAAATCGTTTGGCGAAGACGTTGCGCAGTTCTACTTCGACCGCTGGGGCATCGAGACGGTGAGCATCCGCATCGGCTCCTCCTTTCCGGAGCCGGCCAACCGCCGCATGATGAGCACCTGGCTCAGCTACCGCGACCTCACCACGCTGATCGGGAAATCACTTTTCACACCCGGCGTGCAGCATACCGTGGTCTATGGTGTGTCGGCGAACCGCGACGTGTGGTGGGACAACACCGCCGCTGCAGTGCTGGAGTTCATGCCGCAAGACACGTCGGAGGTGTTTCGCGACAAGGTCGAGGCACAGCCGCCGGTCGCGCCGACCGACCCGAGCGCCGTGTACCAAGGCGGCGCCTTCACCGCGCAGGGGCCATTCGAATGAGGAACATTCGCGACCTTTGATTTGCGGCCAATCGAAACGACTGGGCCGCAAGCGTCCCAATCAACCATTAAACGAATGATCGTCATGTCAGCCCCCTTGAGTTCGCCACCGCTCTACATCACCATGCACGAGCGCGACAACGTCGCCATCGTCGCGAACGACGGTGGCCTGCCGGCGGGCACCGTGTTTGCCTCTGGCCTCAAGCTCATCGACAAGGTGCCGCAAGGCCACAAGGTGGCGCTGGTCGACCTGCCGGCCGGCTCGCCGGTGTTGCGCTACAACGTGGTGATCGGGCGCACCACGCGCGATGTTCCCGCAGGAAGCTGGGTGCACGAGCGCCTGCTCGAGATGCCCGCGGCGCGCTCGCTTGAAGGGCTGCCAATCGCCACCGTGAAGGGTGCGCCGCTGCCACCACTGGAAGGCTACACCTTTGAAGGTTATCGCAATGCCGACGGCTCGGTCGGCACGCGAAATATTCTGGCCATTACCCAGACCGTGCAATGCGTCGCCGGTGTGACCGACTACGCCGTGCAGCGCATCAAGGCGGAGTTGCTGCCCCGCTTTCCCAATGTCGACGATGTGGTGGCGCTGGAGCACGGTTACGGCTGCGGCGTCGCGATCGACGCACCCGACGCGGTAGTCCCGATCCGCACGCTGCGCAACATCAGCCTGAACCCAAACTTTGGCGGCGAGGTCATGCTGGTCAGCCTGGGCTGCGAGAAACTGCAGCCCGAGCGGCTGATGCCGCCCGGCACGATCGCGATCGTGGACGAACGCAACGTGGCCGACACCGGCATCAACGCGGACGCCAAGCTCGACGTTGTATGTCTGCAGGACGAAGCGCATGTGGGCTTCATGTCGATGGTCGAGTCCATCGTACGCCAGGCCGAAGAGCACCTGGAACGACTGAATGCGCGCCGGCGCGAAACCGTGCCAGCCGGCGAACTCGTGGTCGGCGTGCAATGCGGTGGCAGCGATGCGTTCAGCGGCGTGACAGCCAACCCGGCGGTCGGTTTTTGCACCGATCTGCTCGTGCGTGCCGGCGCCACTGTGATGTTCAGCGAGGTCACCGAGGTGCGCGACGGCATCGACCAGTTGACAGCGCGCGCGGCCACGCCCGAAGTGGCCAACGCCATGATTCGCGAGATGGCCTGGTACGACGCCTATCTGCAAAGGGGCCGCGTCGACCGCAGCGCCAACACGACGCCCGGCAACAAGAAAGGCGGCCTGTCCAACATTGTCGAGAAGGCCATGGGATCGATCGTCAAGTCCGGAACCGCCCCGATCTCCGGTGTGCTCGCGCCCGGCGAGAAGGTCCGGCAGAAAGGCTTGATCTACGCCGCCACGCCGGCGAGCGACTTTATCTGCGGCACGCTGCAGCTGGCGGCCGGCATCAACCTGCACGTCTTCACGACCGGCCGGGGAACGCCCTACGGGCTGGCGCAGGTGCCGGTCATCAAGGTCGCCACCCGCAGCGACCTCGCTCGGCGCTGGCACGACCTCATGGACGTGAATGCCGGGCGCATCGCCGACGGCTCCGCCACCATCGAAGAAGTGGGCTGGGAGCTGTTCCGGCTGATGCTCGACGTGGCCAGCGGCAAGAAAAAAACCTGGGCAGAGCAGTGGAAGCTGCACAACTCGCTCGTGGTATTCAACCCGGCGCCCGTCACCTGATGGCAGCAGGAGCACCAACAAGCCCGGCAATTTTTCGGGCAATCAACAGACTTTTCAACAACCTACGACTGGAGAACCCCCCATGCAACGCCGTACCCTGATCCAAACCGCCCTCGCCTCACTCACCGCCAGCATGGCCGGCATCCCCGCATTCGCCGAAAGCAACTGGCCGACCGGCAAGCCCATCACCTACATCGTGCCCTTCCCCGCCGGCGGCACCACCGACATTCTGGGCCGGATGATCGGGCAAAAGCTGGGGGCCGCGCTGGGAACCAACATCGTGATCGAAAACCGCGGCGGCGCCGGCGGCAGCGTGGGCTCGGCGGTCGCGTCCCGTGCTGCGCCGGATGGCTACACCCTGCTGGGCGGCACCATCAGTTCGCACGCCATCAACGTGAGCCTGTACCCCAAGCTGGGCTACGACCCCATCAAGTCCTTCGCGCCCGTGATCCTGATCGGCTCGAACCCGCTGCTGGTGTTGGTGCGCAAAGACAGCCCCTTCAGGACGCTGCAGGATGTTCTCGCGGCGGCCAAGGCCAAGCCCGGCACGATCACGTCCGCCTCCGCGGGCTTCGGCACCTCGCAGCACATGACGCTGGAACTGCTGGCGTACAAGACCGGAACCAAATTCGTCCACGTGCCGTATCAGGGCAGCGGCCCCGCCATCCAGGCCTTGATCGGGGGCCAGGTCGACATGATGGTCGACACCACGGTGGTCGCGGGCCCGTACCTCACCAGCGGCACGGTGCGCGCCCTGGCCGTCAGTTCGGCCAAACGCCTGGAGGCCCTGCCCAATGTGCCGACCATCGCCGAGTCGGGCGTACCGGGGTTCGAGGTGACGTCGTGGCAAGGCATCTTCGCGCCCGCCGGTACGCCCAAACCCATCGTGGATAGGCTGCACAGCGAGATCGCCAGGATTTTGCAAACGCCGGAAATACAGGCCAAGCTCAAGAGCCTGGGCATGCAGCCGGGTAATCTGACGGTTGAGCAGTTCGCGGCGTTCCAGAAAGCCGAGGTTGCGAAATGGGCCGAGGTGATCAAGGCCGCGCATATCCACATGGAATAGATAGCCGGGTCCAAAGTTTTACGAAATAGAAGCCGCTAGCCCAGGCTCAGCCTGCTCAGTAAGCTACGTATTTCGCAGCACTCAGGCGGCTGTATGTCCTGCACGGCCAAGACGCGACGGCGACAACATAGCCATCGAAGGCGCTGGAGTTCCACAACTCGATATCCGGTAGGCGTCGACACCAGTCCGGTCGGCGTGGTTCAAATCGAAATCATTGGTCGGGGCGTCAGCCTCCGCGATGCGGCTGCAACACCAAGGCCGGCCCGCTCCTACTGGCAGCTGAAGCTGTCTGCCGCCTCGAGACTGCCCGATCCCTTGTATCGCGCGACCTTCGGGTAGGCACACAGCGGCCGGGTGCGGGTGGGCGACCACGAGGCCGGCACGTCCTTATTCACTCCGGCGGGGTTGCCGGGGCCGCGCGCGGTGGCGAGCACGCTCTCTGGCGCCTGCCCTCTCTCGACCCAGTTGACGAGAGGGGTCAACATGTCAAACTGGTCAGTACTTGGCCCGCCGGAGCAGTGCGTCATGCCGGGCACCGCGTACAAGCGCGCAAAGTTGCTGGCGTTCCCGTGGTTGGCCACGGCCAGCGACTCGTACCAGGCGACCGTGTCGTTGAACGAGAAGATCGGGTCGCTGGTGCCATGGTAAATCATGACCTTGGCGCCGCGCTGTTTCAATACTGAAAGGTCGCTGGGGTTCGGGGGTGACATGAACGACAAGGCGCTCTCGGTGTACGTCGCATTCGTCGCCCGTATCTTCGCAAGGATCGAATCGATGCTCGTCGTCAGTGCAAACGTGCTGCCGGCGAAGCCAGCCGGTTTCTCGGGCGGCACCTCCCAGATGAACGCTAACGCGCCGGCGTCGAGCTTCGGCGGCGAGGTGAAATACCAGAACTCGGTATTGCCCAGACCGATGCCGGCATCGAATGGCCAACTCGAGTAAAACGCCGTACCGTGGCTGTCGGTTTCCCCGGAAAATCGCTTGAAGATAACCGCTTTCTGTGCTGCCGACAGACAAGTCCCGTTGCGTGCACCGCTGCATGTCGGGACGTCGCGATTGAGGTCGAAGGCCGCCTGGCAGGCCCGGGTATCCTGCACCAGGCCGTCGGCCGCGCCATCGAGCGCATCGCACTTTGCAAGGACGGCCCTGCCCACGAGCTTTTGCTCGGTGGCGGTGAAGCCGGTCGAGACATCTTTCGGATCAGTGGCCACACTCGCGTAACCCTGGTATGCCGCGATGTTGGCAGCGGCCGCCAGCGGCAGCCGGAATCCCGGGTCACCGACCAGGAAGCCGTCGTACTCGTTGGCGTAGCGAGACATTGCCACCATCGTTAGGCGGCCGCCGTTGGAGCAGCCTCCGAAGTACGAACGATCGGGGCCCTTGCCGTAGGCGGTCTGAATCACACTCTTGGCCATCGGAGTCAGCGCGGCCACGGCCTGGTAGCCATAGTCCAGGCGCGCCTGCGGATCGATGCCGAACAGCGGGCCGCGCGAACCCACATGGCCGCCATCCGAACTGATCACCGCGAAGCCCATGCTGAGGGCGCTGCTCAGGCCGTGGCCGCCGTTGACGCCGCCGGTGGCGGTGACAACCCTGCCATCGATGCCGCCGTTGGCCTGATAGAAGAACCGCCCGTTCCAATTGACCGGCAGACGCATTTCGAATCGGATTGCATAGGTATCGCCGTCGACCGGGCTGACACGCTCGTTCATCTGACCGGTGATCTGGCAATGCGCCGGCACCGGCGTTCCGGCGACCGTCAGCGCACCGGCAGGAATGGCATCGGCGCCGGTGATCGTGGTGTCAGGAAACGAGATCCTGGCGGCGAGCTCCGTGCATGAGCCGAGCGTCGCCCCGGTGGCTGCTGACAACTGTGGCAGCGAACGATCCTGGCCCCCGGGCCCAGCGCAACCGCTCAGAAGTATTGCCAGTGCGGCCGCGCTGAAGATATTGACAACAAGACGTAGACTCATGGGCTTGTCTCCTCGGGAGGGTTGTTCGCAAGCAGGAAGTTTTCGTTATTTTATATAACCACATCAGGGTTCGCTATCGGGGTAATCCAGGTGACAGAGTCCGTTGAAATCGAGCCGGGCGGAACACCCCATCAGGGAGATTGAGACTCGCCGGGCGTTTGTCTGGGCTTGCGCAGTTTGACCTGTTGCACGTAACGCAGTGGGGCGCAATCATCATGCGGCCGGTTCGGCGGCGATGCAAGCAGACGCGCGCTAATCTGTTTGAAACCAGGGGGCGCGCAGTCTAGGCCAGCCCCAGCAACCGCACCGCATTGTCCTTGAGGATGCCGGGCTTCACCTCGGGCTTGAAGCCGGCTTCCTCGAAGTCCTTCAGCCAGCGGTCCGGCGTAATGAGCGGATAGTCGCTGCCGAACAGGATGCGGTCCTTCAACAGTGTGTTGGCGTACTGCACCAGTTGCGGCGGAAAGTACTTGGGGCTCCAGCCCGACAGGTCGATCCAGATGTTGGGCTTGTGCATCGCCAGCGAGATCGCCTCGTCCTGCCACGGCCAGGACGGATGGGCAATGATGATCTGGATGTCGGGGAAGGCGATGGCCACGTCCTCCAGCAACATCGGGTTCGAGTTCTGCAGCCGCAGGCCCCCGCCGCAGCGCATGCCGCTGCCGATGCCCGAGTGCCCGCTGTGGAACACGGCAGGCAGCTTGTACTCGTTGATGACTTCGTAGATCGGCCAGGCCATGCGGTCCTGCGGCTCGAAGCCCTGTACCGTCGGGTGGAACTTGAAGCCCTTCACGCCGTACTCTTCGATCAGCTTGCGGGCTTCGCGCGCACCCATCTTGCCCTTGTGCGGGTCGATGCTGCCGAAGGCGATCATGATGTCGCTGTTCGCAAGCGCTGCCTCGGCGATCTCTTCGTTGGGGATGCGGCGCCGACCCATCTGTGTCTCCGCGTCAACCGTGAAGTTGACGAAGCCTATTTTCTTTTCGCGGTAATAGGCGATGGTTTCATCCATGGTCGGGCGCCGGCTCGACCGGAAGTATTTGTCGGCCGCGCGGTCGTACTCTTCGCCATAGTTGTCGAAGGGGTTGCGGCACGACACCTCGAGATGGGTGTGGGTGTCGATGGCAATGAGATTTTTATAGTCCATAGC
>DATMTH010000090.1:0-9470 GCA_035564915.1 Rhodanobacter sp.
CCATAATATCCCCGGGAAATTCTTGACTTACATGCAGAGCGGCCTACCGGTTATTGCCAGCGTGAATTCGGGAAATGATTTGATTGAAATGATAAGAAGTGCGGACGTGGGATATGTCAGCGGCTCTGGCGATCCTGCCGAGTTGGCGAGCTTGGCGGATCGGTTGTTTGGTGACCTTGGGGCGGGAGTGGATATGAGCGCGCGTTGCAAAAAGCTGTTTTCCAGGCTGTTCACAACGAAAACGGCCGTACAACAGCTTGTTGGTGCACTTCGTAGTTGAATCCGCCAGGTGATTTTTCGATGAACGTAAAAGTTTTCGACGCACCATATCTGGATGATCTGGTATCACAAGCGCTGGCTTCGCCCAGATGCCGCCAGCATCGCAACATCCACGAGGACTACGCTGACCCGTGCCAGCGGACGTTCAACGCCATTGAGCCGGAAAGCTATCTACGTCCGCATCGCCATGGCCCAGCCCAAGGGCCGGAAACCATGCTCGCGGTACGGGGACTTATGGCGCTGATACTGTTTGCTGATGACGGCCGGATAACGGACGTTCACCGCTTCGGAGCTGGCGCTCACGCTGCGGCGAATGGAGTTGCAGCAGGCGTGGAAACGCCACCAGGGCGGTGGCATTCCGTTGTGTCGCTGGAACACGGATCAATCCTGTTGGAAGTAAAGGCTGGCCCTTTCGATCCAACATCGCCCAGGTTTCCTGCGCCGTGGGCGCCCGAAGAGGGCTCCGTCAGTGCTAGCCAATACCTCGCTGAGCTCGTGACGAAGATCAAGTTGCGTTAATCGTCTCTGCCCAGCTATTCCCTGAATAGGGGGCATGGTCAAGCTGACCGGCGCGAGTGGACAGTCCAGCCCGGTTCGACAGTGAGCTTGCAGTGGATCATCAGACTGATGATGGTCGGGTGATGTGGTCGTTTGAGTTTGGCGAGGAGGCACTCCAGAGCCTTTCACTACAAGAGCACTGGTGCGCACTGCGCGGTGAAAACGGGCATATGCTCTGGCGAAATCGTCATAACTCGACAGTGGAGCTACCACTAGTATCATCAGAGAATCCACTGGAAACGACATGACGGACATCGATACCCTGACCCAGACTTCGCACCTGAAGCGCCTGGAAGCGGAAAGCATCCATATTTTGCGGGAGGTGGCGGCCGAGTTTGCCAATCCGGTGATGCTTTACTCGATTGGCAAGGACTCGTCGGTGCTGCTGCACTTGTTGCAGAAGGCGTTCTATCCGGCGCCGCCGCCGATCCCGCTGTTGCACGTGGACACCACGTGGAAGTTTCGCGAAATGATCGCGTTCCGTGATCGCCGTGTGAAAGAGGTTGGCGTCAAGCTCATCGTTCACATCAATCAGGAAGGTGTGGCGCAGGGTGTCGGCCCGTTCACCCATGGCGCTACGGTACATACCGACGTGATGAAGACCCAGGCACTGAAGCAGGCGCTGGACAAGTACAAGTTCGATGCCGCCATCGGTGGCGCGCGGCGCGACGAGGAAAAATCGCGTGCCAAGGAGCGTGTGTTCTCGTTCCGCAACGCACAGCACCGCTGGGATCCGAAGGCACAGCGGCCGGAGCTGTGGGACCTGTACAACGCTCGCATCCACAAGGGCGAAAGCGTACGCGCATTTCCGATTTCCAACTGGACCGAGCTGGACATCTGGCTGTACATCTATCGTGAAAAGATCGAGGTGCCGTCGCTGTACCTGGCGGCCGAGCGGCCGGTGGTGGAACGTGACGGCGCGCTGATCATGGTCGACGACGACCGCATGCCACTGTTGCCGGGAGAGGTTCCGCAGATGCGCAAGGTGCGCTTTCGCACGCTGGGCTGCTACCCGTTGACCGGTGCGATCGAATCCAATGCCGATACCTTGCCCGCGGTGATCCAGGAAATGCTGGTGACGCATACCTCAGAACGCCAGGGCCGGGTGATCGATCAGGATCCATCGGCATCGATGGAAAAGAAGAAGCAAGAGGGTTATTTCTGATGGGTATGGAGCAAGAGGCCGCCACGGCGATCAATGCCTATCTGCAACAGCATGAAACCAAGAGCCTGTTGCGCTTCATTACTTGCGGCAGCGTGGATGACGGCAAGAGCACCCTGCTCGGTCGTCTGTTGTACGACACCAAGTTGTTGTTCGATGACCAGCTGACCGCGCTGGAGGGTGACAGCAAGCGTCATGGCACGCAGAACGGCGAACTGGATTTCGCGCTGCTGGTCGACGGGCTTTCCGCGGAGCGAGAGCAGGGCATCACCATCGATGTCGCCTACCGTTTCTTCAGCACCGACCAGCGCAAATTCATCGTCGCCGATTGCCCCGGACATGAGCAGTACACGCGCAACATGGCCACCGGTGCCTCCACCGCCGACCTCGCGGTGGTGCTGGTCGACGCGCGCAAGGGTCTGCTGACGCAGACTCGTCGGCACACGTATATCTGCGGGCTGCTCGGCATCCGTCACGTGCTGCTGGCGGTGAACAAGATGGACCTGGTCGATTATGACCAGACGGCGTTCGAACAGATCGAGGCTGCGTATCGCGAGCTGGCCTCGCAGATGGGTATCGAACAGGTCACCGCGATTCCGTTGTCGGCGCTGCGTGGCGAGAACGTCAGCAGCCGTTCGCAGGTGGTCGACTGGTATACCGGGCCGTGCTTGCTGGAACACCTGGAAACGGTGCAGATCTCTCATGCGGCCAGCGAGCTGGGCTTTCGCATGCCGGTGCAATGGGTATGCCGGCCGGATCACACCTTCCGCGGCTATGCCGGCCAGATCGCCGCCGGCAAGATCGCGCCGGGTGACGAGGTGGTGGTGCTGCCCAGCGGCGCACGCTCGAAGGTGGCGCGCGTCGTCACCGCCGATGGGGATCTGGCCCAGGGCGTGGTCGGCGATGCGGTAACGCTGACGTTGGAGGACGAGCGCGACATCAGCCGTGGCGATGTCATCGCCGCCACGGCGCAGCCGCCTCAGGTGGCCGATCAGTTCGCGGCGCACGTGCTGTGGATGGGCGAGTCGGCGCTGCTGCCGGGCCGGCCGTACTGGCTTAAGATCGGCGCACGCACGATCAGCGCGCAGGTCACCGAGATCAAGCACAAGATCGACGTCAACACCCAGGAGCACCAGGCCGCCAAGCGGCTGGAGCTCAACGAGGTGGGCTACTGCAACATCAGCCTCGACCATGCCATCGCGTTCGAGGCGTATGCGCAGTGTCGGGAGCTGGGCGCGTTCATCCTGATCGATCGACAGACCAACGCCACGGTGGCGGCCGGCACGCTGGATTTCGCGCTGCGCCGTGCGGACAACATCCACTGGCAGCATATGGACGTCGACCGCGTTGCGCGTGCGCGCATCAAGGGCCAGGCACCAGCCTGCCTGTGGTTCACCGGCTTGTCCGGCTCCGGCAAGTCGACCGTGGCCAACCTGGTGGAGAAGCGCCTGCACGCGATGGGTTATCACACCTACATGCTGGACGGCGACAATGTGCGGCATGGCCTGAACCGCGACCTTGGCTTCACCGACGAGGATCGTGTCGAGAACATCCGTCGCGTGGCTGAAGTGGCGCGGTTGATGGTGGAGGCGGGCCTGATCGTGCTGGTCTCCTTCATCAGCCCGTTCCGCAGCGAACGGCGGATGGCACGCGAGCTGTTTGCCGAAGGCGAATTCAAGGAGATCTTTGTCGATACCCCGCTGGAGATCTGCGAGCAGCGCGACGCCAAGGGGCTCTATGCGAAGGCGCGTGCCGGCGGCATCAAGAACTTCACCGGAATCGATTCGCCTTATGAGCGTCCGGAACTCCCCGAGGTGCATTTGGATGGTGCCGCGGGGAGCACGGAAGCGCTGGCGCAACAGGTGGTCGCGACGGTCATCACGCGCGACTGAGCTTGGCCGGGCACGATGGGTACCTGCGTGAACGGCGTCCGCTGACCCGATCCGGATGGATCGGGTGTCGCTCGTGCCGCTTTCGGGCGCACACCAAGCTGTGGCCCGGGATGATCCGGGTGCGCAGGGCCAGGGATGCTTCGGACAGCGGAAAACGATCTCGGGAGATTGCGATTGGGAACCATGACGTTCGCGACACTGGGCTTCCCTGCCTGGCTGACGATCGCGGTGGTGGTGGCCACACTGACACTGTTGATATGGGAGCGCCTGGCTCCGCACCTGGTGATGATCGGTGCGGTGCTGGTGCTGGTGCTGGCTGGCGTGCTGCGGCCGGGTGAAGCGCTGGCCGGCTTTTCCAACACGGCGGTGCTGACCGTGGCCGTCTTGTATGTGGTAGTGGCCGCGCTGCGCTCCACCGGTGCGATTCGCTGGATTGCCGGCTGGGTGCTCGGCAAGCCGCGTGGCCTGTTCATGGCGCAGGCGCGGCTGATCGGCGTGTCCTCGTCGCTGAGTGCGTTCATCAACAATACCCCGGTGGTGGCGATGCTGACCGCCGCGGTGGAAAACTGGAGCCGGCGTTCGGGTGTGGCGGTGTCCAAACTGCTCATACCGCTCAGCTATGCCACCATTCTCGGCGGCCTGTGCTCGCTGATCGGCACCAGCACCAATCTGATCGTCGCAGGCCTGATGCAGGCACGCCCGGGCCTGCCCACCTTGCACATGTTCGACCCGGCTTGGGTCGGCGTGCCGGCTGTACTGGCCGGCGGCCTGTATCTGCTGACCATCGGGCGCTGGTTGTTGCCGGATCGGCGCACGGCAATCGATCAGGCGGAAGACACCCAGAAATACGTCCTGGAAATGTGCGTCGTGGAGGACGGTCCACTGGTCAGCCGCAATGTGGTCGAGGCGGGCCTGCGCAATCTGGCGGGTCTGTTCCTCGTGGAAGTGCAGCGCGGCGGGGAGCTGCTGGCGGCGACGCCGGAGATGGTGCTGGCGGGAAATGATCGGCTGGTGCTGGTGGGTGTGGCCGATGGCTTGCGCGAGCTTCGTCACCTCCCCGGATTGCGCCATGCTGAAGACCAGGTGTTCAAGGTCGGCAGCGGCGAAGGCCGGCATTTCGTCGAGGCGGTGTTGTCGCGGTTGTCGCCGGTGGTTGGCCGGACCCTGCGCGATACGCGGTTTCGCAACCGTTACGGCGCGGTGGTGGTGGCGGTGAACCGGCATGGACAGCAATTGCGCCAGAAGCCCGGCGAGGTGGTGCTGCAGGCCGGCGACACGCTGCTGCTGGAGGCGACGCCGGCATTCACTCGCCGCTATGTCGATTCGCACGATTTCCTGATGGTCAATCTGGTCGACGACACGCCCTTGGTACAGCCCCGCCATGCCACGACGGCGCTGGGCATCCTGGGCATGATGATCGTGGCCAATGCCCTGTTCAACGTGGACATCTTCGTTTCCGCGGTGGTGGCCGCGTTGGCGATGGTTGCCACCGGCTGCGTCAAGCCGAAGGCAGCCTGGCGCGCGATCGATTTCCCGCTGATCATCGTGATCGCCTGTTCGTTCGCGATCGGCCTGTCTATCGAAAAGACTGGCGTCGCCGCCGCCGTTGCCGGTTTCCTGATGCACGCCGGGGCGGGCAGCCCGTTCTGGACGCTGGTGCTGGTCTACACGATGACCATGGCGTTCACAGAATTGCTGACCAACAACGCCGCCGCGGTATTGATGTTTCCCATCGGCCTGGCCGCCGCACACCAGTTGGACGTCCACCCGATGCCGTTCATCATCGCCGTGATGGTGGCCGCTTCAGCCAGCTTCATCACGCCGATCGGCTATCAGACCAACATGATGGTGTACGGGCCAGGTGGTTATCGCTTCATGGACTACGTGAAAGTGGGTACGCCGTTGTCGATCGTGGTCGGCGTGGTGGTGCTGTGGGTGATCCCGCTGGTGTGGCCGTTCTGAGAGGCGACATCCATGGCATTCCCGAGCGCGGTTGCGGGTGGGGCGGAGGACAGCGATCGACGTACCCGTCTGCGGCGATGCAGGCTGCAGTGGTAGCTCCATGCGTGAATGTTTGGCATGTTGCCGCTTTAACTCCAGGAGCGACTTCATCGCTGATACCAGTGACTTCAGCCGTGATGCGCCTGTGCTAGAGAGCAAAAGCCATCGTGGCTGAAACCGCTCCCATAGGGTCTGGGGCATTACAGCCTCCCGTCGACCACACCTGCAGGAAGGACGCTCTTGGTGTCGAATACGACGCATTTCTCGCGCGCGTAGCGGCGGATGTCTTCCTCGCCATGATCAAGGAAACATTGATGCGCCACGGCCAGCACGATAGCGTCGTAACCCTGCACGGCGGGTTCGTCGACCACGTGGATGCCGAGTTTCTGTTCGGCTTCGAGCGCATTGGCCCAGGGGTCGTACACGTTCACCTGCGCGTGCGCAGTTTCCAGTTCACGCACGATGTCGACCACGCGGGTGTTGCGCAGGTCGGGGCAGTTCTCCTTGAAGGTGAGGCCCAGCACGAGGATGCGCGAGTCGACTACGTGGATGCGCTTGTTGGCCATCAGGCGGATGACCTGGTGTGCTACGAACAGACCCATGCGGCTGTTGATCCTGCGCGCGGCGAGGATCAACTCCGGGTGGTAGCCGAGCACGGTGGCCTTGTGGGTGAGGTAGTACGGGTCCACGCCGATGCAGTGACCGCCCACCAGGCCGGGCCTGAAGGGCAGGAAATTCCACTTGGTGCCCGCGGCGTCGAGCACGTTCGTGGTGTCGATGCCCATGGTGTCGAAGATCATCGCCAGTTCGTTGATCAGCGCGATGTTGACGTCGCGCTGGGTGTTCTCGATGACCTTGGCGGCCTCGGCCACCTTGATGCTGGGTGCCTTGTGCGTGCCGGCGGTGATGATGCGGCGATACAGCGCGTCGACGAAGTCGGCGGTTTCCGGGGTGGAGCCGGAGGTGATCTTGGTGATCGTGGGCAACCGGTGCAGCTTGTCGCCGGGGTTGATCCGCTCCGGGCTGTAGCCGCAGGTAAAGTCGTGGTTGAAGCGCAGCCCGGATACCCGCTCCAGTACCGGCACGCAGATTTCCTCGGTGGTGCCGGGGTAGACAGTGGATTCATAAATCACCACGTCACCGCGCTTGAGTACCCCGCCGATGCTGGCGCTGGCGTTCTCCAGCGGACTGAGGTCGGGCCGGTTGGCCTCATCGACCGGAGTGGGCACGGTGACGATGAACACGTTGCAGTCGGCGAGGTCCTCGATGGCGGTGCTGAAGCGCAGGTGCACGGCGGCAGCCAGTTCTCCGGCGAGAGTCTCCAGCGTGTGGTCATGCCCGGCGCGGAGTTCGGTGATCCGTTCGTTGCTTGTATCGAACCCGATGACGTCGACCTGCTTGCCGAATTCCACCGCCAGCGGCAGTCCGACGTAGCCTAGGCCGATGATCGCGATTTTCACCTGGGTCAGCTGAGGGCTCTGCATGGCGTGTTTCGGACTACCCGTGATGGCTGGAACGATCGCCAGTTTAGACCAAGGGTTGTGCAGATGCCGATCGTGCTTTGCAACCAGTCCGGCAGTGACACTCGGGCACGAGCGCCGGTCAATTGGTCGGTGGCACGAATCCTTCGCTGCTTGAGGCGCTGGGTTGCGGCAATGCAGTCATTGCGCATGACAATCTGTTCAATCGTGAAGTGGCCGGTAATGCCGCCCGCTATTTCAGGGACGCTGGCGATATCCCTGCCTGGTGAAATTCTTTGACGATGCGGACGAGCGTCGGGCCGATATACGTCAGTCAGCGCTGCCCGGCTGGGTGTTTTGAATCCCTTCCGCCCCTGCGATGCTGTCGTCGTTCGCTGCGGCAACCTTGCGCAAGGTGAGCTGGTGTGTCTCCTGACGCATCCAGGTGCGAGTGACGAACACAATGTAGATGACTCCGAAGATGCAGAACGCCGTCAGATTGGAGCCAGGACCCAGATGCGCGGCGTGGATCACGGTACCCAGGAACGCGATCGAGGCAGCCAGCGCGACGAGCGCGAGCAAGGTGGCGCGTGGCCCCATCCCGGTGCGTAGCAGGATATGGTGGACGTGGCCGCGGTCGGGCTTGAATGGCGATTTGCCCTGACGCATGCGCCGGTACATCACGGCAAGGGTATCGAGCACGGGGAGGGCCACGCACCACAGCACGTCAGTGGGAGTGAGATGGGTGCCGGGTGTCTGGCTCAGACGGATCAGGGTCCATGCAAGCAGGTAGCCGATAGCCATGCTGCCGGCATCTCCCATGAACACCTTGCGCCCCATGATGCCGAGATTGGCAGTCAGGAAGGGTAGTGCAGCAGTGGTCATCAGCCCCAGCAACACAATCGATCCACGCGCCGCGTTGGGTCCCGCGAACAGGAGGATGGCGGCGATGCTGACGAGCGCCAGCCCGCCGGCAAGACCGTCGATGCCATCCATCATGTTGAAGGCATTCAACAAGCCGATGACAGCGACCACGGTAAACGGGACACCCACCCAGCCCAATTCGATTTCCAGGCCGAAGAAATGGCCCAGTGTGTGGATATATACGCCGGTAATTGCAATGAGCAGCAGGATCATGCTGGTTTGCACCAGCAGGCGTGCCTGGACGCTCAGGTCAAAGCGGTCATCCAGCGCACCGAGTACGACAAGCACCGTGGATGTGCATAACAGGGTTTTCGTGAATACATGAAACTGACCATGCCAGAAGGCGCCGGCAATTACGCCGAAAAAGATGGCCAAGCCACCGACCAGTGGCACTTTGCCAGAGTGCTGTTTGCGTTCGTCGGGATGGTCCACCAGACCCAGGGGTATTGCCAGGCGACGCAGCAGGAACATCATCACTGCCGAGGTGCCTGCGGCTATCAAGCAAGCAAGAAGCATCCGTGTATCTTGCATGATCAAAGCACCTTGATTTCCTTCCGAATGCTTTAACGGAGCATTCGACATGATTAATTGAGCAAATTGCCACAGTGCATTGTGCAGCAGTGCGTCAAGGCACTGATACGGGCACTGGGAAATCGGTATTTATCGAAAAATCATCATATGTACATGTAGCGACAACGAAAGGCGCGAATCACTCGAATTGAACGCTGCAGATTGGACACGCTTTGTGTTGCCGCATGGTCAGGCCCTCAATAGGTCTTCCTGTCGAACCATTTTACGGTCCGTCTCCGAAAGCCGAACTTATCACGTTTGAATGACGAAAATTATACAACGCCTGTTGACGTTCAGCCCGTAGTTCTATACATGAAATTCCGTCTCGATGGTATGGGAAAGATGGCGGGTTTGTAATCGCCAATTTTCATGACCGAGGCCAGCAAGGGTGCGTCTGCTGGATGGCACCATGAATATCTGATCAGCGTCGGACTCCGGTACCCATTACATTCGGTTGAGCGTGGCTTGCGCCAACACCATGCCGATCAGCGGTACAGCAGATTGACCGCGACCAGGGTGACGACGAGCATCAGCACGGTCAGTGGCGCGCCGACACGCAGAAAATCCTTGCCTTTGTAGCCGCCGGGGCCGGTGATCATCATCAGTGCGGGATGACCGGCGCTG
>DATMTH010000091.1:0-30869 GCA_035564915.1 Rhodanobacter sp.
GCGCAGCCAGTATCTGCTGTCGATCGGCCCGAATGGCTACAACGGTACCGACAACAACATTCCGTGGAAGCTGCCGGTATTCGCCGATGCCTACGGACAGCTGGACGGTTCGATCTTCTACTCGTTCAACGAGCACGTGAAACTCGGCCTGGAGATGAACAACCTCAACAACGCCGAACAGCGCACGATCATGGATCAGAATGAATCCGGCAAGCACATCACTTCCTGGTACGTGAACGATGTCCGTTATGCGCTGACGCTGCGTGCAACATTCTGATCGTGCCGTGCCTTGAGCCGTCGCTGGGGGTTCCGCAAGATGGCAAGGCATCCAGCGCCGGGTGCCTTGCCGGGTGCCGGAAACCTCACCGCATTCCGGCATGCTCAACGCGCCGACCGGGATGGTGGCGAGGTTGAGAAAGCGCTTCCTCGACATGTCCGGAAACATCGACCTCATTCTCTGGCATTGCGCTCGGCCATGTCGACTTGCCCGGCAAGACCACCGCTGCCTCCATTCGTTTCCAGGTGGATGGTCCGCGCCTGGACGTCCTTCACGCGGTCAACGCAGGCGGCTGGCATGTACTGATGCGCGGGCTCGACGCCAGCCTGTTGAGTGCCGCCACGGCGGGCGGTTTCACCGGCGTCACGTTTGGTCCCTGCGCCTGCCTGCTGCCGGCGGGCAGCACCGGCTCGCAGAAACCTGATGATTGAATGCTGCCGCCGGCGATGCATGCCTGCAGGCGTTCGGCCGCCGCGTCCATATCGCGAAGGTGAAGAAGCGCCTCGCATATCAAACGACGTCGACACCCTGGCCGCGCCGAACCAATGGCCGCGCTGGCCGCGGCTTGCTCTTGGCTCGCATCATCGGGTGCCATGGCGCTCACGTGCAGCCGCCATTTCATCAATGACGAAATGGCGGTCGCCAGTGGGAAGCACCGGCCATTGAAAGCATCCGGCGCAAGCAAACAGTCGTCCATTGCGGCAAGCGCAAAAGAAGAAACGTCAGCCACTCTGGCCAATTTTGTAATTGCATCTCTGCGTCCGCAACCGGAGCATGCAAGTTGCACCGTTCAGCCCATGTGCCGCCTCTCATGGCAAAGCAAGTCGCGCATGGGCGAGCCATCTCGGGAACGCTGTTGTCACCCAGGCGATCGCTGGCGCATGGGTCGACATGTTCAAGTCTCGCAGCCAGCAAACCATCCTCGAAGGGGAGCCACGTGAACGACTGGTTCGGCCATACCGCCCGGCAAGAAGTGCATGCGCGATCACCGCGCAGCCGGCTGCCGTCGACGGCAGCGTCGAATCCGCCCAAAGCCAGGCGAGACAGCAATGTCGCTTCCCAGGCACTTTCGTGTGACGTGCAGACCAACGACCGCGTGTTGAGGGCGAAGCCCCGGGCCGGCACCCCCGAGCCTCGCCCATCTGCCGGCAACCCGTTCCCTCGCGGGTTGTCGGCCACCCTTTGTTGACGACGTGATGAGCCTTCCAGAACCGACCACCACGACGCGCCTTGTTTCCCGCTGCCTGTTGCTGCTCTGCCTGTTTGCATCGCTGCCGGTGGCTGCGCAGAAGGTTTCCTATGCGTGGCACAACGTACGCATCGGCGGCGGTGGCTATGTCAGCGGGCTGGTATTCCACCCGACGGAGCAGGGTCTCTACTACGCACGCACCGATGTGGGCGGTGCCTACCGCTGGGATGCCGCCGCGGCGCACTGGGTGCCGCTGACCGACTGGATCGGGGTGAAAGAGCATAACCTGATGGGCATCGACAGCCTGGCGCTTGATCCGGCCGATCCCGACTGGCTCTACCTCGCCGCGGGGACCTATACCACCCAGCAAGCGGGCAACGCGGCGATCCTGCGCTCGCACGATCGGGGCAAGACGTTCGAGCGCGTCGACCTGCCGTTCCCGCTCGGCGGCAACGAGCTGGGTCGTGGCAATGGCGAGCGGCTGGCGGTGGACCCGCACGATGGCGGCATCCTGTTTCTCGGCTCGCGCACGGCGGGCCTGTGGCGCAGTGCCGATCACGCGGCGCACTGGGCGCAGGTGGATGGCTTTCCGGCAGTGGCGACGTCGCCTTCCGCCAGCGCGACAGACGGCTGGCGGCGGCAGCCGATCGGGATCGTGTTCGTGGTGTTCGATCCGACCAGTGGCAGCAAGGGTCAGCCGACACCGGTGCTGTATGCCGGTGTTTCCACCCGCGACACCAGCCTGTTCCGGTCGACCGATGGCGGCGCGCACTGGAGTGCCGTGGCTGGCCAGCCCATCGGCCTGCGCCCGAACCACATGACGCGCGGTTCCGACGGCAGCTACTACCTCAGCTACGGCGACGACCCGGGTCCGAACCAGATGCACGATGGCGCGGTGTGGAAGTTCACGCCTGCCGATGGTCACTGGGCCGATATCACGCCGATTCCGCGCACTGGCAAGCCCGGTGGTTTCGGTTGGGGTGACGTCGCGGTGGATCCGCACGATGCAAAGGTGCTGATGGCCACGACCATGTGTCACTACACGCCGCATGACGAAATTTTCCGCAGCACCGATGGCGGCGCGCACTGGGCGCAGGTGCTGGCGCGTTCGTCGTTCGAGCATGCGAATGCGCCGTGGACCGCCGGCGCCTATCCGCACTGGATGAGTGATATCGCGATCGATCCGTTCGACCCCGATCACGTGATGTTCGTCACCGGCTATGGCGTGTGGGCCTCGCGCAACATGCGCGCGTTCGACCACGGCGGCACGGTGAACTGGTGGTTCCAGGACAACGGTCTGGAAGAAACCGTGGCGCTGGCGCTGGCCAGTCCCGCCGCGGGAGCGCATCTGCTCAGTGCGCTCGGCGACCTCGACGGCTTCCGGCATGACGACCTCGCCGTCGCCCCGCTGCAGTTCGCCGCGCCACCGCGCTATGCGAACGCTGAAAGCATCGATGTCGCGGCACTGGCTCCGCAGCGCATCGTGCGCAGCGGGACCGTTCGCAGCGCAGGCCCGCTGGTACGCGCGGCCTATTCGCTGGATGGCGCAAAGACCTGGCACGCATTCGCCAGCGAACCGGGCGGGCAGGGCGCCGGCAGTATCGCCATCGCTGCCGACGGCAACACGGTGCTGTGGTTTCCGCGCGATGCGGGTGCCGGTTACCTCACTCGCGACTGGGGTGCGCATTGGGTTGCCGCCAGCGGCTTGCCCGGGCTGGCGCGCGTGCTGGCCGACCGGGTCGATCCGCAACGCTTCTATGCGCAGGACTTGAAGACTGGCCGCTTGCTGGTCAGTCATGACGGCGGTCGGCACTTCGAGCGAATCGGTGGCGCGCTCGGCCGCGTGGCGGAAAAATCGCACCACTCCTGGTATGGCCCGAGCACGGTGCAGTTGTATGCCGTGCCAGGCCAGGCTGGCGGATTGTTCCTGGCCAGCAGCTTCGATGGTCTGACCCGCGCCAGCGACGAGGGTCACGTGCAGTGGAAGAGCGGCGTGATCGAAGCCGTCGATTCGCTGGGCTTCGGCAAGGCTGCCCCGGGCTTGCCCGGACCGACCCTGTTCCTTGCCGGCAAGCTGGGTGGCCAGAGTGGCTTGTTCCTTTCCATTGACGGTGGCGAGCGCTGGCTGCGCATCAACGACGACGCGCACCAGTTTGGTGGCATTTCCCAGGTCACCGGTGACCCGCGCGTGTTCGGCCGGGTGTATTTCGCCGGTCGCGGCCGCGGCATTTTTTACGGCGATCTGGCCCTGACCGGAACCGGCGCCAGCAAGACCCCGACGCCGAAGGCAACGCCATGAATCACGTACGCCAGGGTTCATCCATCGTCCGCTTCCTCGTCGCGCTGTTGCTCGCGGCACCACTGGCGGCGCAGGCGCGTGTCGAACTGCCGCCGGTATTCGGCGATGGTGCCGTCCTGCAACGCGACCAGCCAATGCGCGTATGGGGCTGGAGCACACCGGCTGCCCGCGTGCAGGTGCAGTTCGGCCACAACAAGGCGGCTGCCACCGCCGATGCCGAGGGTCGCTGGTCGGTGCTGCTGCCTGCTCACGCTGCCGGCGGTCCGTTCGAACTGAGCGTGCGCAGCGGCAAGGACGAGGTGGTCTCGCATGACATGCTGGTGGGTGACGTGTATCTCGCCTCCGGCCAGTCGAACATGGAGTTCGAGCTGTACAAGGCCGGCAATGCCGACGCTGCGATTGCCCACGCCACCGATGGTGCGATCCGCCAGATCAAGATTCCCGACAGCTGGAGCGTGCGGCCCGTCGCACATCTGCCGAGCAGCCACTGGGTCGCAGCTTCGCCGGCCAGCGCGGGCCAGTTCTCGGCAGTGGCCTATTTTTTCGCCCGCGAGATCCGCGCCGATCAACACGTGCCGATCGGCATCATCAACGACAACTGGGGCGGCAGCCGGATCGAGTCATGGATGGATGCGCAAACCGCAGCGGTGAAACCGGACCGGATCAAGGCCCGGGTCGAACGTGATGATGCGGCCGAAGCGACGGCGATCGCGGCGACCCGGCAGCACCTCGCGCAGCGCTGGCCGGACGTGGTCGGCGCAAATCCCGCGGATGCAGCCCAGGCCCGCTACGCGGCGACGAAGCTGGATCAACGCGACTGGCAGCCGATCAAGGTGCCCGACTACTGGGAGTCGCAGGGCTACTACGGCATGGATGGCGTCGCCTGGTATCGCACCACGTTCACGCTCGGTGCGGACGAAGCTGCGGCCGGCGTCACGCTCGGGCTGGGCATGATCGACGACTCCGATCATGCCTGGGTCGATGGCCGTCTGATCGGCAGCACCGAGAATGGTTGGGACAAACCGCGGCTGTATCGCGTGGCGCCCGGGGTGCTGAAGGCGGGGCGGCATACCCTGGCGATCCGGGTTGACGATCTGGGTGCCGGCGGCGGCATTCACGGCGATGCCGCACTCCTTTACATCCAGCCCGATCACGGTGCGCGCCACGCTTTTTCCGGCCCGTGGTGGTTCCGTCCGGAAGCGGTCTCGCTGGTCCCGGCGCAGGACAAGAACCAGATTGCCACCCTGCTGTACAACCGGATGATCCATCCGCTACTGCCGTTGGCGATCCGCGGGGTGATCTGGTACCAGGGCGAGGCCAATGCCACGGATGCGGATGCGTTCAAGTACCGTGACCAGTTCGTCGCACTGATCAAGCAGTGGCGGCGCGACTTCCGCCAACCCGCGTTGCCGTTCCTGTGGGTGCAACTGGCCAACTTCAAGCAAGGGGCCGACACCGCCGCCAGCAGTCCGTGGGCGATGTTGCGCGAATCGCAATCCCGCGCGCTGGCATTGCCGCATACCGCGCAGGCGGTGACCATCGACGTGGGCGATCCGGACAACATTCATCCTGCCGACAAGCAGACCGTGGGCCATCGGCTGGCCCTGGCCGCGCGCCACGTCGTCTATGGCGAGTCGCTGCTGTACAGCGGCCCGACGTATCGCTCGATGACGATCGAAGGCGCGGCGATCCGGCTGCACTTCGCCAGCCCCGGCAGTGCGCTGAAGGCACGCGGCGATGTGCTGGCCGGCTTCACCATCGCCGCAGCCGACCGGCATTTCCACGCGGCAACCGCACGCATCGACGGCAACGACGTGGTGGTGCGCGCTGCCGACGTGAGCGTGCCTGTCGCGGTGCGCTACGGCTGGAGCGAGAACCCCGCCGAGGCCAATCTCGTCAACGCCGCCGGCCTGCCGGCCTCGCCGTTCCGTACCGATCACTGGTGACCTGCCCATGACTGCACTGTTCCCACGACGACTGCTGTCTGCCCTGTTCGCCGCCGCACTGGCCGGCAGCGGACTCGCCCGCGCCGCCACGCCGCTGCCGCAGATCGTCAGCGCGCACGGACGCCATGAATTGCTGGTGGATGGCAAGCCCTGGCTGATCCTCGGCGCGCAGGTGAACAACTCCAGCGCGTGGCCGGCGATGCTGCCGCAGGTATGGCCGGCGATCACCGCGTTGCATGCGAACACCGTGCAGGTGCCGATCGCGTGGGAGCAGATCGAGCCGAAGCAGGGCCGGTTCGATTTCAGCTTCCTCGACACCCTGGTGACGCAGGCGCGCGAGCACGATGTGCGGCTGGTGCTGCTGTGGTTCGCCAGCTGGAAGAACAACGGGCCGAGCTATGCGCCGGCGTGGGTGAAGCTCGACAACGCGCGTTATCCGCGGGTGGTGAAGAAGGACGGCTCGACGCTCAATTCGCTGTCGCCGTTCGGCACCGCCACGCTGGCCGCCGACCGCACCGCATTCGTGGCGTTGCTGACACACCTGCGCAAGATCGACGGCGACCGCCATACGGTGATCATGCTGCAGGTGGAGAACGAGTCGGGTACCTACGGCACCGACCGCGACTACTCCGCAGCGGGAGACCGGCTGCTGCAGTCGCCGGTGCCGGCGGCGGTGCTGCGCAAGACCGGCAAGCCGGCCGGCACATGGGTGCAGGTGTTCGGCAAGGATGCGGCGGAGTATTCCTACGCGTGGGCGATCGCCCACTACATCGAGCAGGTGGCGGCGGCCGGCAAGGCGGTCTACGACTTGCCGATGTACGCGAACGCGGCCTTGCGCGATCCGTTCAAACCCGGTCCGCCCGGCGGCTATTCCAGCGGCGGTCCGACTGACAACGTGATCGGCATCTGGCGTGCGGCGGCACCGTCGCTGGACTTCGTCGCGCCCGACATCTACATGCGCGAATACGCCAGATACACCGCGGTGCTGCAGCGCTACAGCCGCCCCGACAACGCGTTGTTCGTGGGCGAGACGGGCAACGACGTGACCTACGCACGCTACCTGTTCGCCACGCTGGGCCGGCAGGGCATCGGCTTCTCGCCGTTCGGCATGGATTACACGAAATTCTCGAACTGGCCGCTGGGCGCGAAGGTGATCAACGCGGACACGATCCGGCCGTTCGCCGCGAACTATGCGTTGATCGCGCCGATGCAAAGCCTGCTCGCCGGACTGAGTTTCGAGGGCAGGTTGTGGGGTGCCTCCGAGCCGGACGACACGCACGAATCGACACTCGATCTGGGCCAGTGGCGCGTGCACGTCGGCTACGGCCAGCCGCAGTTCGGCATGACCCCGCCCGAGGGCAACGAGAACAAGCTCGGCGGCGTGCTGATCGCCCAGCTGGGCAAGAACGAATATCTGGTGACCGGCTATCACGCGCGCGTCAACTTCATGCCGCCGAAAGGCCGCCACGTGCGCTTCCTGTTCGAGAGGGTCGAGGAAGGCCGCTACGAGAACGGGCAGTGGCATTTCGTGCGCGAATGGAACGGCGACCAGACCGACTGGGGACTCAATTTCACCAGCCAGCCGCAGGTATTGCGGGTCAGGCTGGCAACGTACTGAAGGATGGACCGCATGCGTTTCAAACCACATTCGCTGAACCTGCTGATCTGCCTCGGCGCGAGCTGTGCCGTGCAGGCTGCCACGGTCGTCCCGACCGGCCCGATCGCCGACTCAACGGCCATCGAGCAACGCGTCGACACGATGCTCGACAAGCTCACCCTGGCCCAGAAGGTCGACCTGATCGGTGGCGAGGACAACATGTACATTCGCGCCGAGCCGGCGATCGGACTGCCGCGCCTGCGGATGTCCGATGGCCCGTTCGGCGTGCGCTCGGTGGGAACCTCGACGGCCTACATGGCCGGTGTCGGCCTGGCCGCTTCGTGGGACCCCGCGCTCGCGCGGCGGGTCGGCGAGGCGATGGGCCGCGATGCACGCGCGCGCGGCGTGAACTTCCTTCTCGGCCCCGGTGCGAACATTCATCGTGCGCCCCAGAACGGGCGCAACATGGAGTACTACAGCGAGGATCCCTTCCTCGCCGGCAGCATGGCGGTCGGTTTCATCGACGGCATCCAGAGCCAGGGTGTGGTGGCCACGATCAAGCATTTCGTGGCCAACAACTCCGAATACGACCGCCGCCATCTCGACACGATCATCGACGAACGCACCCTGCACGAAATCTATCTGCCGGCGTTCGAGATGGCGGTGAAGGACGCGCATGTCGGCGCGGTGATGAGCAGCTACAACCTGGTCAACGGCGATTATCTCAGCGAGAACCGTGCGATCAGCCATGACATCCTGAAGCAGGACTGGGGCTTCAAGGGCATCTTCATGTCCGACTGGGGCGCCACCCACGACGGCATCAAGGCGTTCGACGCCGGGCTCGATCTGGAGATGCCCGCCGCCGAGGCGATGACGCCGCAGCGATTGCTGCCGCTGTTGAAGGACGGCAAGCTGTCGCAGGATGTCCTGGACGACAAGGTGCGCCGGATCCTGCGCACCGCGGTGCGTTTCGGCTTTCTCGATCGACCGCAGCAGGACTTGTCGATCCCGCTGTTCAACCTCGACAACGACGCGGTGGCGCTGCAGTCCGCGCGCGAAGGGTTGGTGTTGCTGAAGAACGCCCATCACGTGCTGCCGCTGGATGCGTCGAAGATCCGGACGATTGCGGTGATCGGGCCGAACGCCTTCCCGGCGATCAGCAGCGCCGGTGGCAGTTCGCACGTGGATACGTTCGAGGCGCAAGGCGTGCTCACCGGCATCACCCATCAGCTCGGCGACAAGGTGCGCGTGCTGTACAGCCGCGGCTTGCCCTCGCCGGACGAGGTGTTCAAGCAGTCCAGCTTCGTCGGCCCGGACGGCGGCAGGGGCCTGCTGCGACAGACCTTCGCCAATGCCGACTTCCAGGGCAAGCCCGGCACGACCTCCATTGACGAACATGTCGACCAGTGGAAGCCGGAACTGTGGACCACCCCGGCCACCGAGCGGCAGAGCATTCGCTGGAGCGGCAGCTTCGTGCCCGCCCACAGCGGCAGGTACCTGTTCCTCACCGCGGCAGCGAGCCAGGACACCTATCGAC
Source organism: Rhodanobacter sp. (assembly GCA_035564915.1). Classification (GTDB taxonomy): domain Bacteria; phylum Pseudomonadota; class Gammaproteobacteria; order Xanthomonadales; family Rhodanobacteraceae; genus Rhodanobacter. Next base: position 8,846 of record DATMTH010000091.1, read on the forward strand.
TGCTGGTGAATGGCAAACCGGTGATCAGCCAACCCAAGCGCGAGGGCCAGGCACCGTTGTACGTCACGCTCGACCTGGTCGCGGGCAAGCCGGTGTCGATCCGTCTGGATTACAAGCCGGACGTGAGCTACAGCCGCATGGGCCTGGGCGTGATCGCGCTGGACGATCTGATTTCGCCGGAGGCCAGGAAGATGGCGGCGATGGCGGATGCGGCCGTGGTCGCGGTCGGCTTCGATCCCACCTCCGAGAGCGAGGCGTTCGATCGCACGTTCCAGCTGCCGTGGGGCCAGGAAGCGCTGATCGAGGCGGTGGCCGCGGTGAACGGGAAGACCATCGTGACCGTGAACTCCGGCGATGCCTATGCCACCGATGGCTGGCTGGACCAGGTACCGGCCTTGCTGCAGGGCTGGTATCCCGGCCAGGAAGGCGGCCGCGCGATCGCCGAAGTGCTGTTCGGTGCGCACACGCCGGAAGGCAAGTTGCCGATCAGCTTTGGTCGCGAGTGGAAGGACAATCCCACCCACGATTTCTATGATGCACCGGCGCATCCCGCGGGCACCCATCCCACCGTGAAATACGGCGAGGGCGTGTTCCTCGGTTACCGCTGGTACACCAGCTACCCGCACAAGCCGCAGCCGCTGTTCGCGTTCGGCTACGGACTCTCCTACACGACCTTCGCCTTCAGCAAGCTCAGCGTGTCGCCGGCATCGGCCAGGGTCGGCGACACGGTCACGGTTTCGTTCGACGTCAGCAACACCGGCGCGCGCGACGGTGCCGAGGTGGCCCAGGTCTACGTCGGCGATCCGTCGGCGAAGCTGGCACGGCCGGCGCGCGAGCTGAAGGCGTTCCGCAAGGTGAGGCTGAAGCCGGGACAGACCACGCACGTCAGCCTGACCCTGGACCGGCGCGCGTTTGCGTATTACGACGTCGGCCAGCATGGCTGGCAGGTCGATCCGGGCCGCTTCACCGTCTACGTCGGCGACGCCTCCAACCACACACCGCTGTCAGCCAGCCTGACCCTGGGAGACTGAATCATGCAACGCATTTCCACGAACATGCTGGTCGCTGCGCTGACCGTCGCCCTGATCTCGGGTTGCAGCGGCCATGCCGATCCGGCAAAGGCCGCCACACCGGTGAGCGCCACGGCGATGAAACCCGCCTACCGGCAGATCGCCGATGGAGTGATTGTCGATGTCGGCGGCGCGGCCAGGCAGGTGCGCCTGCAGGTGGTCAGCGACAAGATCATCCACGTCACCGCGATCCCCGCCGGCAACTTCGATTTGCCGAAAAGCCTGATGGCGATGAAGACCGGCGGCGACACGCATTTCAGCGTGAGCAGCGAGGCCGGTCACGTACTGCTGAAGACGGTCGAGCTGACGGCCGATGTCGCGCTTGATACCGGCGCGGTGAAATTCCTCGGCAAGGACGGCAAGCTGATTCTCGCCGAGCAGCCGCAGGGCCGCAGCTTCACCCCGGTGACCGTGCAGAAGCAGTCGTTCTATGCCGTGCGCCAGCAGTTCGCCTCGCCCGACGACGAGGCGTTCTACGGCCTGGGTCAGCACCAGAAAGGCACGATGAACTACAAGGGCAAGGACGTCGAGCTGGCCCAGCACAACATGGACATCGGCATTCCGTTCGTGGTCTCCAGCCGCAACTACGGCCTGCTGTGGGACAACAACTCGATCACCCGTTTCGGCGATCCGCGTCCGTACCAGATGATCGACAAGCAGCTGCAGCTGTTCGATGCGAACGGCAAGCCCGGCGGCCTCACGGCGAATTATTACCTCGACGGCAAGCTCAAGCTCAGCCGCGACGAGTCCGAGGTCAACTACCAGTACATCAAGGATCTCAAGCACTGGCCTGCCGCGCTCACCGATGCCAGGGGCATCACCGGTGGCCCGGGCCAGACGGTGGAATGGAAAGGCTCGATCGCGTCCGACGTGGCGGGCCTGCACAAGTTCCGGCTGTACGTGAGCAGCTATTTCAAGCTGTATGTCGACGGCAAGCTGGTGCTGGATGACTGGCGCCAGAACTGGAACCCGTGGTACCGCAACTTCTTCGTGCAGATGAAGCCGGGCGAGAAGCACGCGATCCGCATCGACTGGACGCCGAATTCGGGCTACATCGCGCTCGATCACCAGGACCCGCTGCCTGCGGCCGAACAGAACGAGCTGTCGCTGTCCTCCGAGCTGGGCCATGCGGTCGACTACTACTTCATCGACGGCACGAATCTGGATGACGTCATCGCCGGCTATCGCGAGGTCACCGGCAAGGCGGTGATGCTGCCGCGCTGGGCCTACGGCTTCTGGCAGAGCCGCGACCACTACGAAACCCAGGCGCAGCTGCTCGGCGTGCTCAAGCGCTACCGCGAGCTCAAGCTGCCGCTGGACAACATCGTGCAGGATTGGCGCTACTGGAAGGACGATGCCTGGGGCTCGCACCAGTTCGACAAGTCGCGCTACCCCGATCCGAAGGCGATGGTCGACCAGGTGCATGCCGAGCACGCCAACCTGATGATCTCGGTGTGGCCGAAGTTCTACCCGACCACCAAGAATTACCAGGAGCTCGACGCGAAGGGTGCGATGTACCGGCTCAATGTCGAGCTCGGCACCAAGGACTGGGTCGGCCCGGGCTATCTCAACTCGTTCTACGATCCGTATTCGAAGGCCGGGCGCCAGATCTACTGGCGCCAGATCCGCGAAAACCTGGCCGACCTGGGCATCGATGCGTGGTGGATGGACGCCACCGAGCCGGACATCACCTCCAACACCAGCATCGACGAGCGCAAGCTGCTGATGGGGCCGACGGCGATGGGTCCGGGTGCGGCCTTCTTCAACTCCTATTCGTTGATGACGACCAGCGCGGTCTATCAGGGCAGCCGCCAGAGCTACCCGGACAAGCGCGTGTTCATCCTCACCCGTTCGATGTTCGCCGGCGAGCAGCGCAACGCGGCGGCAGGCTGGAGCGGCGACGTGGTGGCACGCTGGAGCAATCTGCGCGACCAGATTTCGGCCGGCATCAACTTCTCGCTGTCGGGCATCCCGAACTGGACCACCGACATCGGCGGCTACGCGCTCGAAGACCGCTACATGAAGCCTGACGCGAAGGACCTGAAGGAGTGGCGCGAACTCAACCTGCGCTGGTTCCAGTTCGGCAGCTTCATGCCGCTGTTCCGCTCGCACGGGCAGGGTGTCAACCGCGAAATCTACAACCTCGCCCCGGTCGGTTCGGACGTCTACAACGCGCTGGCCTGGTACGACAAGCTGCGCTATCGCCTGCTGCCCTACATCTACACGCTGGCGGCGAACACCTACTTCAAGGACGGCACCATCATGCGCGGCCTGGTGATGGATTTCCCGAACGACGTCAAGGTGCGCGACATCGACGACGAGTACATGTTCGGGCCGGCCTTCCTGGTGGCACCGGTGACCACGTACGAGGCACGCAGCCGCGCGGTCTACCTGCCCGCTGGCAGCAGCTGGTACGACTTTTACAGCGGCAAGCGCCACGATGGCGGCACCACGATCCAGGCCGACGCGCCATTGGCGCGGATGCCGTTGTTCGTGCGGGCCGGTGCGATCGTGCCCACGGGCCCGGCGATCCAGTACAGCAACGAAAAGCCGGATGCGCCGATCACCCTGACCATCTACACCGGTGCCGATGGCAAGTTCTCGCTGTACCACGATCAGGGCACCACCTACGACTACGAGCACGGCGCCTACGCTCGCATCCCGATCAGCTACGACGAGGCCGGCGGCACGCTGACCATCGGCAAGCGTGAAGGCAGTTATCCGGGCATGCCGGCGCAGCGCCGCTTCAACATCCGCTGGGTCTCCGGCCCCACGCCGACCGCCACGGATTTCGATGCCGCCCCTGCGCAAGTGGTCGACTACACCGGCGCGTCGGTCTCCGTACACAAGGGCGAACAGGTTCGATGAACGACGGTGCAGCACAAGCGGAACTGATTGGCCTGGATTGGGGCAGCACCACCCTGCGCGCCTACCTGCTGGATGAGAACGGCCGGGTGCTGGAGATGCGCACGCGCAGCTGGGGTACTCGCCAGCTGCCGACAGGCGGCTTCGATGCCGCGCTGGACGGCGTGCTGGACGCCTGGCCGGCCTGCCCGGTGCTGGCCTCGGGCATGGTCGGCAGCCGCGGTGGCTGGCGCGAAGTGCCCTATGTCGACGTGCCTGCGAATCTCGCCGCGGTGGCCGGTGCCTTGAGCTTCGTCGACAGCGCGGCGGGTCGGCGTGTACATCTGGTGCCGGGGCTGCGCAACACGAAAGCCGCCGACGTGATGCGTGGGGAAGAGACCGAGATATTCGGCGCCCTGGCATTGCAGCCCGTGCTGGCGGCGAATTCGGCCCTGCTGTTGCCGGGAACCCACAGCAAGTGGGTCAGGGTCCGCGACGGCCGCGTGGTGGATTTCGCCACCGCGATGACCGGTGAGCTGTATGCCGCCTTGCGCCATCACACGATTCTCGTCGCCGGGCTGCCCGAGCAGGATCCGGAATCCGACCAGGACGCATTCCTGCGCGGCGTTGAGGCCGCACGCAACAGCGGTGCAGCAGGTGCGCTGGGCCGACTCTTTTCCGCTCGCGCGCTGGTCCTGGCAGGCGAGCTCGAACCGCTGGCGGTACCGGACTATCTGTCTGGTTTGCTGATTGGCGAAGAGTTGCGCAGTGCACTGGCAGCAGGTCGCATCGACTGCGCCACGCCATTGCAGCTGATCGGCAACAATGCCTTGTGCCGGCGCTATGCGGCTGCCGCAACCTGCTTTGAACTGGGCATGGCATTGCCGCCACAGGCTGCCGCCGCGTTGGGTCTGTGGCAGATCGCACGACGTGCCGGTCTGACCTCGCCAGCGCTTCATTTCCTTGCCTGGGCCAACTCATGATCGCGCCCTGGCTGCAATCGCTGCCGCTGATCGCCATCCTGCGCGGTCTGGCTCCATCCGAAGCCGTCGCGATGGGCGAGGCGATCGCCGGTGCCGGTTTCCGCATGCTCGAGGTACCGCTCAATTCGCCGCAGCCGCTGCACAGCATTCGCCTGCTGCGCGAGCACCTGGGCGCACGCTGCCTGATCGGCGCCGGCACCGTGCTGACGCCGCTTCAGGTCGATGAGGTGGCAGCCGCCGGCGGCCAGCTGATCGTGATGCCGCATGCGGATCCGGCACTGATCGCCGCGGCCAAGCGTGCCGGCCTGATCTGCACGCCGGGCGCAGTCACCCCGACCGAGGCTTTCGCGGCGCTGGCGGCAGGTGCCGATGCGTTGAAGATTTTCCCTGCCGAACAGCTTGGTCCTGCCGTGATCAAGGCCTGGCGAGCCGTGCTGCCGCGCTCGCTGGCCCTGTTGCCGGTGGGCGGCATCACTCCTGACGACATGGCGGCGTATGTCGCTGCCGGCGCCGATGGTTTCGGCATCGGTTCGGCACTTTATGCGCCCGGTCGCGACGTCGCCGATGTCGGTCGTCGTGCACGGGCGTTCGCGCAGGCATGGGCGTCATTGCAGCACGGAGCCACGACATGAAGATCGCCAAATTGACCACGTTCCTGGTGCCGCCACGCTGGCTGTTCCTGCGCATCGACACGGATGCGGGCATCAGCGGCTGGGGCGAGCCGGTGGTGGAGGGCCGCGCCCACACGGTGGCGGCCGCGGTCGATGAACTGGCGGACTATCTGGTCGGGAAGGATCCGCGTCATATCGAAGACCTGTGGAACGTGATGTATCGGGGCGGCTTCTATCGAGGCGGCCCGGTACTGATGAGCGCGATCGCGGGCATCGATCAGGCATTGTGGGACATCAAGGGCAAGGACCTGAACGTGCCGGTGCATGCGCTGCTGGGCGGGCCGGTGCGCGAGCGCATCCGTGTGTATTCGTGGATCGGCGGTGATCGCCCGGCCGACACGGCGAAGGCCGCGGTCGACGCGGTGGCGCGAGGCTTCACCGCGGTCAAGATGAATGCCACCGAGGAGATGCAGTTTGTCGACACGCACGACAAGGTCGATCGGGTGCTGGAGAACGTGCAGGCGGTGCGCGATGCAGTCGGGCCGCACGTCGGCCTGGGCGTGGATTTCCACGGCCGCGTGCACAAGCCGATGGCCAAGGTGCTGATGCGCGAGCTGGCGCCGTACAAGCTGATGTTCATCGAGGAGCCGGTGCTGTCCGATCACCTCGAATGCCTGCCCGAGCTGGCCGCGATTTCGCCGGCACCGATCGCGCTGGGCGAGCGCCTGTATTCCCGCTACGACTTCAAGCGCGTATTGCAGATCGGCGGCGTCGACATCATCCAGCCCGATCCGTCGCATGCCGGCGGCATCACCGAAACACGCAAGATCGCGGCGATGGCCGAGGCCTGGGATGTGGGAGTGGCGCTGCACTGTCCGTTGGGTCCGATCGCACTGGCGGCGAACCTGCAGCTCGATGCGGTCTGCCACAACGCCTTCATCCAGGAGCAGAGCCTGGGTATTCACTACAACGCCGACAACGACTTGCTCGACTACCTCAGTGATCGCAGCGTGTTTGCCTACGAAGAAGGTTTCGTACGCATTCCCGACGGCCCGGGCCTGGGCATCACGGTGAACCAGGACTACGTCGACGAGCGTGTCGCGGTGGGCCACCGCTGGCGCAACCCGATCTGGCGGCATGCGGACGGCAGCGTGGCGGAGTGGTGAACGCGTCGACCACGCCAAGCACGACTTTTGCCAGCTACCCCAGCCTGGTCGAGCGCACCGTGCTGGTCACCGGTGGTGCCAGCGGTATCGGTGCGGCCTTCGTCGCGCACTTTGCCCGGCAGGGTGCGCGGGTGGCATTCCTCGATGTTGACACCGCTGCCGCGCAGTTGCTGCTCGATGGCCTGGGTGCCGTCGCCCACCGGCCGCGGTTCATCGCCTGCGACCTGACCGATCTGGAGGCGCTGGGCGGGGCGATCGGTCGTGTGCGTGCGGCACTTGGCCCGATCGCCGTATTGGTCAGCAACGCCGCCAACGATGTGCGCCACGATTTCGCAACTACCACGTCGGCCGATTTCGATGCCAGCGTGGCGGTCAATTTGCGCCACCACTATTTCGCCATCCAGGCCGTGCTCGACGACATGAAGATGCTGGGCGGCGGCTCGGTGATCTGCCTCGGCTCCACCAGCTGGATGATCAAGAACGCCGGCTATCCGCTGTACACCATGGCCAAGGCGGCAATCCACGGCCTGGTCGCCGGGCTGGCGCGCGAACTGGGTCGGCAGCGGATCCGGATCAATTGCCTGGTGCCCGGCTGGGTGATCACCGAAAAGCAGCGGCGGCTCTGGCTGGATGCCGTCGGCGAAGCCGAGATCGCGCGTGCGCAATGCCTGCCCGGCCACGTGATGGCCGACGACGTGGCGCGCATGGCGTTGTTCCTCGCTGCCGATGACAGCGGCATGATCACCGGCAAGGACTTCATCGTCGACGGTGGCTGGGTGTGAGCGGCACGCCGCTGCACGCACTCATTGTGCCGGAGGCCGGCAATCGCCACGGTGAAGGAGTCCCGGGGCACCCGCGTGCGCGGGCGCTGTACTGGAACGACATTCATCACCACTTGCGGGGAGCACCATGAACGCCATTGCTGCAAGCGCCATCGTACGGCCGAAGACCACGCTCATCTTCACTTGCGCGCTGGCGGCGCTGGCCGGCCTGATGTTCGGCCTGGACATCGGCGTGATTTCCGGTGCCACCCAGTTCATCCAGCGCGAGTTCCGGATCTCCGACCACATGATCGAATGGATCGTCAGCTCGATGATGCTGGGCGCGGCGATCGGTGCGGTGGGGGCGGGCTGGATGTCGGCGACGATGGGGCGCAAGCGCTCGCTGATTCTGGCCGGGGTGTTGTTCGTGCTGGGCTCGCTGCTGAGCGGCGCGGCGTGGTCACCGCAAACCCTGATTGCGGCGCGGGTGATCCTGGGGCTGGCGATCGGCGTGGCCACGTTCACCGCGCCGCTGTACCTGGCCGAGGTGGCACCGCAGAGCAGTCGCGGCGCGATGATCTCGTTGTATCAATTGATGATCACCACCGGCATCCTGGTGGCGTTCCTGTCCAATACCGCGTTCAGCTACAGCGGCAGCTGGCGCTGGATGCTCGGCATCATCGCCATCCCTGGCATCGCGTTCCTGCTGGGGCTGTTCGTGCTGCCGGACAGCCCGCGCTGGCTGATGATGCGCGGGCGCAAGCGCGAGGCCGCCGAGGTGTTGCAGAAGCTGCGCGGCGACGCCGACCACGTGGCGCGCGAGATCGCCGACATCGAGGAGCAGTTGAAGACCCCGCAACGCGGCTGGCATCTGTTCCTGCAGAATCCGAACTTCCGTCGCTCGGTGGGGTTGGGCGTGCTGTTGCAGGTGATGCAGCAATTCACCGGCATGAACGTGGTGATGTATTACGCGCCGCGGATCTTCCAGGACATGGGCTACGCCACCACGGCGCAGATGTGGTTCACCGCGGCGGTGGGGCTGACCAACATGCTGGCGACGTTCATCGCGATCGGGCTGGTCGATCGCCTGGGCCGCAAGCCGATCCTGTACGCCGGCTTCAGCGTGATGGCGATCGGGCTTGGTCTGGTCGGCACCATGATGCACATCGGCATCAGCACGCATGTCGAGCAGATCTTCACGGTGGCGATGCTGCTCGTGTTCATCGTCGGCTTCGCGATGTCGGCCGGGCCGCTGATCTGGACGCTGTGCTCGGAAGTGCAACCGTTGAAGGGGCGCGACTTCGGCATCGGTTGCTCCACCTTCACCAACTGGGTCGCCAACATGATCGTGGGCGCAACCTTCCTGACCTTGCTCAACAGCGTGGGCAATGCGGCCACGTTCTGGTTGTATGCGGGATTGAACGCGGTGTTCCTGCTGATCACCTTCTTCCTGATCCCCGAGACCAGGAACGTCACGCTGGAGCAGATCGAGCGCAAGCTGATGGCCGGCAAGCCGCTGCGCGAGATCGGTCAGTGAACAGGCGCGCGCTGCTGCACTGCTGCGGCGCGCTGCTGCTGGCAGCGGGAGCCGGTCGCGTCGGCGCGGCGACGGTGATGGCCCCGGACCCGGGCCTGCAGCTGCATTACGCCGCCGCGGCGACTTCGTTCAACCAGGCGTTGCCGCTGGGCAATGGCCGCATGGGCGTGATGGTTTATGGCGGCGTGCAGCAGGCGCGCTATGCGCTGAGCGAGATCAGCCTGTGGTCCGGCTCCCGCCATGACGGCGCCGATCGCAAGGACGCGGTGAAGTATCTGCCGAAAATCCGCCAGTTGCTGCTGCAGGGCAGGAACGTCGAGGCAGAGCGCCTGACCAACCGGCACTTCACCTGGAACCAGCCTGAGCATGGTGAAGGCGCGAACACGCACTACGGCGCGTTCCAGGGGCTCGGCACGCTGAGGCTGGACTTCGCCGCGAACGCGGCGCCGGTACACGACTATCGGCGCAGCCTCGACCTGCGCACAGCCACCACGCATCTCAGTTACACCCAGGGTGGCGTGCACTACCGGCGCGCGATGTTCGTCAGCGCACCGGATCAGGTCATCGTGCTGCACCTGCAGGCCGACCGTACGGGCGCGCTGGACTTCGTGGCCCGACTGGGCCGATCCGAGCGCGCCAGGGTGCAGGCCGATGGCAGCAATGGCCAGTTATTGCAGGGCGAGCTGGACAGCGGCGGTCCTGCCGCGGGCATGAAGTTCGCGGCGCGCATCCGCATCGTCGCGCCGGGAGCGATGGTGCATGCCGAGAATGATGGCGTGCATGTCGAACACGGCACGGATGTCACCCTGCTGGTCAGCGAAGCCACCGACTACGACGGTTTTGCCGGTCGCCATACGGTTGACCCGCTGGCCGCCAGCGCGGCGGATATGCAGCGTGTCGCCGGTCGCCCGGTGACCGAACTGCACGCGGCCCACGTGGCGGATTTTCGCGGATGGTTCGATCGTTTCCGGTTGCAACTGGCGTCGCTGGATGCGACCCGTGCGGCGATGTCCACGGATGCGCGCCTCGAGGCTTACCCCGATGGCAAGGATGCGGGTTTCGCCGCGCTGTATTTGCAATACGCGCGCTACCTGCTGATCTCCTCTTCGCGGCCGGGCGGCCTGCCGGCGAACCTGCAGGGCCTGTGGGCCGAGGGCACCGGCACGCCGTGGAACGGTGACTACCACACCAACGTCAATATCGAGATGAACTACTGGCCGGCGGAGGCCACCGGTCTGGGCGAGCTGGCGCAACCGTTGTTCGCCTTGACCGCGTCGCTGCAGCAACCCGGCGCGAAGACCGCCAGGCGCTATTACGGCGCGCGCGGCTGGGTGGTGCATACGCTGACCAATGTGTGGGGCTTCACTTCGCCCGGTGCCGAGGCAAGCTGGGGCGTGTGGCAGGGCGCGCCCGCGTGGCTCGGCTTCCATCTGTGGGATCACTATCGCTACACCGGTGATCCGGACTTTCTGCGCCGCTACTACCCGGTGCTGCGCGGGGCCGCGCGCTTCTATGCCGACGTGCTGATCGAGGAACCGGGTCATCACTGGCTGGTCACCGCGCCATCGAGTTCGCCGGAGAACACCGTCTACATGGCCGATGGCCGCAAGGCGGCGATCGTGATGGGGCCGGCAATGGACGAGGAGCTGATCCGTTTCCTGTTCGGCGCGGTGATCGAGGCTTCGCAGGTTCTGCACGTGGATGCCGATTTCCGGCGCGAGCTGGTGGCCAAGCGTGCGCGACTGGCGCCGATCCAGGTGGGTGCGGACGGTCGCATTCTCGAATACCTGCAGCCCTACCGCGAGACCGAGATTCATCATCGCCACATGTCCCACCTGTGGGGGCTGTTCCCCGGTGACCAGATCGATCCGGAAATGACGCCGGCATTGGCAACGGCTGCCGCACGCTCGCTCGACGTGCGTGGTGACGACTCCACTGGCTGGTCCGAGGCGTACAAGGTGAATCTGTGGGCGAATCTGGGCGACGGTGATCGTGCATTGCGCCTGCTCGGTGTCCTGTTCAAGCCGGCATCGCGCGATGCCCGCCCCGGCCACGAATGGGCCGGTACCTATCCGAACCTGCTCAACGCCGGCCCGCCATTCCAGATCGACGGCAATTTCGGCGGCGCCTCCGGCATCCTCGAGATGCTGCTGCAGAGCCGGGCCGGGGAGATCCGCCTGTTGCCGGCGCTGCCGACGGCCTGGTCGGAAGGCGAGGTGAATGGGTTGCGTGCGCGCGGCGATTTCCGGCTGGGCATGAAGTGGCGGGCGAACCGGCTGGTCGAGGCCAGCCTGCGCTCGATGCGCGGTGGCCCCTGTGTCGTGCGCTATGGCAAATATCGGGTGAGCCTGCATACCCAGGCCGGGAAGCTTTACCGGTTGGGACCGGACCTCAGGGAAATCCGCTGAATGGTGATGCGCGATCTGTCAGGCGCGAACACCGCGACCTGGCCGCAGGTTGATGTCTTCGAGGAACGCATGGCATGAACGCACGGCATGGCCCGGTGGCGAATCCGGGTGCCTGTACGGGCTGCCTCGCCAAAAGCGTTGCCTGAGACGGGGGCGATCAACAAGGCCTTGGCGATAGTCCGAAGAATGCTGCGGCCGTCGCACTGCTGTTGGCGGCGGTGACTTCGACAGCTTCGCCGCGGTCGCGTGCGATCTCCTCGCAAATGTGCCGCAGGTACATCGGCTCGTTGCGGCGGTGCGCTGGTTGCGGGCGCACGGTGCGCGGCAACAGGTAAGGTGCGTCGGTCTCGATCATCAGCCGGTTGGGGGGAATCCCGCGCACCAGTTCGCGCAGATGGGTGCCGCGGCGTTCGTCGCAGATCCAGCCGGTGATGCCGATGTGGCAATCCAGCGCGAGATAGTCGCGCAAGGCCTCGCCGGTGTCGGTGAAGCAATGCACCACCATCGCCGGCACCTTGTCGCGATAGCGTTGCAGCAGCACGATGAAGTCTTCGTGCGCATCGCGCTGGTGCAGGAACAGCGGCATCTGCACATCCGCGGCGATCTGCAGCTGGCGTTCGAATACCTGCAACTGCACCTCGCGCGGCGAGTAATTGCGGTTGTAGTCGAGCCCGGTTTCGCCGATGGCACGCACCGTCGGGTCGCGGGCCAGTTCGCGCAGCAAGGCGTCGGTGGCGTCGTCGTAGTCGATCGCGTGGTGCGGGTGCACGCCCGCGGTGGCAAACAGCGAGCCCGGATGCGCCTTGGCCAGGGCCAGGGCGTGCCGGCTGCCGTCACGCGAGGCACCGGTGACGATCATTTGGCCCACGCCGTGTGCCTGCGCGCGTTGCAGCACGGCATCGAAATCGTGCTGGAATGATTCGTGGCCGAGATTGGCGCCGATGTCGATCAGTTGCATGCTGTGGCCGGTCGGAAAAGCGCCATTGTCCCAGACCTGAACGGTCAGGCAAGGCGCTGATCCGGATGGCACACGGGCTCAAAACGGCTGGCTGCCGCGTGGACGACAGGAGAGATGCTGAATCGGAGGTGAGAAAGTGTGCTCGCCTGTGTCCGGTCGAGTGTGATACCAATGGCGTTTGCTGCGTGACGTCGAGGGGGACGTGACGGGGCATTGGCTGAATTGAATGGGGTGGATGATGTCGGCAGCAATCGAGCCGGCGATCGGCGGAACAGGCACGCCCGTGGACAACCGTGAGGCGGAAGTCTGCGCGTGGCTGGTGGCGCGTGGTCGTCTCAAAGACAGCGACCTGAGCCGTGCCCGCCGTTTGCACGAGGAATCGACCGAGGGCACCCTGACCACGCTGATGGCGCGGCTTGGCCTGGTTTCCGAGCGCGACCTGGCCGAAAGCTGGGCCGAATTGCTGCAGGTGCCGTTGCTGGCTGCGCGCGATGCGCCGGAACTGCCGCCGGTGGATCTGGAGTTGTCGCTGCGCTTCCTCAAGCAACAGCATGTGGTGCCGGTGCAGGATGAGCGCGACGGACTGGCCTTGCTGGTGTCCGATCCGGCCGACCCGTATCCGTTGCAGGCGGTCGAGCTGGCTGCGGGTCGCCCGGTGGCGCTGCGGGTGGGCCTGCGTTCCGAAATCGACGGGTTGATCGAACGTTATTACGGCAGTGGCCGTTCGGCGATGGGTACCATCGTGGAGAACCTCGACGGCAGCGCGGCCGAAGAGGACGACGTCGAGCATCTGCGTGACCTTGCCTCCGAAGCTCCCGTCATCCGGCTGGTCAATCTCATTCTCCAGCGCGCCGTGGAGCAGCGTGCCTCGGACGTGCACATCGAGCCGTTCGAGAACCGGCTGAAAGTGCGCTACCGCATCGACGGCGTATTGCATGAAGTGGAGGCGCCGCCATCGTCGTCCACCGCCGCGGTGATTTCGCGCGTGAAGATCATGGCGCGACTCAACATTGCCGAGCGCCGCTTGCCGCAGGACGGCCGCATCCAGTTGCGGGTGCAGGGCAAGGAGCTGGACCTGCGCGTGTCGACCGTGCCGACCAGCTTCGGCGAATCGGTGGTGATGCGCATTCTCGATCGCGAATCGGTGGTGTTCGATTTCGAATCGCTGGGCTTCACCGACAGCTTCAAGCAGCGTTTCGTCGATGTGCTGCAGAAACCGCACGGCATCCTGCTGGTCACCGGCCCCACCGGCTCGGGCAAGACCACCACGCTGTACACCGCGCTGTCGCAGATCAACACGCCGGACGTGAAGATCATCACCGTCGAGGATCCGGTCGAATACCAGATCGAGGGCATCAACCAGATCCAGGTGAAGCCGCAGATCGGGCTGGATTTCTCCGGCGCGCTGCGCTCGATCATGCGCCAGGACCCGGACGTGATCATGATCGGCGAAATGCGCGACCTGGAAACCTGTCGCATCGCGATCCAGTCCGCGCTCACCGGCCACCTGGTGCTGTCCACCCTGCACACCAACTCGGCGGCCGGTGGTGTCACCCGCCTGCTCGACATGGGCGTGGAAGACTATCTGCTCGGCTCCACCATCAACGGCATCCTGGCGCAGCGGCTGGTGCGGCGACTGGACCCCGAAACGGCGACCCCGTACGAGGCCTTGCCCGAGGTGATCGAACAGTTCGAATTGCACAAATACACCGACGAACGCCCGATCCGCCTGTGGAAGCCGGGCACCAGCGCGGCGAATCCGAGTGGCTACCGCGGCCGTCGCGCGATCATGGAATTCCTCACCATGAGCGATCCGCTGCGCCGGCTCGTCATGCAGCATGCCAGCGAAGGCGAGATCGAGAAGCAGGCCCGCAGCGAAGGCATGCGCACCATGTATGAAGACGGCATCGCCAAGGCGGTGGCCGGCGTGACCACGCTGGAGGAGGTGCTGCGTGTTACCCAGGAAGGCTAGTGGCGAGCGCGCAGGAGCGAGAACAGGGAGCGGCTTCGACAGGTCGCCTGCAGAGGGTGCGCGCGGGCCATCGAAGCGCACCTCGTGCGGAAGCCTCTCGTTGCGCCCTTCGCTCCGCTCGTTGCTCGTCCCATGACCCGGTTCCGCTACAAGGCCGTCAGCGAAGCCGGCGAGACCCTGCAAGGTCAAATGGAAGCAGCCAGCGTGGAGGAGGTGATCGGCCGCCTGCAGGATCAGGGCCATACCCCGCTGGAGGCGCAGCCGGCCGACGGCACGAGCGGCGGCAGCGGCCTTGCGGCGCTGTTCAAGCGCGGCCCGTTCAGCGGCGACCAGCTGGCCCAGTTCACGCATCAGCTGGCCACCTTGCTCGGTGCCGGCCAGCCGCTGGATCGTGCGCTGACGATCCTGCTCGAACTGCCCGAGGGCGAGCATGCGAAGAAACTGATCGAGCGGGTGCGCGATCGCGTGCGCGGCGGCAGCACGCTGTCGTCGTCGCTGGACGAGGAGCATGGCGTGTTTCCCAAGCTCTACGTCAGCCTGGTGCGTGCCGGCGAGGCGGGCGGTTCGCTGGAGGAAACCCTGCGCCGGCTGGCCGATTACCTCGAACGGTCGCAGCAATTGCGCGGCAGCATCATCAACGCCCTGATCTACCCGGCGTTCCTGATGGTCGGCGTGCTCGGCTCGCTGATTCTGCTGCTGGCTTATGTGGTGCCGCAGTTCGTGCCGATTTTCGAAGACATGCAGGTGCCGATTCCGTGGATCACCGAGGCGGTGCTGGTGCTGGGCAACACCTTGCAGACCTGGTGGTGGCTGATCCTGCTGCTGCTGGTCGGCGGCGCGCTGGTGTGGCGCGCGCGGTTGCGCGATCCGCAGGCACGGCTGGCCTGGCATACCCGCATGTTGAGCCTGCGCGTGATCGGCCCGCTGCTGCTGAAGGTGGAGACGGCGCGCATCGCACGCACGCTGGGCACCTTGCTCAGGAACGGCGTGCCGCTGTTGAGCGCGCTGACGATCTCGCGGCAGGTGACCGGCAACCTGGCGCTGGACACGGCGTTGAGCACGGCGCACGAGCAGGTCAAGGGCGGCGCCGGGCTGAGCCTGGCGCTGGGCCAGTCGAAGCTGTTTCCGCGGCTGGCGATGCAGATGGTGCAGGTCGGCGAGGAAGCCGGTCAGCTCGACACGATGTTGCTCAAGGTGGCCGACACGTTTGAACTTGAATCCAGACGAGCGATCGATCGTCTGTTGGCCGCACTGGTGCCGGCGCTGACCATCGTGATGACGGTGATGGTGGCGATCATCATGGCCGCGATCCTGCTGCCGCTGCTCAGCCTGACCAGCAACATCCAGTAATTCCGAAGTTTTCCGACCCGAGGTGATCCAGATGCAATACAGGCAACCACGACGATCCGGCATGAATGCCGGTTTCACCCTGCTCGAAATGCTCGCCGTGATCGTGCTGATCGGCATCATCGGCGCGGTAGTGGTCACCCAGGTCGGCAAGAACGTGGACAAGGGCAAATACGGCGCCGGCAAGGCGCAGCTGACCACCTTGAGCCAGAAGATCGAGAACTACGCGCTGGACAATGGCTCGCCGCCGCAGCAGTTGAGTGATCTGGTGACCAAGCCGGCCAATGCGCCGAACTGGCAGGGGCCGTACAGCAAGGAATCCGGCCTGAAAGACCCGTGGGGCCACGCCTTCGGCTACCAGTACCCCGGCCAGCACGGCAGCTTCGACCTGATCTTCTACGGCCAGGACGGTCGTCCCGGTGGCGACGGCTACAGCAAGGACGTGGGCAACTGGCAGTAGGCATGAAGGTCGCGCGCGCCAACGGCTTCACCTTGCTGGAAATGCTGGCGGTGATCCTGCTGGTCGGCATCGCCGCGGCGGCGGTGTCGATCTCGGTGACGCAGGGGCTGGCCAGCGCGCGGGTGCGCGCGGCCAGCAGCGAGCTGGCCGGTGCGTTGCGGGCCACGCGGGCGCAGGCGATCGTGCAGGGCACGACCCGGAACTTCGACGTGGATACCCGCGCCAACAGCTATCGCAACGTGAAGCAGCAGGATGTGCGCCTGCCCAAGGGTTTGCGCGTGAGCATCAGCAGCGCCAGGGAAGACCAGCCGAACGACCACACCGGGCGCATCCGGTTCTTTCCCGACGGCAGTTCCACTGGCGGGCGCATCACCTTGCAGAGTGGCAAGCGGCAATGGCACGTCAACGTGTCGTGGCTGACCGGCCAGGTGCGCGTGGTCGACACGGTGGCAACGCGATGATTCCGGGGGCGCGTTCGCAGCGGGGTTTCAGCCTGCTGGAAGTGATCGCGGCAATCATGTTGCTGGCGATCGCGTTCACTGCCTTGATGAAGGTGGCGGGCGCCTCGGCCCATCTCAGCCAGAACGCGTCGGCGCACAGCGAAGCGGCACTGTACGCGCGCAGTCTGCTGGATACGGCATTCACCAACGAGGCGATCCAGCCGGGCAGCAGCTCGGGCAAGTTCGATCAGCGCTTTCGCTGGCAGCTGACGGTGAGCGCGTGGAATCCACCGGCCGCCCAGGTTCCGAGTGCATCGCCGCCAGGGTCGCCCGCGACCATGGCCACGATGCAGCTCTATCAACTGGATCTGGAGGTGTTGTGGGGCTCGTCGGCGCACCCGTACTCGGCACATTTTCGCACCTTGCGGCTGGGCAGCCCGCCATCAGGCGGGTTTGATGCCGGCAACGCGCAGGCGCGCCGATGAAACGCGCCGCCGGGTTCACCCTGCTGGAAGTGCTGGCCGCACTGGTGCTGCTGGCCTTGCTGCTGGTGGGCGTGTATTCGGGCATACGCACGGCCAGCCACAGCGTGCGTTCCGGTACCGCCGCGATCGAGCGGGTCGATCAATTGCGTTCGGCGCAGGAGTTCCTGCGCCGCGAGCTGGCGCAGAGCGTGACCGAGCCGATCGCGCACAACGACCATGGCGAGCCGATCTATTTCCAGGGCAGTGCACACCAGATGCGCTATGTGGCACCGATGCCCGGCTATCTCGGCAAGCTGGGCCCGCAATTGCAGCAACTGCAACTGGTCGACGATGGCGACGGTGGCCTGCGGCTGGAACTGCGGCTGGCCCTGCTGCCGCCGGACGGCAAGCCACCGCAGGCCCTGGGTGAACCGCAGATATTGTTCGATCACATCAGGCAGGGCAGCTTCAGCTATCGCGGCGTGGACAGTCGAGGCGTGGCCGCGCCGTGGTCGCCGACGTGGGCCGACGGCCGGATCCAGCCGCAGCTGGTGCGCATCCAGTTGCAGCCGCAGGGGCGTGACAGCTGGCCGTTGTTCGAGGTGGCGCTGCGCATTCGTCCGCCGCAAGTGCTGGGTCCGCAGCGCGGGTTGCAGCGATGAGGCGTGGTTTGCCGAACCGGGCCAGCCAGCGCGGGGTCGCCCTGTTGCTGGTGCTGTGGGCGTGCACGCTGCTGGCGATCCTGCTCGGCGGCTACGCCGCACTGGCGCGCACCGAAGGGCTGCAGGCGCGCTACCAGTTTGCTCAGACCCAGGCCCACTATGCGGCGGAGGCGGGCCTGATGCGTGCCATCTACGGCCTGCAGGATCCGCAGGTGAAGCAGCGCTGGATCGGCGACGGGCGTGCCTACACGTTCCGCTATGACGGCGCCCGGGTGGTGATCCACGCCACCGACGAGGGTGGCAAGGTCGACCTCAACACCGCCACGCCCGAGGTGTTGCAGAACCTGTTCCAGGCCGCTGGCCAGCCGCCGGCGCAAGCGGAACAGCTGGCCACCCATGTGGTGGATTGGCGCAATCCGCCGACCATCGCGAGCCAGGGCGACGCCCAGCGCGCGGCCTATGCAGCGGCGGGCCTCTCGTACGGCCCCCGCAACGGCCCGTTCGCCAGCATCGGCGAGGCGCAACTGGTGCTGGGCATGACTCCGGCGTTGTACCGGCGGATAGAGCCGGTGCTGACGATCTGGTCCGGCAATACCAGTCCCAATCCGAATACTGCCTCGACCCTGGCATTGCAGGCCATCCCGGGGATGACTGCAGCGCAACTGCAGCAGATCCTGGCTGTCCGGCAGCACAACGCGAACGATCCGAGTATGGCTCTCAACAACGGAACAACGCATAGTATCCAGTCCGAGGCCACCCTGGCCGACGGTACGCGGGCGGTATTGCGCGCCACGGTACGCATGCAGGCGGGTCTGATCGGGATACAGCCGTACGCTGTATTGCGCTGGCGGGAGGGAGATCAGGAATGAGTACGGCAAAGCAGCCACTGCAGCCGTGGATGGATCGTTTGCGCCGCAGTTGGCGGGCGTCGCCGTTGCCGGTTTTCCTGGGCTGGTGGGGCGGCGAGTTGCGTCAATGGATGCCTCGCAGCTGGCGTGGCTGGTTTGGCACGGGTGCTGACTGGTACCTGCTGGAGGAAGCCGGCGAGCAGTGGACCGTGCGCCACCGCGGCCGCGCCGACGTGTTGGCGAGCTGGAGCGAGGACCGCGACCAGGCTCAAGCGCTGGCACTGAATGCCGCGCTGAAGCAGGTGGATCGCGAAGATCTGCGGCTGGCCCTGCTGCTGCCGTCGTCGACCGTGCTGCGGCGCACCCTGGTGCTGCCACTGGCGGCCCGCGACAACCTGCTGCAAGTGGTCGGTTTCGAGATGGATCGGCAAACGCCGTTCAATCTGGCGCAGGTGTATTACGCCGCGCGCGAATTGCCTGCACCGGCCGCGACCGGGCGTATCCAGGTCGAGCTGGTGGCGGTGTTGCGCGACACGCTCGACCCGCTGCTGGCCCGGTTGCGTGCCCAGGGCATCACGATCGATGCAGTCGACATGGCACTGGGCGATGACTGCCTCGGCGTCAATCTGCTGCCGGCGGAACAGGCGCCGCGGCGCACGCACCCGCGGCGACGCCTGAACCTGGCGCTGGCGGCGGCTTGCGTACTGCTGCTGCTGCTGGTGTGTGGCGAATGGCTGCACAACCGGCAGCTGGCATTGGAACAGATGCAGGCCGAGGTGGAGGGCATGCGCGGCGAGGCACAGCAGGTCGCCTCATTGCGTCAGCAATTGCAGGACAACGCTGGCGCCGCGGGTTTTCTGGCCCAGCGCAAGATGCGCACGGTCAGCATGCTGAGCCTGTTGCTGGACGTCACCGCGCGATTGCCCGACAGCACCTGGCTGGAGCGTTTCAGCGTCGACAATACCGGCCAGATCGGTTTGCAGGGCCAGAGCAGGCAATCGGCAAAATTGCTGGATGTGCTGAAAGACTCCAGGGTCATCACCGATGCCGGCTTTCAGGGCAGCATCCAGCCCGATCCCGCCACCGGCAAGGAGCGTTTCTACCTGACGGCCAGGCTGCGTCAGCCGGCATCCGCGCCGACACCATCTGGCTCGAGCCGGCAGGCGGGTTCGCCATGAGCATGAAGATGAATGCGCTCAAGCCGCGCGAAAGTCGCGTGGCGGCGATCGTGTTGTTGCTGCTCGCCGTGCTGCTGGGCTATGTCGTGCTGCTGCACTGGTGGTTCGTGGCACCGTTGCAGCAGATTCGTGGCGAGATGGCGGACCTGCGCGATACGCACAGCCGGTATGCGGCGGCGATTGCCGAGAAGCCCGCGTTGCAGCAGCGAATCAACGCGCTTGGTGCCGGGCAGGCGGCCAGCAACGCGTTTCTCGCCGCCGATGATCCGAACAGTGCCGCCGCCGACCTGATGCAGCGGGTGGTCGATGTGGTCGGCCGAAGCACTCGTGGCGGGCGTTGCGTGGTCAGCCAGAAAATGCCGTTGCCGGCGCCAGCACCCACCGCCGGCGAGCCGTATCGCAAGGCGGCGGTCAGCATCAGCCTCAGTTGCGATATCGAACCGCTGGCGGCGGTGATGCAGGCACTGGAGCAGGGTACGCCGTACCTGTTCATCGACGATCTCAGCATCTACCGCAATCCCGTCGCCGCGCAGAAGGGCCAGAGTGCGCCGCTGGAAGTGCAGTTCACCCTGTCCGGTTACGTGCGTCCCGCACGCGCAACGCCCGTGCGGCGCGCCGACCCTGCCGGAGCCGCACCATGAACGCCGCCCATCAGCGTCGACTGAGCCCGTGGCTGGGTGCGATCGCGATCGTGCTGGGCATCGCGTTGCTGCTGTTGCTGGGCGGGCTCGGGCGCGGCGTGCATTGGGGCAAGCCGCGCAGCCCGTTGCCGCTGCCGCCGATGACCGGTTCGGCCGATCTGCCCACGGCGCTGCAGTTGCAGCAGTTTGCGATCGTCTGGCAAAAGCCGCTGTTCAACCCCGATCGCAAACCGATGGCACATGCAGCGGACGGCGGCAGCGACCTCGGCGATCTCGAACTGACCGGGGTGATCCTCACCCCCGGTCTGCGCATGGCTTTGCTGCAGGACAAGAAAGATGGTCGTGAAATCCGTCTGCGCGAAGGTGAGACCATGCCCGACGGCAGTGTGACCCTGGTGGAGGTGCATCCGCGCTCGGCCGTGTTCGATGCGCCTGCCGGTCGCACCGAACTGAAGCTGCCGGCCGGTGCGCCGATTGATCCGCTCAAACCCGTCGCGAACGGACCTTTCCCCGCAACCGGGCAAGCGACGATGCAGTTGCAGCCGGGTGGCCCGCTCGAACCAGGGAATCGCGAGGGTGTTCGTCATTTCGAGCCGCCGAAGCAGTCGACCCTGGATCACCCGCGTGAATCGGCGATCGAACGGCTTCGCCGCACCATCCAGCAACGTCGTGCCGCACGCGCCGCGGCGGCCCATGAAGGAGTACGTTGATCCATGTTCCGCATCCTCACCCAACGCGTCCTGCGCACCGCCATCATGGCTGGCATCGTGTGCCTCGCCGGCTGTGCCAGCCTGCCACGACCGCACGACGACGGGGCGCTGCAGCGCGAGGCGATGGCCGGCACGCATAACCCGCCGCCAGCGCCGCTGCCATTGAACAACAGTGGCGACAGCGTCACCGCGGCACCTTCGAGTGCCGAGATCAGCAGCGGCAGCGGCCACTTCATTCGGCCCACGGCATTGACCCGGCCGCGGCCTGCCGCGCAGGGCAAGGGTGCGGTGACCTTCAATTTCGAGAACCAGCCGGTGCAGGCGGTGGTCAAGGCGATCCTCGGCGACCTGCTCAAGCAGAACTACACGATCGTGCCGGGTGTGCAGGGCAACATCTCGTTCTCCACCTCCGAGCCGGTCGATTCGAGCCAGGCGCTGCCTATCCTGGAAACCCTGCTGTCGTGGACCGGCAACGCGCTGGTGCGTCGCGACGGCGGCTACGTGGTGATGCCGCAGAAGGATGCGGTGGCCGGCAACCTGGTGCCCAGCCTCGGTGCCGCCGCGCCGCAGGGCGGCCTGCAGGCGCGGCTGTTCCCGCTGCGCTACATCTCCGCCACGGAAATGCAGAAACTGATCAAGCCGTTCGCGCGGCCTGACGCCACCCTGCTGGCCGACCCGGCGCGCAACCTGCTGGTGATGTCCGGTACGCCGCAGGAACTGGCCAACTACCAGAGCATGGTGCGCACCTTCGACGTCGACTGGCTGCGTGGCATGTCGGTGGGCGTGTTCAACCTGCAGTACGCCACGGTCGGCGAGCTGATGCCCAAGCTTGACGGCATGTTCGGCGTGCACGGCGACACGCCGCTGGCCGGCATGCTGCGCTTCATTCCGATCGAGCGCACCAATGCGCTGGTGGTGATCGGCACCCAGCCCGATTACCTGCGCGAAGTGGGCGACTGGATCG
>DATMTH010000092.1:0-1953 GCA_035564915.1 Rhodanobacter sp.
GGAGGCTGTAAACGACCCGGCGCTCACATTCGATCAGCCGTCTAAATGCCTACGGCTGGCGGAGCGTTTTCCGATGCGCGGATTATCCGTGCCGGTAGATCGTGATCCGCATGCTGTTCGTGATCACTACCGATCGTTGCCGTGCATGACGGCAGCGATCGGCCAACTCCAGCCATTCGCCTGATCACATTGATTGTCATAAGGCGGACGGTCACGGACGTCGCTTGGGGTCAGCTTCGGGTCAGGTAGCGGAGGCCGCCGGTGCGTGCTGGCCGCACACACAATGAGCCGGGTCCAACTTGACTGGCACCTTTGCGTGGCGAAGCACCTCGGGAGCCTCCAGCGTCCCGCCATGACCCATGTGGAAACGCTTAGCACCGCTGTTGACGAGCCGCTCCGGCTCGCGGGCCACGGTCTGCGAGCCGGGCGTGTGACCGGCGGTATGGTGCACGATGCCGTCGACGCCGAAGTCCTTGCGTTCGAGGCCTGGAATGCCGGTGTCGACGAGAATGCAGCTGTCGTCGGTTTTGCTCAGGTGAGCGTTGACCATGTTGAACGGCAAGACGCGGATCTGGATGATTCTTGGTTATCCATTGACGTGTCCTCGTTGAATGAAGGGTGTTGAGATGAGCCGCTTCGGCGGCAGTTTCTTTGTGCGATGTGCGGCGCGATTACGGACGTCGGGGTGCGGTCGTACTGGCCGTCAGGCGCGCCATGCCGCAATCACCGCAGCGGGTCAGAGCAACCTCTTGCTGGGCCTCGGGCAGTGCGAAGAACCCGCCCCTGGTCTGTGCCAGCACAAAGGCCTTGATCACGTTGGCCAGATCGGTCGGCGCCTCCAGGGGCAATAGGTGCCCGACACCCGGGAGCACGACCAGCGTGGACTGGGGAATGCGCGGCAGCACTTCGCGACGCAGTACCTCAGGCGGGTCGACCAAATCGTGCTCACCGGAAATCACGATCACCGGCACATCGATCAACGGAACCACCGCTGTAATGTCTTCCTGGCTGGTCGCCAGTGGCCACGCCGCTTTGGCTGAGCTGGCACCGGTCAGACTGTCCGCGATGACCGTGTCCAGATCACCGTCAGACAAGCCGTCGGGTGCAAGCACTTGCTGCAAGGTGGCGACGATGCTCTCGCGCGAGTTGTAGGCATGCACCATGCCCTGGCGAGCGTCGAGCGGAAGCGCCAACGGCGTCGGCGGTGCGGGCGCCACTAGCACCAGACCCCGAAGCCCGCGCGGACGCTGCGATGCCGCAAGCTGTGCAGCCTTACCGCCCATCGAATGGCCAACCAGGATGTAGCTTTCCAGCGCTAGGGAATCGACCACGGCGAGCACGTCGCCGGCCAGATCGCTCAACGCATAGCCTGCCTCCGGTGCAGCGGACTTGCCCCAGCCGCGCTGGTCGATGGCGACGGTGCGGTAGTCGGGCGAAAGCGCGTCGACCACGTGTTGCCAAGTACGCGAAGAACCACCCCAGTAGTGCAGGAACACCAGCGCTGGTCCTCCCGCGCCACGTTGTTCGACATGCAGATCAATGCCGTTTGCTTCGATAATCATGAGACATCACTCCTGCGAAGAATCACGGCGTGGCGCCGATCTGGCATCGAGCGCCACGCGATAGCTTTGACGCTGCCAACAGGCCGCGCTGGGGGCGGCCTCAAGCGGCGGCCGAGACGATGAAGTCAGCAACAGCCTGCGGCTGCGACAGCATCGGCACGTGACTGCTGTCGGCGTGTGCCACGGTGGCGTTCATGCGAGCGGCCATGCGCTCCTGCTCCACACGAGGAATCGCATGATCTTGGTTTCCGATGAAGTAGTACGTCGGCCGGCTGCGCCATGCCGCTTCGGTCAGCGTGCCGCCGAGTGCGGAGGCATGCAGCGGACCTTGCGTGGCGTAGACCAAAGCTTTCTCGGTGTCGTCCAGGTCCTGCGCGAACAGCTTGAAAAT
>DATMTH010000093.1:0-2992 GCA_035564915.1 Rhodanobacter sp.
CTCCAGGGCGCCATACACAGCGCAGTACACCATGTCGAGCAACGTGCCATTGGGTAAGTTGTAGGATGCCGGGCACGTCGACGCGTAGCTGGCGTCGTTGCTGGAGGTGTTATCAACGATGATCAGAATGTTGGGCGCCGCTCCGCCCGCAGTGCCCTGGTAAATATCGATATCGTCGGCACGCGCACCCAGGCTCGCCAGCGCCAATACCACTAGCGCGACCCATTTCAACAAAAGTGGCAAGGTTTTCATGTTCAACTCCTTCCCGCCCCGGCGGCGGCCTGATAGTGGTTCGGATCAAGGTTGCCATCAGCCAGGTCAACAGCCAGTGCCCACGGTCATCTCGCGTATGGCAATGCCCTGGTGCGTAGTGGTGCTGGTGGTCGCAACGCTGGGGGCGGTCGCTGTGGCGCTGATGTCCCAGTTCGCGTTCGAACAGTTGGAATTGGCGCCCTGCGAGGTTGAGGATTGGAGGAAGCAAGCCTGATCGGAAGTCGACCACGAAAAGACCGGTGTGGAGGGCTGGGCACTCTGGGGAACGGGTGTGAAGCTGATGCAGGTCGGTGCGGGCACAGTGACCGCATAGGTCGAGGCGGCCAGTCCGCTGTCGTTGATGTCGACCTGCACGGTGCTGGTCGTCGGCAATGTTGCGAAGTTCCCGGTGCTGATGATGGCCTCGATCGCCTGCTGCGCCGCCGCTTTCGATTCTTCCTGGATCTGCATGTTGCCGACGACTTTGGTGTTGACGTTGGTGGTCTTGATGGCGGAGACGACGATCAGCGTCAGCAGCACCAGGAAGATCATCGCGATCAGCAGCGTGGCGCCTGCCTGCGATGGCCTGCCGGGTGAATGGTTGATACTCTTATTCATGGCTACTCCCGTTGCCCCGAACCGTTGTACAAGCGCACCAGTTCGCTGTAGACGTGGCGCTTGTAGTTGTCGTTGAAGGGCCCGACCTGGCCGAGCGCCAGGCCCATGTCGTAGGTTCTGGTGTCTTTCCACCCTGCGCTGGCTTCGGTGTTGCGCGCCAACACATGGATGCGCACCGTCATCACGTTGGTCCAGTTGGTCGCCGCGCTTGTCCAGAGGTAGCTGGGAGAACAGGCCGCGATTTCGGCGGCGGGCGGACTCGTGGGGTTGCTGGTGTAGCAATCGGGCGCGCCGTCGCCGTCCGTGTCCACGCCGTAGTCAAACTGCAGGTTCTCGATGCCCTCGGCCAACGGCGTAACCGTCATTGCGCCGTTGACGTATTCGGCCATCTTGAGGGTCGGTGTCGTGTCGGTGCCGGTGCCGGTGCAAACATCGCACGTGCTGACAAAGTAAACGTGCTGCACCACCTTGCGCAGGAACTCGGACGTCACGCAGTCCTTTTGCTTCAATGCAAATACCGCTGTCCCGGCCGTGCCGGCGCCGATCGCGAACGGCTTGGGGTCGGTGGCGCAGTTGGATACCTGAAGATACGTTTCGGCTGCGGCCCCTGGGGGAGTTACTGCCGAGGTGTCGACACGAGAAACAACGAGCATCGCAGTGTTAGGTGCGACATTGTTGATGCAGCCCGGTGCCGCAGTGAGAGCGTACAGCGCCAGCGGTACGGTATTGGGGAGCGGTGCGGCATAGCTCAGATCCGTGATCTGGGCGGGGCACGGCACGGGTATGGCAGGAGAGGTGAAGGCCACGTTTCCCGAGGAGCCGAAATAGCCGGCGTTACGCAAATCCTCACGCAGCAACTGCACGGCGTAGCGACCGTTCTCTATCTGGCGCGAGGACTTATCGAGTTCCGAACGCGACGCTACATTGGAGACCAACAGGCTGATCAAGCCAATCATGATGAATAGCCCGAGCGTGATGCCGATCATCAACTCGACGAGCGTGAAGCCACGCACGCGCGGACTGTGGCCCGTGCGGCGATGAGACAAGGGGTGCGCTTTCACGATAGCTTTCCGATCTGGACCTTGGTGGTGATGACCCGGTGCAGCTTTTCGTTGCCGTACAGGCCATTGCCGCAGGGGAAAGGCGTGGTTCCGTCAGCCAGCGTGGGTGCATAGGTGGGGGCCAGCCCCTGCCACGATACGGCGATGAGGTAGACATTGTTCGCCGGGTCGTCCAGGGTGATGCAGCCAACGGCGCCTATCATCGCGCCAACCTTTGATCCTGACCCTGTCAGGCTTTCCGCGCTTCCCTTGAGCATCGCGTCCCAGGCGGTGAGATCGGCCACGGCCTGTGCCCGCTCGAGCGCGGTGCCCGCTGTACAGGTGGGAATGCTTGCGCTGCCCGTGCCCACGGTGACCCCGGAGGCGCCGTTGGAGTAGCAACTCGCGACCTTGCGGTTGGCATTCAGGCGATCGCTCATGTCCTGCAACAGCTGCAGGGCCTGCACGCGCTGGTAAGACTCCATTTCGACGACATTGGCCCGGCTGCTCACGCCGGCCAGGCCGAGCAGGCCGAACAGCAGAATGACCAGCGTCACCAGGACTTCGATCAACGCAAAGCCGCTTTGTCGGGATGGCCGGGCGCAAGAATGGTTGTCGAATTGGATGAACATGGCTAACATGCTCCCACACGGGTACTGGGCACGCCGCTCAGACCCAGCGAGACACAGCGCGACGTGACGCCCGTCATGGCTGTGGTCGGCGCGATGGTGAAAGCGGTGCTGGTTGTGGTGGAGTGCCCATCGTTGCCATAAGTGATGGTGCTGAGATTGGCAGAATCGGTGATCGACAGGTTGCTGTAGGCCTGTTGGTTCAGCAGTGCTGTGATGCCTCCATCCGCGGAAACTGTCCAGCCACCATCCCAAGTGCCTGCGGTGCGCAGCAGACTGACGTTGGCGTTGCGCGTAATGGCTTCGCTGCGCGCGAGCGTCAAGGCGCTCGTCAGGTCGAACGACGCGTTGCGGATGCGCTGCGTGGCGATGAACTCGCGGAACGAAGGAGCCGCCAGCGTCGCGAGAATCGCCGCGACGGCAATCGAGACCACCAGCTCGATTAGGGTGAAT
>DATMTH010000094.1:0-41980 GCA_035564915.1 Rhodanobacter sp.
GTATCGAACATCTCGATACCGCCGCTGTTGCATGAGCCACCGGCAAAAAACTTGTGGACCACGAGATTTTTGCCGGCGACTCGGCATCCCGCCCAAGCGGCGCGATCGATGGATTTCGACGAGGATAGTGATGACCAGTACCAGTGCCATCTCCGGCGGCAGCACGAGCTCCCAGCTCAGCACCGCGCCAGGCAGCTCAGCCACGCCGGGGTCGGTGGGCACGGGCATCCTGAGTTCGGCCGGCATTGGTTCGGGGCTGGACGTGAATTCGATCGTCACAGCCCTGGTCAATGCCAAGGAGGCGGGGCCGCAGGCACAGATAAGCAACAAGGCCACCCAGACCAACGCGACGCTTGCCGGCCTGGCTTCGCTGAACTCCAGCCTCACGTCGTTGCAGTCGGCCTTGTCGGCGTTGACCTCCCAGAACACCTTCAGCAGCTACAACGCCACGCTGGCCGACGCGACGATCGGCACCACCAGCACCATGAGCAATGCGCTGCCGGGCAGTTACGCGCTCAACGTGACCCAGCTGGCTACCGCGCAGAAACGCAGCAGCGATGCGTACGACAAGAGCGCGGCGATCGGCAGCGGTACGCTGACCATCGGTGTAGGCACGGCCAGCCTCGACGTGAGTGTGTCGGCGACCGACACTCTTTCGGATATCGCGAACAACATCAATCGCGCCAGCAACAATCCCGGGGTCAGCGCTACCGTGGTCTACGGTGCCAGCGGCGCCCAGTTGCTGCTCAGCTCAAGCAAGACCGGTGTGGCCAACGGCTTCAGCATAAGTGCCGGCAGTGGCAGCAGCGCCGGCCTGGGCACACTGGCCACCAAGCTGGGTACGGCCGGCAGCAGCGAAGCACAGGATGCCAAGCTCACCCTGGACAACATCGCCATCACCAGCGCCAGCAACAGCGTCAGCGGCGCGATTGATGGTGTGACGCTCAATCTGGCCGCCACCGGCAGCACCACGCTGACGGTAACCCAGGACACCAGCGTCGCGACCAAGGCGGTGAACGATTTCGTCGACGCCTACAACAGCTACGCCACCACGGTGTCGTCGCTCTCCAGTTACGACGCCACCAGTCATGCGGCGGGCGTGTTGCTGGGTGACAGCACATTGAGTTCGGTGCAGCGTCAGATTTCCAGCCTGCTCAGCAGCAAGGTGGCCGGCAACAGCATCGGTTCCCTGGCCAGCCTGGGCATTACCCGCGCGGCGGATGGCTCGATGTCGGCCGATGCGGGCAAGCTCGATGCCGCGCTGAAGGCGAATCCGAATGCGGTGCAGGATCTGTTCGCGGGCAGCAACGGCTATGCCACGCGCTTGAATGCATCACTCGACTCGTTCACCGGTCCGGGCGGCATCATCGGTACGCGCGAGCAGAGCCTCAACGACAGCCTGTCCAAACTCAACACCCAACAGAGTCAGCTGGACGCGCGAATGACGGTTTACGAGACGCAACTGCGCAACCAGTACACCGCACTCGATTCGCTGATGGCGAAACTCAACAACACCAGCAGCTATCTGACCGGTGCCCTGAAGGCGCTGGAAGCCACCTACACCAAGTCCGACAACTGATTGCGGAGGAGCTCACATGAGAAATGGATACATGCGCAGCGCTACCGCGGCCTACCAGCAGAACAGCGTGCAGGGCGGAGTCGAGGGGGCCGATCCACACCAGTTGATCGGGATGCTGCTCGACGGTGCCATCGACCGCACCGTGCAGGCGCGCGGTCACATGGTCCACGGCAACGTGACCGGCAAGGGCGAAAATATCTCGCGAGTGCTGGCGATCCTCGTCGAGTTGCGTGAAAGCCTCGACCACAAGGCCGATCCGACCCTTTGCCAGCGGCTGGACTCGCTCTATGAGTATGTGTCGCGCCGGCTCCTGTTTGCCCAGCTGAACAACGACACCGCCGCCATTGACGAAGCAATCCGCCTGCTTTCGCCGATTCGCGATGGCTGGCAGGGCATTCGCGACAGCTATCTGGCCGGTACACGCCAGCTTGCCGGTGCATGATGATGAGCACGATGGATTGCAGTCCGCTGGAACGGGCGCTGCAGATGGGCAGGGAGATGCTTGCGGCGGCCCAGGCGCGGGACTGGGACGAGGTCGCCAGCCTGCATCCGGCCTATGAGGCTCTGCTCGAGAAGAACAGCGAGACCCAGTTGACGCCCGCCACGCGCGATTCGTTGTTGCAGGTGTGGGTGCAACACCAGCAGTTGCTGGACCTGACTGCCACGGCACGCGACGCGGTGGCGCGTGAGCTCGACCGCAGTCGGCACAACCATCGGGCCCTGAATACCTATCTGGTACACAGTCAGGACGACTGATCCTGCCGGTTTCCCGGCTGGGTGCGCTGCCGGTTATCGGTTATCGTTTCCGATATCGCCCAATTCGCCTGCGAAGTACAGCAGCCTGATCTGCTGGCGGCGGGGCCGGTTTCCTGCAGGATGGTTTCCTCATGGCAAATGATGCGTGGCTGGCCTTCTCCGAACGAGTAAGTTGCGACGACAACCTGCCGCTCGAATGCATGGCGATCGAGTGGCCGCTGCCGGCGGCGGAACTGCGTCGCCTGGCCGAGCGTAATGCCGGCGTGCTGGCCGATATCGCCGCGATCGAGGAGCGCCGGATCGAGGGCGCCGACGAAAACAGTCCATTGATGCAGGAGATGATGCGGCTGGACGCCAAGTTGTCCGCCCTGGTGGATATGGTCAGCCGCCTGTTGCAGCCGGCCGGCGGGTTGCCGGCCAGGCAGCCGGTGAAATTCAACGCGGCAGGCGCTGTACTGCCGGCTTCGCTGCTTCCGGACAGCGATGCCTTGTTGTTGCGGCTGTATCCGGACATCTGCCCGAGTCTGCCACTGGAGCTGCCCGCGAGGGTGCTGCGCCAGCTGGACGACGGGCTCGTCTTCGTGGCCTTCGCCGGGCTCGGTGAAGGCGCATGTGACGCACTTGAGCGCTTTGTGTTCCGCCTTCATCGTCGCAAAGTGGCCGAAACGCGTCAGTTCGCGTCGTGACCTTTTTTTCGCGAAAAAGAGGACTGTGCCGTGCTGCCGTTCATGACTGTGACGGACGTCATGATCGAACGTGACCGACATCACGTTACGAATAATTGACGCGCAATTTGTTGACGCTGGCGACGCCCGATTGACGCGTCAAATCTTCCGCGCCGACTCAGTGGTCGCTGTGAAAAAAGCGTTGCCCAGCAAAGGGCTGCGGGATACCTCTGCGCATCCGATCAGGTTTTCGTGATCGTCGAGCCATGTGTCGGGTGATGTTTTCCCAACGCATTTGGCACGTTGGCTGGCCTTCTTCTTGCACCCTCTTCCACGTTCGCCACTGACGGCAAGTCGGCGCGGCGTCCAGGACACCAGAGAGTGGTTTTGATTCAGGTCATCGCGCAACAGAGAGAGCTCCCCTCCCCATGAACAGCAAAATGGACTTCCTCGTCATTGAATCGGACGAAGCACGTGCGGCATCGGTCATATCAGCACTGCAGTTTCTCGGTTACCACCCCCAGCGAGGCGAAGATTGCCAGGCGACGACAGACGCCAGTTATGCGTGGTGTGCCGCGTATATCGGTCATGTTGTCGACACGGCTGCGGCCGAGCGTCAACTGGCCCTGCTGGGTACCGCGCCATCCCGGGTGCCGGTACTGGTTGCTGCGGATTCGAACTGGAGTCAGCAGCTCAGCGATCCTGCCTCGCCATCGGCAATGCAGACCGGCGTGATTGAATTCCCCCTGCGCTATGAACAGCTGGCCGAGGTCCTGCGCAGCATCCACTCCCGCCTGCAAGGCAAGCGCACCGGCGTGATGCGGTTCGTCGGCGAGTCGGCACCGATGGCCCGCGTCAACGCGATGATCCAGCAAGTGGCGCGCTTTGATTCGAGCGTGCTGGTGCTGGGCGAATCCGGCACCGGCAAGGAGATGGTGGCGCACGCCATTCACGAAGGCTCCCCCCGTCGTGACAAGCCGTTCGTGGCGATCAATTGCGGCGCGATTCCGGCGGAGCTGCTGGAAAGCGAACTGTTCGGTCACGAGAAGGGTGCGTTTACCGGCGCGATCAGTGCACGCAAGGGCCGCTTCGAGATGGCCGAGGGCGGCACGCTGTTCCTCGACGAAATCGGCGACATGAGCCTGCCGATGCAGGTGAAGCTGCTGCGGGTGCTGCAGGAGCGGATGTTCGAGCGTGTCGGCAGCAACAAGTCCATCCCCTGCGACGTGCGGATCATCGCCGCCACGCACCGGAATCTGGAGCAGTCCATTGCCGATGACCGTTTTCGCGAAGATCTGTTCTACCGCTTGAACGTGTTCCCGATGGAGCTGCCGTCGCTGCGTGAGCGGCTGGACGACCTGCCGGTGCTGGTGTCGGAGTTCAACAAGCGTCTGGCTCGTCGCGGCCTGAGTGAAGTGCGCTTCAGTGGCGGCGCGATGCAGGCATTGAATGCCTATGCCTGGCCCGGGAACGTGCGCGAGTTGTGCAACCTGGTCGAGCGGATGGCGATTCTTCATCCGCACGGCGAGGTTCGCGTCAGCGATCTGCCGGAGAAGTATCGCAGCCAGCGATTCAGTGAAACGCACAGCCCCGAATTGCTGGCGTTGATGGGCGACCCGGCGCAGTTTGCGGCCTCCGTCGCCGACAACACGCTGGTTGATACGCTCGGTGTCCTTCCCGAGGAAGGGCTGGACCTGAAGGATCACCTGGCCGACATCGAAGTGGGCTTGATCCGTCAAGCGCTCGACGTCTCCGGCGGCGTGGTTGCCCATGCAGCTCGCCTGCTGCACATGCAACGCACCACGCTGGTCGAGAAGCTGCGCAAGTACGGCCTGCAAAACGGCCTGGCTGCCTGATCCCGCCGAGTCCGGGGTGCAGCCGGAGCTGCACTGCCTGCCTGTGGTCGCGCTGTCTTCGTCGGCGTGTCGAATCCTGTGACGAGCTGCAGCAAACATGTTTGAGCGCTGGCACGGCTTGTGCATTCGCACCCTGTATCCACTGTCAAGTGTTGGAAAACCGTCATGAGTCAGATCAACGTCAACAGCCTTCTTTCGCAGATGCGCCAGATGACCGCGCAGGTGCGTGCCCCCGAGACCGCTTTCGCAGCGGTCCCCGGCAGCACGCCGACGACAGGGGACTTTTCCAACCTGCTGAAGAATTCCATCGCGGCGGTGGGCCAGAGTCAGATGGATGCCGGCCGCATGGCGGCGAGTTTCGAACGCGGTGATCCGGGTACCAGCCTTGCCGGCACGATGATCGCGGTGCAGAAGGCGGATCTTTCGTTGCGCACGATGGTGCAGGTGCAAAGCAAGCTGGTCGATGCCTACAAGGACATCATGAACATGCCGGTCTGACCCTCGGCCGGTCGCTGATTACCTCTCTTCCCAGATAAACGAGCAGCAGCATGGACGACAACGCCATCGCGACAACCGATAACACCGGTTCGCGCCTGGACCCACTCAAGCAACTCACGCGCAGCCCTGCGACGCGTCAGTTGCTGATGCTGGTCGGGGTGGCGGCGGCCGTGGCGCTCGGTGTGGCTGTGGTGTTGTGGTCGCGCGGGCCGAACTACGGCTTGCTGTACAGCGGCCTGGATCAGAAAGACGCCTCCGCCATCACCCAGGAATTGCAGGCCTCAGGCACGCCGTTCCAGCTGAGTGCGGATGGCTCCTCGATCATGGCTCCGGCCGCGAACCTGGCTGCCTTGCGGCTGAAACTGGCGGCGAACGGCTTGCCCCAGGGCACGGCCGCCAGCAGCGCCAGCGCCGCGGCGGACTCGCCGTTCGGCATGAGCGACATGGCCGAACGCCAGCGCTACCAGCAGCAACTCGAAACCGATCTCGGCAACACCATCGGCAGCTTGCAGTCGGTACGGTCGGCCCGCGTGCATCTGGCCTTGCCGAAGACCTCGGCCTTCATCCGCGACAGTCGCCCGGCCAGCGCCTCGGTGCTGATCACGCTTTACCGCGGACGTCAGCTGGACGCCAGCCAGGTGGCGGCGATCGTGCACCTGGTTGCCGCCAGCGTGCCGGATCTGGATGCCAGCGAGGTCTCGGTGATCGATCAGCAGGGCCAACTGTTGACGACCGATCCGAGCAGCCCTGCTGCCGTCGGCGATACCCGCCTGCAACTGGCCACCCGGATTGAAAACACCTACGCCGCACGGATCGAGCAATTGCTGACACCGCTGGTGGGCCCCGGTCGGGTGCACGCCCAGGTCAATGTCGACCTGGATTTCAGCCAGTCCGAGAAAGCCACCGAGAGTTTCGATCCCAAGTCCGCTGCCATCCGCAGCGAGCAGACCAGCAACGAGCAAAGCAATTCCGCGGCGGCCAAGGGTGGTGTGCCCGGGGCGCTGAGCAACCAGCCACCGAATACGGTCGCGCAGCCCACGGCCGCCAATCCGGCGGCAGGAGCCCAGGGCGCGGCGACAACCGCAGCTGCCACCGCCAGCACCGGCCCCACCGAGAGTTCAAGCAGCGCCACGCGCAACTACGAACTGGATCGCACGATCAGCCATGTCAGTGACCCGGCTGGCCGTCTGGCCCGGCTCAGCGTGGCGGTGGTGGTCGACGACAAACCGGCAACCGGTACCGGGAAAGCCGCCAAGAGCGTGCCCTTCAGTACGCAGGAACTGCAGCGGCTGACCGACCTGACCAAGAACGCGGTGGGTTTCAATGCCACGCGGGGTGACACCGTCAGCGTGGTCAACCAGGCATTCCAGCGTGGCCCGTCGATCGAGGCATTGCCGGAACAGCCACTGTGGCAGCGACCCGGAGCGATGGATCTGATCAAGCAGGGCATCGGCATCCTGGTGGCGTTGCTGGTGGCCTTCGGTCTGCTGCGCCCGCTGCTGAAAGGCGCCTTGCGTGGCGAGACAGCGACAAAGACAAAGACGAAAGAGCTGGCGGGGCCGACGCATGCCATCAACGTGCATGATGACGACGATGAAACTGGCGACGTGTCGAAGCCGGCCATGTTGAGCGGATCCGCGCCGCAGCTCGTTTACGAGCAGCGTATCGATGCCGCCAGAAAGATGGTCGCGGAAGACTCCAAGCAGGTCGCGCAAGTCGTGAAGAACTGGGTGAATGAAGATGCAGCCTGAACAGGTAGCGAAAACCGGTGCACAGAATGCGGCGATTCTGCTGCTGACCCTGGGTGAGCGAGATGCAGCCGAAGTACTCAAGCATCTCAGCGCTCGCGACGTGCAGGCCGTGGGTACGGCCATGGCCGCGCTCTCCAGCGTGTCGCGTGTCGATGTCGAGCAGGTGCTGACCAAGCTCGACGATGACATGGGGCGGCAGACCTCGCTTGGCGTGGGTACCGAGGATTACATCCGCGCCATGCTGGTCAATGCCCTGGGTGAGAACAAGGCCGACGGGCTGATCGACCGGATCCTGCTCGGCCGCAGCAGCAAGGGCCTGGAATCGCTGAAGTGGATGGAAAGCCGCTCGATCGCCGAGATGGTCAACCAGGAACACCCGCAGATCATCGCCCTGGTGCTGGCCCATCTGGAGCCTGATCAGGCCGCGGAAGTGCTGGGTTACCTGCCGCCACGCGTGCGTTCCGACGCGATCATGCGGATCGCCACGCTCGATGGCGTGCAGCCGCATGCGTTGAACGAGCTGGACGAAATCATGGAGCGCCAGGTTTCCGGCGGCACCAAGAAATTGAAGTCCGCCAATGTGGGCGGCCTGAAAGCCGCTGCCGATATCCTCAATGCGATGGAAACCAGTCGCGAAGTCGAATTGATGACCGCGATCCGCGGCCAGGACGAGGCATTGAGCGGCCGCATCGAAGACCTGATGTTCGTATTCGAGGATCTGGCCGAGCTCGACGATCGCAGCATGCAGGCCTTGCTGCGCGAGGTGCCATCCGCCTCGCTGACCACGGCACTCAAGGGCGCCGAGCCGGCGATCCGCGAAAAGATCTTCGCCAACATGTCCAAGCGTGCCGCCGACATGCTGCGCGACGATCTCGAGGTCAAGGGCCCGGTGCGTCTGAGCGAAGTCGATGCCGCCCAGAAAGAGATGCTTGCCGCTGCCCGCAAACTGGCTGATGCCGGGCAGATCAATCTCACCTCCGGTGGCGAGGAATTCGTCTGATGTTGACGGGTTCCCGAAACGCCGCGGTTGAATTCCAGCGCTGGGAGCTGCCCAAGTTTGCCGAGCAGTCGTCGGAAGCA
Source organism: Rhodanobacter sp. (assembly GCA_035564915.1). Taxonomy (GTDB): domain Bacteria; phylum Pseudomonadota; class Gammaproteobacteria; order Xanthomonadales; family Rhodanobacteraceae; genus Rhodanobacter. Next base: position 8,186 of record DATMTH010000094.1, read on the forward strand.
GTGGAGGCCGCACCGCCGCCGCAACCGACCGTTCGCGATCTGGAAGCGATCGAACAGCAGGCACGCGAGGAAGGTTATGCCGCCGGCCTGGTCGAGGGGCGTGCCGCTGCCGACGCACAGCTGAAACGGCAGATGTCGCAGCTTGTGGCCGTGTTCGATGCGGCGGCGCAGCCGCTGGCATCGCTGGATGCGCGAACCGCGCAGGAGCTGGTGCGCCTGGCGACCCTGGTGGCGAGTCGGGTAATCGGGCGCGAGCTGCAGCTGTCGCCGACATTGATCGCGCAGACCGTGCGTGAAGGTGCTGCTGCGCTGCCATCGGCCAATCGCGAATTGCGCATACGCCTGCATCCCGATGACGTCAGCTTGCTGCGTGAACTGAACGTATCCGAAGAACATTGGCAGCTGAACGCCGACCCGACCCTGGTGCGCGGCGATTGCCAGATGGACAGCGGGCGCTCGCGACTGGACTTGCGGGTGAAAACCCGCCTCGCTGCCGTGGTCGACGCCGTGCTCGGCGATGACGTCGAGCAGGAGGACCTGGCCGAATGAGCACAGTCGAGGCCATGCTGACCGATCGCCAGACGCGTTGGCAGCAGGAACTTGCCGTGCGCAGCGCTCGCGTTGCCACGGCACGCACGCTGGCCGTGGAGGGTTGCCTGCGCCGGGTCGTCGGGTTGACGCTGGAGGCCGAGGGCTGCGAGGCCGCGCTGGGTTCGCGCTGCCTGGTCGAAACGATCGATGGCACCGAGCTGGATACCGAAGTGGTCGGGTTTGCCGACGAGCGGTTGTTGCTGATGCCGGTGGAAGACATGCACGGCGTATTGCCCAACGCGCGGGTACGCCCGTTTGCACGTCAGGGCGGCTTGCCGGTAGGCGATGCCTTGCTCGGGCGTGTGATCGGGGCCGATGGCGTTCCGCTGGATGGCCTGGGGCCGCTGGAGGCAAACGAGCACGCCGGCCTTAAGGGCCAGACGATCAATCCGATGGCGCGCAAGCCGATCGATGCGCCGCTCGATGTGGGCGTGCGTGCGATCAATGCCTTGCTCACCGTGGGTCGTGGCCAGCGACTGGGCTTGTTCGCCGGTTCCGGCGTGGGCAAATCGACCTTGCTCGGCATGATGACGCGCTACACCAACGCCGATGTGGTGGTGGTTGGCCTGATCGGCGAGCGTGGGCGGGAAGTCAAGGAATTCGTCGAACACACCCTTGGTGTCGAGGGGCGTCGGCGTGCCGTCATCGTGGCTGCGCCGGCAGACGCGCCACCGTTGAAGCGGTTGCGCGGGGCGCAATACGCCACCGCCATCGCCGAGTGGTTTCGCGATCGTGGCCAGCGCGTGCTGCTGCTGATGGATTCGTTGACCCGCTATGCGCAGGCGCAACGTGAAATCGCGCTGGCGATCGGCGAACCGCCGGCAACCAAGGGTTATCCGCCCTCGGTTTTCGCGATGATGCCGGCGCTGGTCGAACGGGCTGGCAACGATGCCGACGGGCGTGGTTCGATCACCGCGTTCTATACCGTGCTGACCGAGGGCGATGACCACCGCCATGATCCGATCGCCGATGCGGCACGCGCCATCCTCGACGGCCACATCGTGTTGTCCCGCGACCTGGCCGAGGCCGGTCATTATCCGGCGATTGATATCGAGGCGTCGATCAGTCGCGTGATGCCCGCGGTGGTTACCCGCGAGCATCTGCGTGCGGCGCAGCGCTTTCGCCAGGTCTACTCGGCGTATCGCCAGCAACGCGACCTGATTGCGGTCGGTGCGTACCAGAAAGGCTCCGATCCGCAGGTCGACCAGGCGATCGAGATGTGGCCGCAATTGCGCGCATTCCTGCAGCAGGAGGTCGACGAACCGATGACGCTGGAGCAGGCGATCGACATGCTGGATGGCCTGGCCGGGAAGGTGGTTGAATGAGTTCGCGTGCGCAACCCTTGCAGCCGGCGGTGGAACAGGCCAGGCAGCGCAGCGAGGAAGCGCTGACGGTGATGGCTTCGCAGCAGCAGCGCCTGGCCGAAGCCGAGCGGCAATTGAGTGAATTGCATCGCTACCGGCGTGAATATGCGGCAGGTGGCGATGGCGCCGTGTCGGTCAGCGCCTTGCTCAACCGGCAGAGCTTCATCGATCGCATCGATCAGGCGATTACCCAGCAGGGTGCCGAAATCAAGCGCCTGCAACGTCAGTTCGAGCAGGGCCGCATGTCGTGGCGCCAGGCGCATGCGCGCGAGAGCGCGCTGGAGACGGTCATCACGCGCTTCCTCGATGACGAGCGCAAGGCGGCGGATCGGCACGAGCAAGCCGAGATGGACGAACGCACGCAATACCGGAGGAATCGATGAAACCCGCTTTCAATCCGGACCGGGGGCACCGTTCGTGCCCGCTCGACATGTCGCCGCGGACAGCGCGATCCGCGATCATTTTTCTTTGCCCCGGGAAATCATTGCGATGACTCCTGCAGTTGCCATGCCTCTTCCCAGCCATGTTTCCGCTGTGGCACCTCGTGCCGGCAGCAGCGAGTCGTCCGGCGCGCATGCGCACAGCTTTGACAGCCAGCTGGACGCTGCCCGGCAGCAGCACAAGCAGGATCGGGATGCACCGCGTCCGGCTCGTGACGGCGCCTCGAACACGGCCAGACACGACACCGCGGCGTCATCGTCCGGCAAGCTGCCGTCGGTGAAGGACAAGTCGAGCGCGACGACGCCAGCGTCAGCCAAAGCGTCCGCGGCGGCAACGACGGCAGCAGCGGATCCGGCAAGTGAACTTGCCGCGGGGTCGACATTGCCAGCTCCTGCGACGGACGCGGCAACGGATGCGAAGGCAGACCCGACGACGCCCGCCACGGACGACCCGACGGCGACCACGGCGGCGGCATCGCTGGTGGGTGCCATGCTGGCCATGCTTCCAACGGCTGCTGCCGTCCTGCAGCCTGGCAGTGGTGGCACTGGCACTTCTGCCGAGGCTCGGGTCGGCACACAAGCTGTGAAGCTGATCGGCGGGGATGCGGATACCGCGTGGTCGGCACTGGATGACGCAAACGACGCGAACAGTAGCGCGCCGACCGCTGCGACCCAAGGCCTGCTCGATGGCAAGGGGATGCCGGCCGTACTGGCGCCGGCCGCACTGGCAGCACTTGATGCCGGTCACGATCCGGCGCGTGAGCAGAACGGGGTCTCGGCGCTGCTTGCCGCGCCCGCGACGCCGGCGCCGTCAGCCACGCTGGTGCTGCCGGTCCAGGCGCCGGTGGGCAGTCCCGCCTTTGGCCAGGAATTGGGCCAACAGGTGGTGTGGCTGGGCACGCAGGCTGGCCAGGGTGTGAAACAGGCTTCCATTCGCCTGCATCCGGAGGAGCTTGGCCAGCTGGACATCAAGGTCAGCGTCAAGCATGACCGCGTCGACGTGGTGTTCAGCGCCCAGCATCCGGCTGCGGTGACCGCGGTGCAGCAGACGCTGCCTCAGCTGAACCATCTGCTGGCGCAGCACGGGATGTCGCTTGGCCATGCCGAGGTGGGGCAACAGCAGAACAGCGAGGCCCGATCGGATTCCCGGGATTCCGCACGTTCGACCAGCGGCATGGCGGACAACGAGGAGATCCATGGCAGCGGCACGCAGGTAACGGTCAGTCGGGTCGGGCTGCTCGACGCGTTCGCCTGACGGGCCTGTGGGAGGTCGCCACAGGCGACGGACAGCGTCGGTCAGCCATGATCTGATCCACAACACTTGACGCGTCCTGCCATGCGACGACGGGTGCCGCCGGCACCTGGCGGGAGAGAACCGTGCCCGGCGAGATCGTGTCGCCACGGCGTTGGACCGGGGCCGGGACATGGCCGTCGTCGGTTCGGGATGCGCGGCCGTTGTGATTACGTCGCGGCAGCATGTTGACTGGCGTCAAGAAAGCGCCGCCATCCCTCGCGGATGTGCCGTGAAAGCCCGGCAAGCCATGTGCATCAACGGTTTTACGGCATGGCATGCATATTGCTTTTATCGACGGGAGCCCCGCCAGACGGGGGATATTCCACTCCGGAGTCGAGAATTTCATGGCCAAACCCGATCAAGATGATGCAGTCGCCACACCGGACGCCCCCAGGAAGCGTGGGCCATTGCTGGTCGTGGTGATCCTGTTGCTGCTGGCCGTGGGCGGCGGTGGCTACTGGATGTCAGTCAGGCACCACGGTGCGGCGACTGCAGACAAGGCAGAAGCATCCGCGGTTGCCAAAGAGGCGATTTACGCACCGCTGGAGCCGGCTTTCGTGGTGAACCTGCGCGATGGCGACGCACTGCGCTATCTGCAGGTGGGCATTACCTTGCGTGCGCATGACGCCAAGGCCGTCGATGCGGTCAAGCAGGCCGATCCGGTGATCCGCGATGCGTTGCTTTCCCTGTTCGGCAGCCAGAATTTTGCGGCCATGAGCGATCCGGCTGCACGTACCAGCCTGCAGGCGAAGGCCCTGGCGGCGGTACAGAAAATCATCAAGGAGCGTACCGGCAGCAACGGTGTCGACGCACTGTACTTCACCAGTTTCGTGATTCAGTGACCGGGACGGGACGCACATGAGCGACTTGCTTTCACAGGACGAAATCGACGCGCTGCTTAACGGCGTCGAAGGTGGCGGTGTCGAGACCAGCACGGACGAGCCGGTACCCGAGGGCACCGTGGCCTCGTATGACTTCACCCAGCAGGATCGCATCGTGCGCGGTCGCCTGCCGACGCTGGAGATGGTCAACGACCGTTTTGCCCGGTTCTTCCGCACCGGCATCTTCAACGTGCTGCGCAAGACCTGCGAAGTGTCCGTGCTCGGCGTGAAGATGATGAAGTTCAACGAATACCTGCACAGCCTGACGCTGCCCAGCAGCCTCAACCTGGTGCGCATCAAGCCATTGCGTGGCACGGCCCTGGTGGTGTTCGAGCCGCGCCTGGTATTCACCGTGATCGACAATTTCTTCGGTGGCGACGGGCGTTACCACGCACGCATCGAGGGCCGCGATTTCACCAGCACCGAAAGTCGCGTGATCCAGATCATGCTGACCGAGTTCTTCACTGCCATGGTCGAGGCCTGGTCGCCGGTGATGGGGCTGGAGTTCGAGTACCAGAGCTCGGAGATCAACCCCCAGTTCGCCAATGTCGTCAGCCCCACCGAGACCATTGTCGTGTCGCGCTTCCATGTGGAGCTCGACGGCGGTGGCGGCGAGATTCACCTGACCCTCCCGTACGCGATGATCGAGCCGATCCGCACCCTGCTTGACGCAGGCGTGCAGAGCGACCGCAACGACAGCGACGGGCGCTGGGTCGAGTCGCTGCAGGAAGAGGTGATGGATGCCGAGGTGGCACTCAGCTCCCTGCTGCTCGAAGTGCAGATGAGCCTTGGCGAATTTCTGCGTCTTCGGCCCGGCGACATCGTGCCGGTGCAGTTGCCGGAACTGGCCACGGTTTTCGCCGAGGACGTTCCCGTTTTCCGCGGTCGTTACGGCCAGTCCAATGGTCGCAACGCCGTACGTTTCCAGACCCAGGCTGGTCGGCGCGAACGACGCTCGACCGGTCATCCATTCACAGAGAAGAAGCCGGCATGAACCAGTCCACTGTAGGCGCCGTCGCAGGCGCGAGCGAGCCCGTTGAATTCGACAACCTGAGCGAGCACGCGTCGGAGGCAAGCGACGTCAATCTCGACATGATCCTGGATGTGCCGGTGTCGCTGGCGATGGAAGTCGGCCGCACCCGGATCAGCATCCGCAACCTGCTCCAGCTGAACCAGGGTTCGGTGGTGGAGCTCGACCGCTCGGCCGGCGAGGCGCTGGACGTGTTCGTCAACGGCACCCTGGTCGCTCATGGCGAGGTCGTGGTGATCAACGAGAAGTTCGGCATTCGCCTGACCGACGTGATCAGTCCGGCCGAGCGCGTGCGCAAGTTGCGCTGATCATGCTTGCCCTGATCGCCAGCGTCCCGGCCATGACTCCACCTGACGTCAACGTCGGTGGCGAGCTGTTGCGCGTGATTCTCAGCCTGGTCGGCATCATCGTGCTGATCCTGATTGCCGGCAAGCTGAGCCGCCGGATGCAGTCGCGTGGCGGTGCCGGTGGTCGCAGCATCCGCTGCGTCGAAACATTCGCGGTCGGCACGCGTGATCGCCTGCTGCTGATCGACGCCAATGGCCAGCGCCTGCTGATCGGCATCGGTCAGGGCGGCATGCATACCCTGCATGTGTATGGCGCCTCGCCCGAGGTGGCTGCGGAGATCGGTCAGCCGGCCATGCCGGTGCCGGCATTCGCCGAGCTGCTGGCCCGCTGGAGGCGCAAATGAACGGCCGCGCGCAACACGGCTGGCGCCGCTGGCTGATCGTCGCGTTGTGGGTGTTGCCGTGGTGGGTGTTGTTCACCCCGAACGCCAGCGCGGCGGCAGCCGCCGCACCGGCGGCCGTGTCGATGCCATCCATGCCCGCGATGTCGACGAGCAGCTCGTCGGCGGGCATCCCCGTGCTGAACGTGCACAGCGCGGCCGATGGCGGCAAGAACTGGACCTTGTCGCTGCAGGTCGTGGCGCTGATGGCGGCATTGACGCTGCTGCCGGCGATCGTGCTGATGATGACCTCGTTCACCCGGATCATCATCGTGCTGAGCTTTCTGCGCCAGGCGCTGGGCACGCAGTCCACGCCGCCGAACCAGGTGCTGCTGGGGCTGGCGTTGTTCCTGACCCTGTTCGTGATGTCGCCGGTGTTGAACCGCAGCTACACCGACGGAGTGAAGCCGTACATGGACGGCCGGATCACCGCCGAGCAGGCTTTGCCGGCGGCGTCGGCGCCATTCAAGCGCTTCATGCTCGATCAGACGCGCGATGCCGACCTGCAGCTGTTCACCCGCCTGGCCAAGGAAAAACCCTACGCCAGCAAGACCGACGTGCCGTTCGTGGTGGCGATGCCGGCGTTCCTCACCAGCGAGCTGAAAACCGCTTTCCAGATGGGGTTTCTGCTGTTCATTCCGTTCCTGATCATTGATCTGGTGGTGGCCAGCGTGCTGATGTCGATGGGCATGATGATGGTCTCGCCGATGATCATCTCGCTGCCGTTCAAGATCATGTTGTTCGTGCTGGTGGACGGCTGGGCCTTGCTGCTCGGTACCCTGGCCGGGAGTTTCTACACATGACGCCCGAATCCGTCATCGCGTTCGGCCAGCACGCCTTGTACATCGGCATGCTGGTGGCTGCGCCGTTGCTGCTGACGGCCCTGGCGGTCGGCCTGTTGATCGGCGTGATCCAGGCGGCGACCCAGATCAATGAGATGACCCTCAGCTTCATTCCGAAGCTGATCGCGATGGCGCTGGTCGGCCTGGTGACCGGCCCGTGGATGCTGCGCCTGCTGGTGCAGTTCACGCACAACCTGATCACCAGCCTGCCGGATGCAGTCAGATGACTTCGCTCGACCTGGCCCAATTGCCACAGTGGTTCGGCGGCCTGTTCTGGGCCATGGGCCGGGTCGGCGGGCTGTGCCTGGTGGCGCCGGTATTCAGCGCCACGGTGCTGTCGGCCCGGGTCAAGATCGGCCTGGTGCTGATGCTGACCCTGGTGCTGGCGCCGCTGGCGCCGACCACGATCGACCCGCTCAGCGGCACCGGCGTGGCGACGCTGGTCGGCCAGATCCTGGTCGGCGTCTCGGTCGGCTTTGTGCTGCGGCTGACCTTCGAGGCGGTGACGCTGGGCGGCCAGTTGGTGGCGCAAAGCATGAGCCTGGGTTTTGCCGAAGTGGTCAATCCGCAGGCCAGCGGCAGTTCTACCGTGTTGAGCCAGTTCTACCTGATCCTGGTGACCCTGCTGTTTCTGGCGATGGATGGCCATCTGCGCCTGATCAGCCTGCTCGCGGACAGCTTCCAGAGCCTGCCGCCAGGGGCTCCGGCCATCAGCACGGCCAGCCTGCATGCCGTGCTCGGTTTCGCCAGCCTGCTTTTCGCGGGGGCGATCCGGGTGGCGCTGCCGGCGATGACCGCGTTGCTGGTGGTCAATATCGGCTTTGCCGCGATCAGTCGTGCGGCGCCGTCGATGAACCTGTTCGCGGTGGGCTTTCCGATCACGGTGACGCTGGGTTTTGTCGCGGTGTGGCTGGCGCTGCCCAGCCTGCCGGGTGCGTTCGAGGCGTTGCAGAGCCAGGGCTGGTCGCTGATGCACCAGTTGATCGGAGGCTGATGTCATGTCCGAAGAAGACAGCGGCCAGGAAAAAACCGAACAACCTACCGAAAAACGCCTGCGCGAATCGCGTGAAAAAGGCGAGGTGCCGCGCTCGCGCGATCTCTCCGGTTCGCTGGTGGTGCTGGCCGGCGTGGCTGCCTTGATGAATGGCGCCGGGCCGGCGTTCGTGCATATCCAGCGGATCTTTTCGATGGGCCTGGCGTACCCGCGTGAAGCGCTGTTTTCCGATGAGCTGCCGGCGCGTGCGCTGCATGCCTCGTTGCGCGAGGCGCTGAACCTGTTCGGGCCGGTCGCGGCGGCCACCCTGATTGCGGTGTTCGCCGCGCCCCTGCTGCTCGGCGGTGTCGGTTTCAGCGTCGAGGCCTTGCAGCCGAAGTTCGACCGGCTGGACCCGATCAAGGGGCTGGGCCGGATCTTTGCCGTGCGCGGCCTGGTCGAGCTGGGCAAGGCCTTGCTCAAGCTGCTTTTCATCGGTGCCGTGCTGGTGCTGCTGCTGCGCCATTGGCAGAACCAGTTGCTGCTGATCGGTCGGGTGCCGGTGATGACCGGCATCGCCCAGTCGATCGGCCTGCTCGGCAGTGCGGCCTTGTGGTTCGGCAGCATTCTTGCGCTGATCGGTGGTTTCGATGCGTTGTATCAGAAGTTCGATCACGGCAAGCGCCTGCGCATGACGCGCCAGGAAATCCGTGACGAGATGAAGGAAACCGACGGCAACCCGGAGCTCAAGGGGCGCATCCGTCAGGTGCAGCAGCTGCAGTCGCGGCGCCGCATGATGGAAGACCTGCCGAAGGCGGATGTGGTGGTGGTCAACCCGACCCACTTCGCCGTGGCCCTGGTCTACGACGATGGCCGCATGGGTGCGCCACGGGTGATTGCCAAAGGCGTCGACGTGCTGGCGCAGCAGATCCGCACGGTGGCCGGAAGCCACCGGATTCCGCTGGTCGAGGCGCCGCCGCTGGCGCGTGCGCTTTACGCCACCACCGAGCTGGGTCGCGAGATTCCGGCTTCGCTGTTCGTCGCCGTGGCGCAGGTACTGGCCTACGTCTACCAACTGAAACAGGCCACGGCGCAGGGCGACATGCCGCCGGCCGCACCGAACCCGGAGGTCGATCCCGACCTGATGGGCCCCTACCGCAACGAGTGACGCATCATGCAAATGACGGGCGAGAGCATCTTCGGCAATTTCAAGCACCTGCTCAGGCGTGGCGTAGGCGCGCCCGTGGCCGTGCTGATCATGCTGGCCATGATGATGTTGCCGTTGCCACCGTTCCTGCTGGACATGCTGTTCAGCTTCAACATCGCGCTGTCGCTGGTGATCCTGCTGGCGGTGGTCTACGTGATGCGGCCGCTGGAGTTTGCCGCGTTCCCGACCGTGGTGCTGATGTCGACCTTGCTGCGGTTGGCCTTGAACATCGCCTCGGCGCGTGTGGTGCTGCTGCACGGGCATGATGGCCCGGCCGCGGCCGGCAAGGTGATCGAGGCGTTCGGCGAATTCGTCATCGGCGGCAATTTCGCGGTCGGCCTGGTGGTGTTCACCATCATCACCATCATCAATTTCGTGGTCGTCACCAAGGGCGCGACCCGCGTTTCGGAAGTCACCGCACGATTCACCCTCGATGCGATGCCGGGCAAGCAGATGGCGATCGATGCCGATCTCAACGCCGGCCTGCTGACCCAGGAACAGGCGCGCGAACGGCGCCAGGAAGTGCGCGAGGAAGCGGACTTCTACGGCTCGATGGACGGTGCATCGAAATTCGTGCGCGGCGATGCCACCGCCGGTATCCTGATCCTGATCATCAACATCGTCGGCGGCTTCTTCGTCGGCGTGCTGCAGCACGGCTTGTCGGCTGCCGAGGCGGCCAAGACCTATACCTTGCTGACCATCGGCGACGGCCTGGTGGCCCAGGTGCCGGCACTGATGCTGTCGGTGGCGGCGGCCATCATCGTGACCCGCGTGTCGAAATCGCAGGACATGGGCAAGCATGTGGTCAGCCAGCTGTTCGGCCAGCCGCGAGCGCTGAGCGTGGCGGGCACCGTGCTGTTCGTGATGGGCATGATCCCGGGCATGCCGAACATGGCGTTCCTGCTGCTGGGTTCCATTTGTGGCGCCGCGGCGTGGATGCTGTGGAAGCGCGAGCGCGAGACCCGCGCCAAGCTCGCCGAAGCGCCCAGCGAGGCGCCGGCACAGAAACCGGCCGAGCGGCTCGAGCTGGGCTGGGACGATGTCGCCAGCGTCGATCCGCTCGGCCTGGAAGTGGGTTACCGATTGATTCCGCTGGTCGACACGCATCAGGGTGGCGAGCTGATGGCGCGGATCAAGTCGGTGCGGCGCAAGCTGTCGCAGGAGCTGGGTTTCCTGGTGCCGGCCGTGCATATCCGCGACAACCTGGACCTCGCCCCGAACATCTACCGGATCACCTTGATGGGCGTGCCGATGGGTGAGGCCGAGGTGCACGCCGACCGCATGCTGGCGATCAACCCCGGCCAGGTGCATGGCAGCTTGCAGGGCATCCCGACCCAGGACCCCGCGTTCGGGCTGGAAGCGGTGTGGATCGACAGCGGCCAGCGCGATCTGGCGCAAAGCTACGGCTATACCGTGGTCGACCCGGCCACGGTGATCGCGACCCATCTGTCGAACATCCTGCAGAACCACGCGCATGAGCTGCTCAGCCACCAGGATGTGCAGCAGCTGCTCGACCGTCTGGCCGCCACGGCACCGAAGCTGGTCGAGGACCTGGTGCCCAAGCGGCTCACGCTGGGCGTGGTGGTCAAGGTGCTGCAGAACCTGCTGGCTGAACGGGTGCCGATCCGCAACATGCGCAGCATCGTCGAATCTTTGGCGGAGCACGCGGCGCAGAGTCAGGATCCCGGCGTCCTGACCGCCTCGGTGCGGGTGGCGCTGGGTCGCCAGATCCTGCAGGAGATCACCGGGCTGGGTACCGAAGTGCCCGTTATCACGCTGGCGCCGGAGCTCGAGCAGATCCTGCTGAACTCGCTTTCCGGCGGCGGCGGAGTGGCTGGCGCCGCAGTGGAACCGGGGCTTGCGGACCGTTTGCAAGGCAGTGTCGCCGAGGCTGCCCAGCGCCAGGAAGCGAGCGGCGAACCCGCTGTTTTGCTGGTTGCACCGATGCTTCGTCCCTGGTTGGCGCGCTTTACGCGTCATGTGGCACAAAACCTGCACGTACTGGCTTACAACGAGGTGCCGGACAACCGCCGGGTGCGATTGGTGCAGGCATTGGGACGATGATCGAGGTGAACGAGATGATGCGCGAACGAACGGCAACAGGCGGGCGATGGATCGACCAGGCGGGCTTGCACAGCCTGGTCGCGGCATCAGCCAGTGAGCCTCGGGCGGGTTCCGTCAGCTCGTTCAATGCGTCATGGAGCAGGCAGGCATGAAGATCAAGCGATTCGTGGCACCCGACATGCGTCGGGCCATGCGCGAAGTGCGCGAGGAGCAGGGGCCGGATGCGGTGATCCTCTCCACCCGTCGCATCGAGGAAGGCATCGAGGTCATCGCGGCGATCGACTTTGACGAGTCGCTGGTGCGTGAAGCGGCACGGCATGGTGCGCCGGTAGCGGATGACCTGCTGCTCTTGAAGGCGGCTTCGGGCGTGATCGAACCCTCGGCCGTCGCCGTCCCGCCATCGTCACCGCGAGTGAAGCCGGCGGCAACCCAGCAGAAATCCGCGCCACCGGCCATGCCATCGACGGCTGCCGCGCCGAATGCGCCTGCGTCGGCCAGGTCGACGCAGCCGGCTGCATCGCCGCAGGCTCCGACCCCACCCGCAGCCACTGCATCGGCGTTGCAGCCACCCCACCCGATGGTGGAGCAGGCCGTGCGGGATACCGCGAGCATGCGCAAGGAGCTGGGCAGTCTGCGCGACATGCTCGAGGCCCAGCTGTCCAGCCTGGCCTGGAACGACATGGAGCGCCGCCAGCCATCGCAGGCGCGTGCGCTGCGCGAGATGACCCGCATCGGCATCGACGCCGATGTGGCACAGGCACTGGTTGCCGACCTGCCCGAGCAGATCAATGTCGAGCAGGCACGTTATCTGCCGCTGGGCATGCTCAGCCGCAGCCTCAGCATCAGTGCCGACAAGGAACTGGAAGAAGGGCGGATCACCGCGCTGGTCGGCCCGACCGGTGTCGGCAAGACCACCACCATTGCCAAGCTGGCGGCGCGTGCCGTGCTGCGTCGCGGCGCCGACCAGGTCGCGTTGATCAGCACCGATCATTACCGCATCGGCGCGTCGGCCCAGCTCGAACACTACGGGCGGCTGCTTGGCGTGCGGGTGTACCCGGCCTACGACGCACAAAGCCTGCGCAACGTGCTGCAGCTGCTGCGCGGGCGCCATACCGTGCTGATCGATACGGCGGGCGTGGCCGGCAGCGATCCGCGGCTCGAACAGCAAATGGAAATTTTCGGGCAGACCGAGGGCCTGCACATCTGCATGGCGCTGGCGGCCAATGCCCAGGCGCAGTCACTGGACGAGGCGGTGCGTGCCTACCTGCCGTTGAAGCCGAAGGCCTGCATCCTGACCAAGCTGGATGAAGCCCCCAGCCTGGGCGGCGCGTTGTCGGTACTGATCCGCCATCGGTTGCCGCTGGATTACATCACCGATGGCCAGCGCGTGCCGGAGGACATTTCTGCTGCCGACGCACGCGCCCTGGTGTGCCGCGCCGCGCAGTCTCTGAAGAACTATGTGCCGGATCAAAGTCTGATGGCCGAGCGTTTCGGTCTCGCGGTGGCCAGCGCATGAACGGGATAGTTGCAATGGATCAGGCATCAGGACTGGAAAACATGTTGGCGACGATGGGTGCCCCCGCGGAGAGTGTGTCGTCGATGCATCATCAGGCAAGCAGTCTGCTTGGCGGACTGAAGCGACCACGCCGGCATTGCCGGGCAATCGCGGTGGCCGGTGGCAAGGGCGGCGTGGGCAAGAGCACGGTTGCGGTAAACCTGGGCATGTCCCTGTCGATGGCCGGTCACGACGTCATGTTGCTCGATGCGGACATGGGGCTGGCCAACGTCGATGTCCTGCTCGGGCTGGTGCCGTCACGCCACATCGGGCATGTGCTCGACGGCGAATGCCGGCTGGAGGAGATCCTGCTGGAAGGGCCGCGCGGCTTGCGCGTCATTCCGGGTGGTTCCGGTGCGCGGCGGCTGGCGCAGATGGACAGTGCCGGACACGCGGCGCTGATCCGCACCTTCGACGAACTGATCCAGCCACCGGAGTTCCTGCTGGTGGATACCGCGGCCGGGCTGACCGACAGCGTGGCGATGTTCTCCGCCGCCGCCGATGACGTGGTGCTGGTGGTATGCGACGAGCCAGCTTCGATCACCGATACCTACGCGTTGATCAAGGTGCTCAGCCGGGACTTCGGCGTGCGCCGCTTCCGCATGGTGGCGAACATGGTTCGAAACGAGGGCGAAGCCAGGCAGCTGCATCAGAAGTTGTCGATGGTCAGCGATCGGTTTCTTGACGTGGTTATCAATTTCAGCGGTTGGGTGCCCAACGACGAACGATTGAAGCAGGCGATCCGGCGCCAGAGCGCGGTGGTGGATCTGTGGCCGTCGTGTCGCTCGGCACTCGCATTCAAGCAATTGGCCAGTGCGGTCGATACATGGGTAGAACCCGAGCGCGCAGGTCATGGAAGGATCGCCTTTTTTGGCGAACCCACAACACCGGTAGCAGGGTACTGAGATGAGTGTAGCTAGGGAATATTTGCAGCACGCCCGCGAAAGCGCTGACGACCTGGTGTGTCGGCATGCGCCGCTGGTACGGCGAATTGCCTATCACGTGATGGGGCGATTGCCTGCCAGTGTCGACGTGGGTGACTTGATTCAGGCGGGGATGATCGGCTTGCTCGAAGCATCACGAAATTTCGCCCATGACCGGGGCGCCAGCTTCGAAACGTATGCGGGAATCCGCATCCGTGGCGCGATGCTGGATGAATTGCGGCGCACCGACTGGACCCCGCGTTCAGTGCACCGAAAGACCCGTGAAGTGGCTGAAGTGGTGCGCCAGATCGAAACCGAAACCGGTGCCGAGGCTGACGATGCGGAAGTCATGCGCCGGCTTGGCATCAGTGCGGAGGAGTATCACCAGGTGCTGGCCGACGCGGCGTGTGTGCGCCTGCTCAGCCTTACCGCCGCGGACGACCACGAGGAAGGTTCGGTTCTCGACGTGGCGGACGAAAACGGCTTGAGCCCGCATGAAGACATCGAGCGGGAAGGCATGCGCGAGGCACTGGCCAAGGCGATCGACGGCCTGCCGGAGCGGGAAAAGCTGGTGATGTCGCTGTACTACGAGGAAGAGTTGAACCTGAAGGAGATCGGCGCCGTTTTGGGAGTCAGCGAGTCGCGCATCTGCCAGATCCATGGTCAGGCCGTGATCCGTCTCAGGGCACGCATGACCGACTGGCGTGGGTGATGACACAAGCGTTTGGCTATTGATGCCGTGTATTGACTGGCACCGTGCATTTGGAGAGAGATCCGTTGGACAAGAACATGAAAATCCTGGTGGTGGACGACTTTTCCACCATGCGCCGTATCGTTCGCAACCTGCTGGTGGAGCTCGGTTTCTCCGGCCAGCTGATCCAGGAGGCTGACGATGGGGAGAATGCCCTGGTCATGCTTCGCAGCCAGCCATTCGACATGGTGGTGACGGACTGGAACATGCCGAACATGACGGGTATCGATCTGCTTCGCGCGATTCGTGCCGAGGGTGCATGGAAAGGTTTGCCGGTGCTGATGGTCACCGCCGAGAACAATCGCGACCAGATCATCGCCGCGGCGCAGGCCGGCGTGAACGGCTACATCGTCAAGCCATTCACGGCCGATACGCTGAAGGAAAAGTTGACCAAGATCTTCGAACGGATCGCCGCCAGTGGAGCAGCAGCATGAGCATGGTCAGGCCGTTTGCCGAAGATGACGCGCTGCCGGGTGAGTTGCGCGACCTGTTGAACAGCCCCGATGGCAGTGCCTTCGAGCAGGCGCTGGACGTGATCGTGCGTCAGCGCGAGCAGCGGCTGTTCCGCGCGCTGGGCCAGCTTGCCCGCGATCTGCACAATGCGGTGCGCCGGATGGGTGGCGAGATGGTTCCGGAGGGCATGCCCGACATGGTCGCCAACGCACGCCAGCATTTGCAGGATGCGCTGGAGATGAGTGCGCAGGCAGCCCATCGCAGCATTGATTTTGCCGATCGCCTGCGACCGGAAGCGGAATCGCTGGCGGACTCTGCCAGCATGGTGTTGCAGCATCACGAGGGCAATCAGGAGGTCGCGCAGCTGGCACAGCAGGCCGGAGATTTCGCGGCACATTGCCGCGAAGGCCTCAACGACATGGTGATGGCGCAGTCCTGGCAGGATCTGACCGGACAACGGATCAAGAAAGTGGCCAGCTTCATCGGCACGGTGGAGTCCTCGCTGCTGGAGCTGGTGCGCCTTACCGGTGCGCTGGCCGGCAACGACATGCCGGAGAGCCCGGTCAAGGTGTTCTGCCAGGACGACGCCGACCGGTTGCTCAGCGAATTCGGATTCTGATGGCCGTGATGCCATGACTGCAGAATTCGACATCGAACTGCGCCAGGATTTTCTGGTCGAGGCCGGCGAGCTGCTGGAGCGTCTGGACGAGCAACTGGTCGGCCTGGAACGCGCCCCGCAGGACAGCGAGCTGCTGAATGCGGTATTCCGCGCTTTCCACACGGTCAAGGGTGGTGCCGGCTTTCTCGCGTTCGAGCCGATGGTCGTGCTTTGCCATCATGCCGAGGACCTGCTCAACGAAGCCCGCGCCGGTCGCGTGGTGCTGGGCGCCGGCCATATGGATGCGTTGCTTGCTGCGCTGGATCTGCTCAACGGCATGATGTCGGCGGTCAGTGCCGAAACCGCCATGCAGATGCCACCGGCCAGCCTGCTGCAGTCCCTGCTGCCCGGCGCCGCGGCAGCACCGGTGGTGGTCGCGGCGGCAGCGCCGGCACCGGCGCCGACGGCCGATGGCGGCATCGACGACAGCGAGTTCGAAGCCCTGCTGGACAGCATGTACGGCACCTCGGTGCCGGGTACGGTCGAGCCGGCACCGCTGCCGGTGGCGCCGAAGAGTTCGGCCACGATCGACGATGACGAGTTCGAGGCACTGCTGGATCAACTGCATGGCGGCGGCAATGCGCCGGTTGCGGCGCCCGTCGAACCGCCCGCTGCCGCGCCTGTTGCCGCGGTCAAGCCGGTACCTGCGGCAGCCGCGGAAACCCCGGCCGCGCCGGCACGCGCGCATCCGCCCGCCGAGAACACCGTGCGCGTGGACACCTCGCGCCTCGACGTGCTGGTCAACCATGCCGGTGAATTGGTGCTGGTGCGCAATCGGCTGCTGACGCTGGCGGCGCGTGACGGCAGCGAGGCGCTGGTGGCCGCCGCCGGCGAGCTGGACCGGATTGCCGATGGCCTGCAGACGGCCGTGATGGGCATGCGCATGCAGCCGGTCGGACGTCTGTTCCAGCGCTTTCCGCGCATCGTCCGCGACCTGGCCCGCCAGCTCGGCAAGGAAGTGGAGCTGGTGCTGGAAGGCGAGGGCACCGATCTCGATCGCAGCCTGGTCGAGGCACTCGCCGATCCGTTGATCCACCTGTTGCGCAACGCACTCGATCATGGCGTGGAAATGCCCGATGCGCGTGCCCGCGTGGGCAAGCCGCGCAAGGGGCGGGTGTGCCTGTCCGCCAGCCAGCGTGGCGAGCGCATCGTGATCTCGGTGAGTGACGATGGCGGCGGCATGGATGCGGAAGTCCTGCGCCGCAAGGCGGTCGAGAAAGGCGTCATCGACCAGGCCGAGGCGGCGCGGCTGAGCGAGGGCGAATGCTACGAACTGATTTTCCGCCCCGGCTTCAGTACGGCGGCCACGGTATCGGATATTTCCGGTCGCGGCGTCGGCATGGACGTGGTCAAAACGCGTGTCGCCGAGCTCGGCGGCACCTTGCAGGTCAGCTCGAAACCGGGGCAGGGCAGCCAGCTCGAACTGACCGTACCGCTGACCCTGGCGATCCTGCGCGTGCTGATGGTGCGGGTCGATTCGCGCCTGCTCGCCTTGCCGCTGGGCAATGTCGAGGAAGTGTTCGAGCTGGCCCCGGGCCAGGATCGACTGCTCGACGGCAGCATGGTGGCCCGTCATCGCGGCAGGGCGTTGCGCCTGGCCAATCTGGCCGGTTGGGCGGGTGCGCAGGGCAATACCGGCCGCCATGTGGTGGTGCTGCATATCGGACACATGCGGCTGGGTTGCCTGGTGCATGAGGTCATCGGTCGCGAAGACGTGATCGTCAAGCCGCTGGGGCATCTGTTCGATGGCGTGCCGGGCATTGCCGGAGCCACGGTGACCGGTGATGGCCGGCTTGCACTGGTGCTCGACCTTGCCAGCCTCGCCGACGGGGCCGGGCAACTGCTTCCCTCGCTTCAGATGAGTGCCTGAATGTCATGGATCCGATCATCATAATCGGTACGATTCTCGGCTTCGTGGTCATCGTGGTCGGGACTGTGCTCAAGGGCTCCACGGTGGGTGCACTGTGGAATCCGGCGGCATTCGTTATTGTGTTTTTCGGTACCTTCGCCGCCTTGCTGGTGCAGAACCAGGGCAAGGTGCTCAAGCGCGCACTGTCGATGCTGTCGATGATCTACAGCCCGCCGCGGCATCAACCGCAGGCGCTGATCAAGCGCGTGGTGGACTGGAGCGAAATTTCGCGGCGCAAGGGCCTGCTCGGCCTGGAGCCGGAAATCGACACGCAAACCGACCCCTTCATCATCAAGGGGCTGCAGCTGCTGATCGACGGCAGTGAGCCGGACGCGCTGCGCAGCGTGCTCGAGGTCGACATGGATACCCGCGAGACGGTCGACCTGGCCGCCGCCAAGGTATACGAGAACGCCGGCATCTACGCACCCACGCTCGGCATCATCGGTGCCGTGATGGGCCTGATGGCGGTGATGCAGAACCTCGCCGACCCGAGCAAGCTCGGCCACGGCATCGCGGCGGCCTTCGTGGCCACGATTTACGGGGTGGCACTGGCCAACATGTTCATGCTGCCGATGGCGGCAAGGCTCAAGGGCCTGATCGGCCGACAGACGCAGATGCGCCAGATCGTGATCGAAGGCCTGGCGTCGATCGCGCAGGGCGAGAATCCGCGGCAGATCGAAGCGCGTCTGAAGGGCTATCTCGAATGAGAAGAAAGCGCCACGAAGATCATGTCAATCACGAGGCCTGGGCCATCCCTTACGCGGATCTGATGACCTTGCTGCTGGCCTTCTTCGTGGTCATGTACGCCGTGTCGGTGGTGAATGTCGGCAAGTACCGGGTGATGTCCGCCTCGATGACGGATGCGTTCAACGGCCATCCCGGCGTGATCGTGCCGCAAGCCCCGGAAGGTGGCCAGAAGGAGGCGCCTGCGGCGGTGCGTCCGTCCACGGCCGTGCCGATTCCGCTGCCCATTCAGCGGCCGCGCCAGGAAGAGGCCAGAAAATCCGCGCCGGAATCGCTGGAGCGCATCGAGGACCAGGTGCGTCGGGCACTGCAGCCGATGATCGACAAGCAACTGGTGGTTTTGCGGCGTACGCCGGATCGGCTGGAGATCGAAATTCGCACCGACATCCTGTTTTCCAGTGGCGCCGCACAGCTTTCCGCATCGGCAAGCCAGGTGCTGTCAAGCGTTGCGACGATCCTCGTGCCATTCAAGAATGCGCTGCGGGTCGAGGGTTTTACCGACAACGTGCCGATCAGGACGGCCGTCTATCCGTCCAACTGGGAATTGTCCGCGGCGCGTGCGGCCAGTGTCGCGCGTCTTTTTGGCAGCATCGGCGTCAGTGCCGACCGCCTCGGCATCGTGGGCTGGGGAGATCAGCGGCCGGTTGCCGACAACAGCACCGACGAAGGGCGCAACCATAACCGGCGAATCCTGGTGGTGGTCGAAGGCGCACGCAACGGCGGCAGCAGAATCCAGAGCGACATCGACGATCTGGCGCCGGCATCGAAGGCCGTGGCGCAGGCGCCGACACGTGCAACCGCCGAATACGGGGCGGCGGAGCTTCCCGCGCCGGAGAGCCAGGGCGCCGCGATCGTTGCTGCCAGCCCCGGACAAGAAACTGCCCGGCAGGCGCAAGCCTCGCTGCCGCAGTCGCCGCGTATCCTGCCGCAGACGATTACCGTGCACCCCGCGAATGACGCCGACACGATCCACGGCCTCGATCCGGTGCACCCGGCGCCGGCCGCATTCAGCGCACGGAATACCTATGCGCAGGATGCGTCAATCCGGAGAAATCCATGATCGACATGATCGATCCACAGGCAATCGGCGTGGTCCGGGCCGCGGCTTCGGTATCCGGCATCAGGCCGATGGCGGTTGCGGCTGCGACGGAACCGGCGCAGGCAGAAGATTCTGGAGTGAGCACATGAGTACGGCGACAAGCACATCGAACCCCTCCACGCGGGAACCCTACTGGCTGTCCATGAAGATCGGCCACCAGATCTATGCCGTGCCCCTGAGCGAAGTCAATGAAGTCATCCGCGACGAGGAGTTGACGCCAGTGCCCGGGGCGGCGACCGACCTGCTCGGCATCAGGCATCTGCGCGGGCGCATCATGCCGGTGCTGGACGGCCGCCGCCGGCTGGGTCTGACTGACATGTCGCCGCAGAACCCGGAGCAGGTGCGGGTGATCACCTTGTCCTGCGCGGGCCAGTTGATCGGTTTCCGGGTGGACGAGGTCGGCGAACTGCTGAACATCCATGATGCCGAGGTGGCTGCGCCGCAAGCTGGTCGCGCCACCCGCAGCGACGATCCGGTCAGCGGCGTGCTGAGCTGGCAAAACGATTTCGTGGCATTGCTGGATCCCGCTCGGCTGTGCCGGATGCAAACGGAAGTCGCGCATGTGGCCTGAGATTGCCGCCGGTCTGCTGTTGTTGTTGCTGTTGCAGTCGATGGTCTTGATCGGAGGATGGCGCAGCCTGCGCCAGCTGCAGCATGAGCTGCACGCGCTGCTCGGCAGCAAGGTTCCCGCCGGCGCCGACAGGCAGGCGGCGCGACTGGAACGGCTGGATCGACGCCTGACCATGGTCGAGCAGCAGTCGGCCCAGCCACAGACCGGCGTGTCATACGAGCTCGCCCGAAAACTCGCCCGCGAAGGTGCCGATATCGCGCAGCTGACCCGCCGCTGCGGGTTGTCCCGTGATGAGGCTGCGTTGCTGCTCCAGCTGCATCGACGCGCAAGCTGAGGCGGTCAGCGGGCAGCTGCCGTGCACCGCTTCGTCACCCCCGACCGAAGCTGGGAGGGCGTGCATTGGCGGTTGCATGATCTGCTGTTTTGCCGGAGCCGGGAGCAGGCGCTTTCGTGCACCCACGACGCTTGAGCTGCCTTCCCTTGATGGCCGCCAGGCCTGCTGCCTGGCGGGCAACGGTCATGCTCTTGCCGTGTGCTGATCCGACCCAGGTGCCGGCATGGCATCCGTGTCTGGCCATCGGCGGCCTGGCCGGGAGTGTCCGCGTCAACCGGGCGCAGCCTCCTTGCGCCGGAGTACGACATGAGTCGCCATTTCCGAGCCGACGACCTGGGCACATTCATATCCTGTGGCGCGCATGTCCACGCCGTCGAAGAGTCGCTCGCCGCTGCCCAGGAGCACTGGCGCAATCGCGAGATGCAGTTCGTCGATGAGACCGGCACGCAGGTATTGCCGCACGGTATTGCACCCTCCGCCAATACGCACATCTTTCCCGTTGGCGGCTTCGCGTGCCCGGTCGAGAGCCTTGTGAATGCCGTCCGTGACGAAATGGAAAGTCGTGCCGCCCTCCATCTCCAGGGGCGCGCGCGGATGCCGGGTCAGCACGAAGACCGGAAAATGATACGGCGGGTTGTCTCCCCACCACCCCTTCCAGTCCTCGTTCGGCCACGGGCCGCGGATGGGCCCGAACATGTTTCGGCCCAGAATCCAGGCCCCGACATGGTGGAAGCCGCGCGCGGCAAAATCATCGTCGACCCCGGTGGTGCCGCTGTCCTTGCCGAACAGGGCCCGCTGAAACGTGCGTGTCGGGAATGCCCATTGATGCAGGTCGGTCCCGCCCACGCCGAGCGGATGGTCGATGTCCTGATGCGGACCCGCTCCGTAGCCGTCGAGCGAGATGCTGAAGCTCTCAACGCGAACTCGTGTCATCGTTTGCCTCCGTCGTGTGCCTGGCATCGGGGATCGGCGGCGCGCGTGGCGCATCCGCTGGATGGAGTTGCCGGGTGCCCGGCCCCACGCCCGAAATCGGCGACCCCGGTGCGGCGTGCGCTGGATTGATCGGTCGAATGCAGGCACGTCGTCCGGTCACTGGTGCTGCAGAACGTTGACGAGTTTGCCAAACGGGTCGCGGATATAGAAGCGCCGCACCCCCCCATGGCTCGTTTACCGGCCCGTACTCTATCGGGAGGCCAAGCTGCCGGGCTTTTTCCAGTGCGCCAGACAGGTCGTCGACCTCGATGGACAGGTCGGGAACTGCCGTGCCGGAACCACCCTCCGAGGCCACGCTGAGCTGCAACACCATTTTTTCACTGGAGCCGAAAGTCTTGATCCAGCCATGGTCCATGAGCACGTCCAGGCCCAGGAACTTTCCATAAAACGTCTCGGCCTTGTCGAGCTCTTTGCCATCGATGTTGGCGACAATCCGGCGAACTTTCACTGTGCCTCCAACGTGTCTCTTGTGCGAATCGCACTTGCCTGGGGCGCCACGCCCCGAAATTCATCATTCCTGCGAAAGCAGGAATCCAGTGACTGCAGGCTGTCACCGGCGCCGGGTCTCCCGGTTCGCGGGATGATGAGCTTGGGCAGGCGCCATTCGTCTCTTCTGCCATGACGCTTGAGCTCGGCCGTGGTCCGCTGCTGCTGCCAGCACGCGGCCGGCCGGAATGAACCGCAGCATACCCGAAGCTTGTGGCCGGCCATGGATGCACGCGGATATACGAACCAAGCCAGATCGTGCCACGGAGGTGACGCCACGCGCGATGGCGAACGCCGGCCAGCACGTGATGTCACGGCCAGCCAGTGCGGAAGACACCGGAAGCAAAGACAACGACGCCAGTACAGGCAGGGCGTGCCGCGTGATCTTTGCGATCGCCTCAAGCTTGCCAGCGCTGGTACAGGGTCACAGGAACGCGGGATGCACGGTGACTGGCCGCGTCGTCAGGCGCCGCCACCGCAGGAGCTGCCTCGCTGAATGGGCGGGCACTTGACCGTGCCGTATGAACAGAAAACACAGCAGTCCCCGGGGCGCGGCTTGAGCAAGGCGTGACATGTCCTGCACTCGTAGAACCACTGACATGCGTCGGTGGGCATGGTCTCGAGCGCGGCGGCACCACACTCCGGGCAGGTAATGGTTGACGGCAGTTCGACGCGCGACACATGACCACCTGACGGGACCGAGGAGATCCAGGATTGACACAGTCAGCACGAGCGCGAAGCCTGCGTGGAGCGGATGAATGCGTCGGATTCGGCTCCCTGTTACCCGCTGGACAGCGGTGATCGGGCCACGTGGCGAAAGCAGGCTGCGCGGACGGGCGATGTGGATGCCGTGTCCTTGCGCTGGCCAGCAGCGCAAGCGCCACGGGAGTCCCTTGCGGCGCGGCAGAAGTCCGACGCTACCCCGGGTCAGCCGGAAAGCTGCGACTCGTGAGCCGTCAGGCACGCCAGGGGAGAATCACCGCGAGGCGAGTTTGGGGGTTACCAGGGGATTGGCCCGTTCTCGTCGGAGAAGGTGCCCGTTGGTCCGTCCGGACCGAGGAGCGCCAGCCGGACAGGTTCGCGGGCAGCCTCCTCGGCGGTGCGCCTGCCTTCGAAATTGTTCATGGCAGTCACCGTGAAACCCGGCGCCGCCGCGTTGACCTTGATGCCGGTCGATTCGAGATCCAGCGCGAACGCGACAGTCACCGCGTTGAGCGCGGCTTTCGACGCGGAGTAGGTGACCCCGAACATCTGGCGCCTGCGTGATTCCGCGGGGTCCGAAGCCAGGGCCAGCGATGCTCTGCCGCTCGATACATTGACAATGCGTGCGGCCGGCGCCTCGCGCAGCAGCGGCAGCATGGCCTGGGTGACCGCGATGACGCCGAAGACGTTGGTTTCGAACACGGCCCGTACCTCGCCAAGTGACGCCACGCTGGCGCGGCCCGTCGTGACGATTTCCTCAAGCGACCGCTCGCCTGTCCCGGCATGGGCGATGCCGGCATTGTTTACCAGCACGTCCAGGCGTCCGAGTTCCGAGCGGATGCGATCGGTAGCCGAAGCTATCGACGCCGGGTCGGTTACATCAAGCTGAATCGCGCGTGCATCGCCGTCGATGCCCCTGGCTGCCTTCTCGCCACTTTCAAGATTGCGCGAGCCAACGAGGACGGTGAAACCCTGCTCGGCAAGGCTCTTCGCGATCTGCAGGCCGATTCCCTGATTGGCCCCGGTGACCAGGGCGACACGGTTGTCTTGCATGATTGTCCTGATCCATTCATGACCGCTCGACTGGTCGAGCGCCACGGCGCATGCGGGTTGGGTGGGGGAGGTACGTCATCCGCCAGGCCGAATGGCTAGGCTTCATTGTGCGGCTTGCGAGGCAGGGCAACCACGTTGCCGGAAGCGGGCGTGTTGACGCTCGTTGTCGATGCCGGACGGAGCAGGCCGGGGGCGACCGTCCAGCGTTGACCGTCATCGGCAAGTACGGAGACCGACTTCTTGTTGTAGCGGGTGATCACGCCACCGACCGGGCCACGCATGTCCGGCTCGAATGTGACGCGATCACCAATGCTGAAGCGAAGCATGGTGGCGTGAGCTCGCGCATGCTGCATGAAGCGCAGCCTCTCGACAACCCGGTGATTGAGGTCGATGAGCTCGGCTTCGGTCAGTTTGTCGATGTCGATGATCATGAGGCCTGACGTTGCTGCGGAAAATTGTCCTGGTGTGGATCTTCCTGATTTCAAGGAACGCTTGATACCTTCCAGGCACACTGCGTGTCGATGGCAGGGCGTTCGCCGAGTCCGGTTTTCTCCCCGTCTGGCGATCGAGCTGTCCGGCGCGAGTGGCCGCGGCTTCAACGCAGCCACAGGGAAACTGCCGTGCAGCCTATCATTTGCCATGCCTGCAAAAAAGCGGGAACGAGGCAAGGCGACCATGCCGCGCCCCCGGGCCTGCGACCCGGCGGCATGGCTCGGGAACTGGCCGCGAAGCAGGGCATGACACGCGAACCGAAGCATTGCCTTGGCAGCCGGCTGACGCCGGAAACCAGCGCAGTGCTGCGGCGTCAGCTGCGGACTTGTCAGCTGCCTTCGCTGCGGCGTCCGTTGGCAGAATACGGAAGCGCGAACAGGTACAGGCCGGAAAACAGCTGAAGAAAGAGCGGTGGCAGTGGCGAGTAGGTCAGCCACGGCGGAGGCTCGCCCGCCGCCGCCCGGTACACGAAATTGGCGATGACGGTGATCGTGAAAACGATGGATAGCCAGCGGTGGCCCTGTCGCATCCAGAGACTCCAGTTCATGTCGGCTCCCGTGCGGGCGCCTTTGGGCGGGCTTCGATCATCTTCCAGCCATTGCCGGAAGGATCACGAAAGCCGGCGTCCACGGCGCCGTAACGATCGACCGGCTCCTGCGTGAACTCTACGCCGCGTCCGCTCAACCGCTCGTAGGCGGCACGGCAATCATCGACCACGAGCACCAGCGGCGGCATGGCGCCCTTGGCCACGACTTCACGAAGAGCCTGTGCGGTCGCGGCGTCATGTACCGGCGGCCCCGGCGTGAACAGGCCGAGCTGGAATGAGGGCTGCTGCGGGTGCTGTACCGTGAGCCAGCGGTAATCACCGTTGCGCACATCCGCATGGATGCGAAAGCCGAGTTTCTCGACGTAGAACGTCAGTGCTTCGTCCTGATCGCGTACATAAACGCCGACGACATCTATGCCTTGGGTCATGGGTGGAACCTCCGTTGATTGAGGCTACATTCTCTCGACGACCCGCATTCGTCGCTTCTCCGAAACTGCCATCTTCAGGTCGGGCCGGTGGGCGGCGCGTACGATGCACTCGGGCACGTGCCCCCGCCCGTGCGCGGACGAGCGCTCGCGTGCGCGGAGGCTGCCCGGGTTCTCGCCGGTGATGTCGCGGAAAATGCGTCCGAACGTACCAAGGCTCTTCCAGCCGGTCTGGAACGCGACCTCGGTGATGGGCAGGTCGGTGTCGCGAAGCAGCGCAACAGCTCGCTCGATGCGGCGTGCAAGCAGATATCGGTGCGGCGGCAGGCCGAACGCCTGCTTGAACGAGCGCGCGAAGTGCGAAGCCGAAACGGCGCTCACTTGCGCCAATCGGTGAATGGGCCACTCCTCATGGGACGCGCCGTCCATCCGATCTTTCGCACGAAGCAGTCGTCGCAACAATTCGGGACTCTGGGCCATACTTCCTCGTGTCTGACGCCCTGGGTTGGGCGCTTCGCGGCATTTCGCGCGTCCGCCTTGAACGAGCAGATGAGACCTTCCCTCCATTCGGCCTCGATGGCCATGATGGTGTGGCGACACAACCGTCAGCAGCAGAGGAAGTCTCCAGGAACACTATACGCGAAGCTCGCGGGGTGGAAGAGCTGTCGATCGGCAGACAGCAGGTCAGGCCGTCTCGGATAGAACCTGACCAACCAGATGGACGTCCACACATTGATCCGGCTGATCCTCGAGCATCGACGACACCGATGAACGGATGAGGTTTCCGGACGCGGTCTATACCCTGGTCCGAGCCGGCAGCGAAGGCTCGACAAGACCGTCCAGGGAAATGCAGTTTGGCAACGTTCAACCCCGCAAAGCCACTGACTCGTCATACGCACAATCAGGACAAGACCATCACCGGCAATAGTCCGAAAGCCCAGGGCAAATGCGTCATGCGCCCGGGACTGACGGGAAGTTTCCTATGGAAATGTCAGGCATCACCGTCACGATCAACTTGCCGCATTTCTGGCGTGTCTTTGCAGATTGCACAGTGCTGGCCTCGACGAGATTGGTAGAGTCTGCCTACCGTGAACACGGTTGCCGTGATAGCGCCCCATATTGCAGCTTGGGTCAAGGAGTAGCGCGAATCATGGCCTTTGAGCATTTGTGCCGCGCCGATGATGACGAAAGAACCAACGAGAACGGCAAGAAAGCGCTTGATCCAGAATGTGGTACCCACCGAGACGCTCCTTGTGATGCCTGACGTAGCTGTAGAAAAAGTATCTTGGTGCGGATTCACATGATTTCAGGCGGTACTTGGACCACTCCCGAAGTGCGGCGCGTCGATTGTAGAGCGTTCTGTGAGATCGATTTTCCTGCTCGTGGCGATCAACTTTCCCAACAGGGGCTTTTCTGCAGCTTCAACGCTGGAATTGAGCGGCGGCGTGGTCGTCCGCTTGGAGGAGTGATTAGGCCGTATGGCCCGAAAACTTTACGAGGAAGGACGCGAAGCACACGAGCAACGCGAAGGCGGAAAGTAAGCGAGCGCCCCGCACCCTGTTGCCGAAGATGGCAGCAAGAGACCAGCCCAAAATACCAAAAAATCCTATGGCGAACTGATTCCTGCTCAGTGGCGGCCAAGGAATCATGTAGTTGTACAACATGAGTGCTGCGATGAAACCACATAACACACGTTGCCAAGTGCTGAGGAATACGAAGGAGTCGTCGTATTTGATCATGTAATTTTGCGAGGCCCAACTTAGCTGTAGAAAAAGTACTGACCCTGTTGAGGGTTATGAAAGTCATGCTGGTCAGCCGCGGACTTGACAGCCTCGATGATTCTTTGTCGATCCCACAAATTCACATAGGCACCTAGACAGTATGACTTTCGAGGCCAAGGCTGACCTCCGCGAGACCATAGTCGCGGGTTGGCCAGAAGCCAGAGCCGCATGAGTGTGCAAGCGCTACGCTCATCGTGGGTTTCCTACGCGGAGGTCAGCATGCAAAACGATACCACCACCACCACGGTCCATGTTGCCCTGGACGTGCACAAGGACTCGATTGTTGCGGCGTACTCGGTTGCAGTAATGCATTGCCATTCGAAGGAGGATGAAAGCGCTTGCTCTGAAACCAAGGCCTTCGAGGTGACCCGGCGACGGCATTGCCGACGGTGTGTACCTCAACAGTCGTGCCGGGTTCGGCGGCCCTGTCTCGCCAGCGACTACTCGCTGGCGGCGTCGTACACGCTGGCCAGCACCGAGGCGGCGGCGGCATAGAGCTGCACCGGCACGTCGTCACGCAGGCGCAGGGCCGACAACAACGCGGCGATCTGCGGTTCGTGGTGCAACGGTATGCCGATCGAACGTGCTCGCTCCAATAGTGATTCGAGTGTCTCGGTGGGCATGGCCTTCAGATCGACGGCATCCTTGGCCAGCTGCAGGCTGACCTTGCGATCGATGGGCGGTAGCGGCTGATTCATGCGGTTGCCTTGAGCAGTACGGCGCTGTATTTCCCGGATGGCGATGGCAGGCCGACCTGGCAGCTCAGCTGATCGAGCAGGACACCGCAGGCAGCCAGTCGATGGCGCAGCGGAATGAACTGGCGTTCCAGTCGCTGGGCGGTTTCGGCCTGCACCGCCCACAGCCGTACCGACAGCCGCGGTTCGTTCAATTGCAGCTGGCCGTGCACCGGGCCGAGCTCGGGCAGGTCGAGCGCAAAACCCAGCATCCAGCCCGAACTGCCATCGGCCGTATCGGCGGGGTATTCCATGTGCAACTGGAGTATGTCGTGACCGTCCTTGCCCAACAGCGGAATTTCGATCATCCATGCCGGCAGCGTGGTCGCATCGAGCTGGGCAACCTCGAGTCTCGCGACCGCCGCCTTGACGTCGCCGTGCAGGCTGCGCAGCAGGGAATCCACGTCATCGGCATCGCTGCCGGTGAGCAAGGGCAGCGGCGCCCGCGCCTGACTCTGCATGCCGCGTTGCTGCAGCGGCGGCGGTGTATCGGTGCGGCCCGGCAAGGGAGGGCTGTCCGTGCGTTGATCGAGCAGGCCGAGCAGGCGCAGCAAGGCACCTTTCCAGTCGGCTTGCATCGAACTGGTCTGGGCCGGCTGCAACGGACCCGGCGTTTGGGCCAGCTGGGATTCCAGGAACAGACCGCTGCGCAGGATCGCTTCGCGCAGTCCCTGGCCGCTGGTGATGTCTGCCGGCGTTCGCAGGGTCTGCTCGAACATCGCCAGTGCGGTACGAATTTCCGCAGGCAGCTGGCGCAACACCGATCGCTGCGAGAGCGCACTGAGCGTGGCCAGCAAAGGTGCATAGCCATTCTGCTGCGGCAGCCGTTCAAGCAATGCCTGCTGGAATGTCCGTGCTGTCGGTGTCGACTGGGACAGCACTTCCAGCAATGGCTGCGCGCCCTGGGTGAGCACGCGTACCTGGAATTGCGCGGGAAGCGTGGTACTCGGCACGGTGGTTTCCACCGCCAGCGCCCCGACCTGGAGCACCAGCTGCCCCTGGGGGTTGATACCCAAGGGTCGAGCCGACAGCACGGTACCGATGCGCCAGCTGGGCGCGGCGGTGCCAGCGGCGGCACCAGCCCACGTAAGTGCTGCAAGACTGGTCGGCTGGATGATCAAGGATAAGCCCTGTGCGGATTGGCCCGGCGGGTGGAGCGGATTTGACTCGAACGGGTTTGACTCAACCAGTATCGGCCGCGCCAGGAATATCTTGAGCCTGCACGGCATCGGGCTCGCAAGTTCATGCGTCTCCCCTCCGGGGTTGGCCCAAATCGCACCTAAAGTGATCACGCGAGCGGCCGATAAGACCCCCGTAGCGCAAATCGCAACAGTGGAGTCGCGGCATGGCCGGCAAACGAATGGCGAAGAAGAAGGTTGCAGCAATGCATCAACCAGCGAGAACCGAGTCACCCGTGGTTGAGGTTGCCGCGTCGGAGCCATCGGTCGGGGTTGTCGCGACGATGCCCGTGATCCTGCCGGCGGACTGCCGCATTGCCGGGCAACTCTCGCTGAAAGACGAACTGACCGGCCGGCTCGGTGCCGCTGCCATCGAGTTCGATGGTCGCCAGGTTGAGCGTGTCGACACGGCCGCTCTGCAGTTGCTGGTGCTTTTCCGCCGGGATTTCGTCAAGCGTGGTGGCGTGATCAGCTGGCTGGGGGCGAGCGACGCCCTGAACGAAGCGGCGAATCTGCTGGGTCTTGCACAAACATTGGAACTGCCAGCCGTCGCGCTGGCCTGACTTGAGGTAACAGCATGTCAAAGATACTTGCGGTAGATGATTCGGCGTCGATGCGCGGCATGGTCGCATTCACGTTGCGCGGCGCCGGTCATGAAGTGACCGAGGCCGAGAACGGGCAGCTGGGTCTGGATCAGGCCCGTGCCGGTTCGTTCGACCTGGTGCTGGCTGACGTCAACATGCCGGTGATGGACGGCATCGCGATGGTGCGGGCACTGCGCGCGCTGGACAATTACAAGGGCGTGCCGATCCTGATGCTGACCACCGAGTCGCATACCGAGAAGAAGATGGAAGGCAAGGCTGCCGGTGCCACCGGCTGGCTGGTCAAGCCGTTCGATCCGGAGCAGTTGCTGGCCACCGTCAAGCGCGTGCTGGGCTAAGCCACGATGAGTGCCGTCGACCTCACCCAATTCCACAAGACCTTCTTCGAAGAGAGCCTGGAAGGGCTGGATGCGATGGAGGTGGCTTTGCTGGCACTCGATGCCGGTTCGGATGATCACGAACTGGTGCATACCATTTTCCGTGCGGCACATTCGATCAAGGGTGGTGCGGCGACCTTCGGTTTTGTCGACGTCGCTGCGTTCACCCATGTTGCCGAGTCGTTGCTGGAAGACGTGCGCAGCGGCAAGCGCGCGGTCAGTGCCGAACTGATCGAACTGATGCTGCGTTCGGTCGACTGCCTGCGTGCGATGCTGGCCCGCTCCAGCGCCGGGGAACCGGTGGCCGACGCCGAAAGCAACGAGCTGTGTGCGGATCTGTCGCGCATGGTCAATGGCGAGGTGGAGGCGAAAGTCGTGCAGGCGCAACCCGCGGTTGCCGCTGGCGCCGGCTGGAACATCCGCTTCGTCGCCTTGCCGCAGCTGCTGCAGACCGGCAACGACCCGGTGCGTCTGTTCCGCGAATTGCAGCAGCTCGGGCGGCTGGACGTGGTGCGCGCGTTTGTCGTGGATGCGGCACCGGCAAGCCTGGCCGAGCTCGATCCGACCCAATGCTTCCTTGGCTGGGACCTGTGCCTGCATGGCGCGGTGGCCCGTGCCGATGTCGATGCCGTGTTCGACTGGCTCGACGGCGACTGTGAGTTGACGATCACGGCACTGGTCGAGGCGTCGGAAGCGGCGGCCGGGAGCGCTCCGATGGCTGCCGCTGCCGTGGTTCCGGCAGCGACGCCGATCGCCGCGGCAACGGCGGCTCCCGCGGCCGCAGCGGCTGCAGCACCAAAGGCGGTTCGCGCGGTCAGCTCATCCGCCGAGGGAAGTTCGATCCGGGTGGATATCGACAAGGTCGATGCCTTGATCAACATGATGGGTGAGCTGGTCATCACCCAGTCCATGCTGAGCGACATCGGCGAGCATTTCGACCTGTCGCGGCTGGAGCGCTTGCGTGAAGGGCTGGTGCAGCTGGAACGCAATACCCGCGAGCTGCAGGAAAGCGTCATGCGCATCCGCATGCTGCCGATCGGTTCGGTGTTCAACCGCTTCCCGCGCCTGGTGCACGACCTGGAGCGAAAGCTCGACAAGAAGGTCAAGCTGGAACTGCTCGGCGAACACACCGAGCTGGACAAGACGGTGCTGGAGAAGATCGGCGACCCGCTGGTGCATCTGGTGCGCAATGCCATCGACCACGGCCTGGAATCGCCCGAGCAGCGCAAGGCCGCGGGCAAATCGGAAGTCGGCACGCTCAAGCTCAATGCCTACCACGAGGGCGGCAACATCGTGGTGCAGATCAGCGACGACGGTGCCGGCCTCAATAGCGAGGCGATCAAGAACAAGGCCGTGCAGCGCGGGCTGATCAACGCAGGCCAGGAACTGTCCGATGCCGAAGTGGCCGAGCTGATCTTCCAGCCGGGCTTCTCCACGGCGGCCAAGGCTACCGACCTGTCCGGCCGCGGCGTCGGCATGGATGTCGTGCGGCGCAACGTGCGCGACCTCGGCGGCAGCGTCGGCGTGCGCAGCGTGATGGGCAAAGGCAGCACCTTCACCATTTCGTTGCCGCTGACCCTGGCGATTGTCGATGGCCTGGTCACGGCGGTCGGCAAGGAGCGCTACATCGTGCCGCTGATCTCGATCGTCGAGTCGCTGCGCCTGCAGCCGGACATGGTGCGCAAGATCGCCAACGGCGGCGAAGTGTTCAAGTTCCGTGGCGATTACCTGCCGGTCATGCGGCTGCATCGTGCCTTTGCCTGCAACGACGCAGTCACCGAGATCGCACGCGGCATCGTGGTCGTGGTCGAGGAAGACGGTCGTCGCGTGGGCTTGCTGGTCGACGAGCTGCTGGGCCAGCAACAGGCGGTGATCAAGTCGCTGGAAGCGCATTACCAGCGTGTGCAGGGCATTTCCGGCGCAACCATCCTCAGTGACGGTTCGGTGGCCCTGATCGTCGACGTCAATGGTGTGGCCCAGCTCGGCAAGCAGAGCAAGGCGGCCTGAGTCGCTGAATTTCTCCGCTGCGGCAAGTCATCGCCGCACCGGATGCCATCCACAGCGGATGTGAATGACGGCAACGATGCATGGATGCATGCAACACGAACTCGCGGTCGATATCGACCGCTCGGGTCACCGCTGCAGATCACGACGCTGTCGTGTGCCTTGCAGCGATGACATGGTGGCACCCCCATCATCGCGGCACAGGAGCGTTTCGAAACCCCATTCCCCCGGGCTACGCATGTGCCGCGATTTCATGAACATTGCTTGAGGTTTGCGAGATGTTGAATTTGAAATCGCTGTCACTCGGCCGGCTGAGCCTGAATGCCAAGGTGGCCCTGGTGGTCGTGGTGGTGATTGCCGGCCTGGCCAGTCTCACCGTGATGAATGCGTTCGAACTGCGCAATCGCCAGATGGGCGACCTGCAGGACAATCTTCAGAACGCGATCGAATCGGCGGTGTCGGTGGCCGATGGTTTCCATCAGCGCGCATTGAAGGGCGAGTTCAGCGACGCGGAAGCGGAGAAGCTGGCACTGGCCCAGATCCACGACATGCGCTGGGACAAGGGCAGCGGCTACGTCTTCGTGTTCGACACCAACCTGATCATGCGCATGCACCCGTTGCGCGCGAACTGGGCGGGCAAGGACATCAGCGCCGAGACCGATGCCAACGGCAAGCCCCATTATCGCCTGATCTCCGAAAGCGACGTGCGTGACGGCCATGCCTTGATCCGCTATGCGCAGAAAATGCCCAAGGGCGGCACCAAGGACAAGATCACCTACGCACAGCTGTACAAGCCGTGGAACCTCAACCTCGCCGCCGGCGCATATTTCGACAACATCGATGCCGACTTCGCGCATTCATTGCAAGTGAATCTGGGCAAGGCCGGTCTGGTGGCGTTGCTGGTGATCCTGATGGTGTGGCTGTCGATGCGCAGCATCCGTCGCAGCATCGGTGGCGAGCCGGATTTTGCCGTGACGATGGCCCTGCGCATCGCCGAGGGCGACCTGACCCGGGACGATGGCGACAAGCAGTTCGCCAGCGGCAGCCTGCTCGACGCCTTGATGCGCATGCGCATCCGGCTGACCCGCATCGTCGGTGAGGTCCAGCACGGATCGCAGGCCGTGAGCAGCGCCGCGCAGCAGATCTCCAAGGGCAATGACGATCTCAGCCAGCGTACCCAGGAGCAGGCATCGAGCCTGGAAGAAACGGCGGCGTCGATGGAGGAAATGACGGCGACCGTCAAGCAGAACGCCGAGAACGCCAGTCACGCCAACCAGCTGGCTGCCGGTGCGCGCGAGCAGGCCGAGCGTGGTGGCGAAGTGGCGACGCGCGCGGTCGCGGCCATGGGCGAGATCAACACCTCCAGCCGCAAGATCGCCGACATCGTCGGACTGATCGACGAAATCGCCTTCCAGACCAGCCTGCTGTCGTTGAATGCCGCCGTGGAAGCGGCGCGTGCAGGCGAGCAGGGGCGCGGTTTCGCGGTGGTCGCCAGCGAAGTGCGCAATCTTTCCCAGCGCAGTGCGGCGGCGGCCAAGGAGATCAAGAGCCTGATCAACGAGAGCGTGGAACGGGTGCAGGTCGGCAGTGCGCTGGTCGACGAGTCGGGTGCGGCGCTGGCGGGCATCGTCGAGAGCGTCAAGAAAGTCACCGACATCGTGGCCGAGATCGCCGCGGCCAGCCAGGAGCAATCCATGGGCATCGACCAGGTCAATCGTGCGGTGACCCAGATGGACGAAGTCACCCAGCAGAACGCGGCCCTGGTCGAGGAAGCCTCCGCGGCAGCGCGGGCCATGCAGGAGCAGGCCATCGAATTGCAGGGCCAGATGACGTTCTTCCATATCGAGGCCGAGGCCGTCGCGGAACGCGGGGCGTCACCGGTCGTGTCGCCGGCGACACGACCGAAACCGGCTCCGATCAAGGCTCCGGCACGTCGTGATTCGGTGGCCATGCCGGTGGCAAATGCCGAAGCAGCCTGGGCCGAATTCTGAGCCTCCTGCGATAACCCCTG
>DATMTH010000095.1:0-19462 GCA_035564915.1 Rhodanobacter sp.
TTCACGTGCTCGTTGAACGAGTAGAAGATCGAACCGTCCAGCTGTCCGTAGGCATCGGCGAATACCGGCAGCTTCCACGGAATGTTGTTGTCGGTACCGTTGTAGCCATTCGGGCCGATCGACAGCAGATACTGGCTGCGCCAGTTGTAGGCCAGCCGGATTTGCCATGGGCCGTGCTCGTAGAAGCCGGCGACATTGAGGGAATCCCTCGACAGGCCGTCCGCCGGAAGGCTGCCATATGCGGAGCCATCCGTATCCAGCGGCACGGCCGTCGTGTCGTTCGGCACGTGGGTTCTGCTGCGGATGTAGGTGTAGTTCGCCGACATGCCGAAGCCCTTGACCGGCAGGAAATCGAAGAACTGATTCCAGCCGATTTCCGCGCCATCGATCGTCGCCTTGCCGATGTTCACCGGGCGGGTGATCAGGTACTGGTAGTTGTTGCCGTCGATGCCGGGATATTCCACGAACTGCGACTCGTTGCGGAAATAGTCTCTCAGCCCCTTGTGGAACGCGTTGATCCAGGCCATGCCGCCGCGATCCGGATCGAAGTACCACTCCAGCGACAGATCGAACTGGTTCGCCTTCATCGGCGTAAGGTACGGATTGCTGTTGGAACTGCCAGTGAGAGTCAGCTTGTCGACCGGCAGGGTGGTGGTACCGGGCGGTGGCGTATAGCCTGACAACACGGCGGCATTGAGAATCTGGTAGGCCTGCATCTGGCTGAAGTCCGGCCGCGCGATCGCCTTGGAAAAGGCAAACCGGGTGATCACGTTCGGGGCGAACTCCCACTTCACGTTCAAGCTGGGCAGGATGTCGGTGTACTCGTTGCGGGCGCTGATGGGAGTGGACTGGCCGGTGCCCAGATAGGGCGCCAACGCCAGGTTGGGATATGTCAGGAAGCCTTGGGCAGCATTCGTGGTCCTTACCGCACGCACGCCGATGTTGCCGCTCAGATTGGCATCGTCCACTCCGAAATCGAGCATGGCGTACGCCGCGTAGGTTTTCTCGTGCTGAAGATTGGTGTGCGCGGCATCGAGCAGGGTGGCCTTATACTGGGTGTCATAGCCGCTGCCGGCGATGTAATACGGAATGGCGGCGTTGTGGATGTCCGCGTAGCTGCCCGGGTAGCCCAGCGCGGTCGACGGCACCGGTGCATAGAACGCACCCGGTATGCCGGCATCGCCCCGGTAGAAGTTTTTGAACGTGTCCAGGTGCACCAGGCTGGTATTCACCGTGTCGTTCAAGTCCAGGCTGGGCATGGCGCCACCGGGGATCGCCCAATATTGCATCCAGGTCTGGAACACGGGCATCCAGTTGTAGCCGGTGTCGATGTTGTCGGCAGAACGGTTGGTCAGGCGTATGCCTCCCTTCAGCCCCTGCACGAACCCTTCGTCGAAGCTGTGCTCGATGTCGGCGCGCCAGGCCAGTTCTTTCGCATAGTTCTTGTTCTGGTGATCCATGGTGAACCCCCAGTAGTAATTGGCGGGGTTCCCGGTGAAGCCGGAATCGACGCCGATGCGCGGCGGGCTGTTGCCGTTCAGGCCGACGTCGATGTAGGGCACGTTGGTGCCCAGCGCCACCGTGGAATCCAGACTGTTGGTGGTGGCCTTGACGAACTGCACCGAGCTCGTGAGTTGGGTGCCCGTGGCCAGCCGCCATTTCATCCCGGTGGAGAAGTCGGTGGTCCTGGAGTGGCTGTTGGATGCGCGGATGTCGGTGCCCATCGGCATGCCGCCGTTCTGCGTGAGGCGACCGGACTGGAACACGCCGTCATTGATCACGCTCGGCTGGCTGGCGTCCACCGTCACCTGCGTCGGATCGTTGCTCACGAAGATCGCATCCTCGTTCCAGACTTCGTGGTATCTGCTCTGGAACGCGGTGGCGTAAAGGTCGAGATTGTCGCTGGGACGCCACTGGAAGGCCAGGTAGGCACCGTCGCGCTTGCGATCGTAGAGCAAGGTGCGCCAGTCGGCGCCGCGCGGCACCCATGTGCCGGCTGCGTTCTTGAAGAACGGACGCACGAACAGGCCATCGGTACGCGTGGCCAGGCGGGAATCGGCGACGTCGACCAGGAAGCCCATGTCGCCAAGGCTGGTGTGCCAGCGATTGCTGTAGAGCACCGAGGCGGACGGCTTGTACTTCTTGACGAAGTCGCCATAGTTCTCGCTGACTGAAGCGGCGATCTTCTGGCCCTGGAAGTCGAAGGGCATGAAGGTGCGCAGGTTCACCGTGCCGCCCAGGCCGCCCTCGATCATCTCCGCCGTCTGGTTCTTGTAGACGTCGACGCCGGACATCAATTCCGACGGCACGTCCTGGAAACTGAGGGCACGCCCGCCGTTGGCGGAGAAGCTGTCGCCGCCATTCAATTCGGAACGCACCTGCGTGAGGCCGCGCACCTGCACGCCGTTGCCTTCGGCAGAGAAGTGTTCCGGATCGCCCTGGGAGATGAAGTGGTCGATGGTGACGCCGGGAATGCGCGACAGGGTTTCAGTGACGCTGCGATCCGGCAGCGCACCGATGTCCGTGGCGGATAGCGAATCGACGAAGGTGTCGGCGTCGCGTTTGATGTCCTGCGCCTTCTCGACGGATGCGCGGATGCCGGTCACCACGACCGCGCCGAGTTGGGTCGCTGTCTTTTTCTGGCCCGCCTTGGCCTTCCTGGCGTTCGCCTTCGTCGCAACGGCCTGGTCCGCGTCTTGGCTGCCGGAGTCGGCGGGCGTGGCCTGCTGTGCCCTGGCATGCGCCGGCACATAGAGCAGCGCCACGCTCATCGCAATGGCCATCGAAAGACCCGTACGCCGCAGCTTCGCGGATGTCTGTTGCCGAACCCTGTTGCTGGACCGATCGTTCACCTGTTCCCCTCCCAATGATTGTTCTATGGCGACGGGAACTTCGCGGGCCGGCGCATTGAAGCTGGCTCCAGCTGCGAAAGCATTCCCCGGACGACTCGTGCGGATCGCCACGCTGCTTCTGTCGAAAACACGCCAGACGATTTCAGCGGTGCGATACGCCTAGCATGCTGCGGTCGCAACTGCTGTGGCGCAATTACGAAATTCTCCAATCCGACTCACGTTTCTTCTTTTGCGTTCGCCGCAAAAAGGCTCCGATTCGCACGTCAAGGTCGGGTATTTGGTCAACGCCAAGAGGCTGCACGCATCAAAATCGGCAGCGTGGCCATGACACGCCGCTCGGCAGCCTGAACGAGGCCCGCCAGGGCGATACCCTCCCGCTGCGCGTACCCGCCATGGCGGAACCGGTCGAGCGGGCACGAGCAAGGCCGGCGGCCGCACCGGACACCGCGTCATCCACACTGCCACTATCCGCGCGTGCCGCTCGCGCGGAGCGGAACAAACCCATCTGCTGCAGTTCCCTGGCGTCGGTCTCGCGGCCATCTTCAATTCGAGCAGCCGGCTTCACCCTGCGGGGCAGGATCATGCATCGCCAGGCGCGACATCCCGCTCAGCCCGGGTCGCTCGCACGATAGGTGAAATCGCGTATGGCAATACTGCCTTCGTTCGCACTGTAAATGCCGATTCTCAAACCGAGGAAGCCGCCGAAGACATTGTGGTGCAGACCCGACACTTCCATCCGCAGGCCGTGCAATGCCCAGGTCTTGCCGTCGTCACGGGAGTAGTGGAAGGTGATGACGTTGCTGTCGTTGGTCAACCGCATGCGTACGCGGGAGGTCGCCATCGGCGTACGCATCCAGGGCAGCTCGGCGGCGTATTCGAACGTCTTCAGTTC
Source organism: Rhodanobacter sp. (assembly GCA_035564915.1). Classification (GTDB taxonomy): domain Bacteria; phylum Pseudomonadota; class Gammaproteobacteria; order Xanthomonadales; family Rhodanobacteraceae; genus Rhodanobacter. The sequence goes on from DATMTH010000095.1 coordinate 3,745, forward strand.
GCGCGGCGAGAATCCGATGCCGACGAACGCCTTCGGGCTGTAGTACAGCAGCAGGCCGCCTTCGACATTGCCGACCAGATCAAGGGTGACTTCCGCGACATAGGATCGATCGCCGGGGATGCAGAACAATGGCGTGCTGTCCGCGGGTGAGGTTCCGCGGGCCGCCAGATGCAGTGCGCCCGCTTCGTGGCGAACCCGTTGCATGCCGGTCGCTCCGGGGTCATGAAGGCTCCACTGCACACCGAACTTGTTGCTCGAGAAGTCATCCGAGAGGGCCAGCCCCGACGGACTGCCGGTGCCACCGCGCGGCTTGGGCAGAGGCATCGAAAGGTCGCCGCCGGTGGCCCGGAACCAGCCGTCGGCGGTCCACTCCATCGGCTCCAGCAGGGTTTGCCGGCCCAGCGTGCGGAAGCTGTTTTCGTAGCCGTGATACACCATCCACCAGTCACCGCCCGGCCCTTCGACCAGGCTGGCGTGACCACGCGACCACCATGGCTCGTCCGCCGATTGCGTATGCACCAGCGGGTTGTGCGGGCAGTCCTCCCACGGGCCGTGCACCGATCGCGATCGCGCCGCGATCACCATGTGGCTGGTGGGCGGGCCGGCCGTGCCGCCGACGGCACTGATCAGATAGAACCAGCCGCCATGGCGAAGCAGCTTCGGACCTTCGGGAGCGAAATCCTCCACCACCCAGTCCGCCGGATATTGCCAGGGGGTGTAGGCATGTTCGAGCGTGCCGTCGGTGGCCAGGCCGTCGTCGCTGAGCCGGATCATGCGAATGCCGTTGACGAACAGATAGCGCTTGCCATCCTCGCCCACGACATGGCCCGGGTCGATGCATCCGGCGATCTTCAGATCGATCGGGTCGCTCCATGGCCCTTCGATGCGATCGGCCCGGATCACGTGGATCGACCAGTCGCCGCCGTCGACCGCTGCGGGAATGTAGATGAAGTATTTGTCCCGGTATTTGCACAGGTCCACCGCAAAGACGTTGCCAAGCGGCTTGTTCAATGCCGCCGTCAACGGCGTCCAGTCGAGCAGATCCGTGGAATGCCAGATGACCAGGCCGGGACACGCCTGGAAAGGCGTGAATGTCATGTAGTAATCGTTGCCGTCCTTGAGGATGGTCGGATCGGGATGATCGCCGGCAACGATGGGGTTGAGATAGGTGCCATTGCCCAGATCGGCGCGGCGCTGACCCTCGGTGCCACTCCGCCAGCGCGTGGCCTTCCCGTGACCGGGGCCACGCGCGACGGCAGCGGATGCCCCGAACGAAAACGGTGCGGCCGCCGCACCTGCCAGCAGCATCTTGAAAGCATCGCGGCGGGACGTATCCACCATGCCCATCACCCCTGCATCTGTTCCAGTTCCTTGCCGTTGGTCTCGTTGACGTACTTGATCACGAAACCCACCGACAGCAACGCGGCGAAGGCATAGATGCCGTAGGCGCTGGCCAGGCCGATACCGGCCAACAGGATCGGGAAGGTGATGGTGATGGCGAAGTTCGCCGTCCACTGCGCCGCTCCCGCGGCGGCCAGCGCCGAACCTCGAATCTGGTTGGGGAACATCTCGCCCAGCATCACCCACATCACCGGGCCCCAGGAAACGTTGAAGAACACCACATAGGCATTCGCCGCCACCAGCGCCAGCACGCCCATCGAGCCGGACAGCGCCAGCTGCCCGCCCGCGCCCGTGTCGGCACTGGCAAACGCGAACGCGACCAGGGACAGGGTGACGGTCATGCCCACCGAGCCGATCCACAGCAGTGGCTTGCGCCCGATCCGATCGATCAGCATCAAGGCCACCAGGCAGGCGCCGATGCTCAGGGCACCGGACAACACGTTGATCAGCAGGGCATCGCTCTCGGAGAACCCCACCGCCTGCCACAGCACGGCGCCGTAGTAGAACACCACATTGATGCCGACCAGTTGCTGGAAGGTGGCCAGGCCGATGCCGACCCAGACGATCGGCCGGATCCGGCCACGCACCCGATCGAACAGGTCGCTCAACCGCGGCCGGTGATCCGCCGCCAGCGAACCCGCAATGTCGGCCATCTTGAGCTGCGCCGCAGCCTCGCCGTAAAGGCGCGTCAGCACGGCCGATGCCTGCTCCCGGCGACCCTTGGCCACCAGATAGCGCGGACTTTCCGGTATGCCCACCAGCGCCAGCAGGAAAAGCACCGCCGGAATCATCTCGATCCAGAACATCCAGCGCCATGCCTCGAAGCCCCACCACAGCGGCTTGATCGACGACCCGGCAATGCCCGCCAATGCGTAATTGCTGAGGAAGGCGGCGAACAGTCCGGAGATGATCGCGATCTGCTGCACGGTGGCCAGTCGACCGCGATAACGTGCCTGCGACACCTCGCTGATGTAGGCCGGCGACATCACGCTGGCCGCGCCCACGGCCAAGCCGCCGATAAGCCGGTAGATCACGAATTCGGTGGACGTGCCGGCGATGCCCGAGCCCCAGCCGGAAACGATGAAGCACAGCGCGGCAACGATCAGCACGCTGCGGCGACCGTAATGGTCGGCCATGCGACCGGCCGAGAATGCGCCGACGGCACAACCCAGCAGCATCGAGGCGACGTTGAAACCGGTGCCGACGGAGTTGGCGTGGAAGGCCTTCTGCAACCCCTCGACGGTGCCGTTGATGACGCCACTGTCGAACCCGAACAGGAAGCCGCCGATCGTGGCAACCAGGCTGATCAGAATAATGAAGCCGGTGTTTTCACTGCTTTTCTGCGTCGCGGCAGCAATATTCATGACGGTTCCCCTTGGTCAGGTTCCTGCGTGACAGGAAGCGGATGGACTGTCGCAGTGCATCGAGTATGACTTTTCCTCATGCCGCATGGCCCTCCTGGCCGACAGAAGATCCATCGTGACGCATTCCCTTGAGTCGCGCGTATAGCTCGCGAAATACCGGCTGGCGTTGCTCGACGTATTCCCGATGTCGATCCATGCGCGGCTCCAGCACCCGTACCACCGGCGGTTGCGGACAGGCAACGGACGGATCGTCATCGCCATCCACTGCCATGCGCGCCAGCCGCGCCGCGCCCAGCGCGGGACCGACCTCACCGCCGCTGTGCAATTGCAGTGGCCTGCCGCTGATGTCGGCCAGCATCTGCAGCCAGTAAAGGCTGCGCGTGCCGCCACCGATGACGCTGATCGGCCCGGTATCCACGCCGGCGGCGCGCACCGCTTCGATGCCGTCGAGCAAGCCGAGCCCGACGCCTTCAAGCACGGCGTGAATCAAGTCTTCGCGGCGCGTGCCCGAGGTCAGTCCATGGAACGACCCGGTCGCATGCGCATCGTTGTGTGGCGTGCGTTCGCCACTGAGATAGGGAAGAAACCAGGGGCGCCGCGCATCCATCGGGACAGCTTCTGCAGCCGCCAGCATGCTGCCGACATCACCGTGGCCACTCCAGCGCGCCGCCATGTCCAGGCAACTGGCCGCACTCAGCATCACCGACATCACGTGCCACGTATCCGGCAACGCGTGACAGAAACTGTGCACGGCCTGCTCCGGCCGCGCACGAAAACCCCCGGATACCGCAAAGAACACCCCGGATGTACCCAGCGACAGCATCGCCTGACCCGGTCGGACCACACCCATGCCGACCGCGCCGGCCGCATTGTCACCAGCACCCGCAGCAATCGCCACCGTGTTCATCGACCAACGCCGCGCGAGGTCGCCACGCAGGTGGCCGCTGACCCGCGAGCCCTCGACCACGCGCGGCATGTGCGCCGGATCCAGACCGCAGACGGCCAGCAGTGCCGGGCTCCAGCAGCGTCGCGCGACATCCAGCCACAACGTACCGGCAGCATCCGACGGGTCGCTGACGAACTCGCCGCTGAGCCGGTAGCGCAGGTAATCCTTCGGCAGCAGCACCTTGTCGATGCGAGCGAACACTTCGGGCTCGTGCTTGCGCAACCACAACAGCTTCGGCGCGGTAAACCCGGGCATTGCCAGGTTGCCGGTCATCGCGCGGAAACCCGCCACGCCTTCCAGTTCGCCGCACTCGACGTCACTGCGACCGTCGTTCCACAGGATCGCCGGTCGCAGCACCTGCCCTTGCGCGTCCAGCAAAGTGGCGCCGTGCATCTGGCCGCTGAGTCCGATCGCCTCGATCGCCGCCGGCGCGAGGCCCAGTTGCACGATCTGCAGCATCAGCTGATCTACCGCTGTCAGCGTGGCCTGCCACCAGTGCTCGGGGTCCTGCTCGGACCAACGCGGCTGCGGTTGCGACACCGCCAGCGGCGCAACCGCGCTGGCCCGCAACGCACCCTCGCGATCGAGCAGCACGGCCTTGACGCCGGAAGTGCCCAGGTCGATACCGATGAACATCAGGCCCGCGCCCGGCGCCGGCACAAGGACGGGCTCATGCGCTCAACCATGGACGTAACGGTTGACCAGATTCTCCAGCCGCTCCTGTTCCCCGCTGATGTGGCGCGGGTTGAACTGCTTCGCCAACGCCTCCTCGCTCACGCTGGTCAGGCTGCTCGTACTGGCCATGATGCGTTGACCGAGCTCGCCGTCCCAGCCGGCGTAGCGATGCGCCTTCAGCTCGCCGAGCTGGTCGCGCTGGAGCATGTCCGCAGCGCGCAGCAATGCAAGTGCGAGCACGTCCATCGCACCGATGTGGCCGTGGAACATATCCGCCGGGGTGCTGCTCTGGCGACGCATCTTGGTATCGAAGTTCAGGCCGCCCTTGTCGAATCCGCCGGCCTTGAGTATCTCGTACATCACCAGCGTGCATTCCTCCACGCTGTTGGGAAACTGGTCGGTATCCCAGCCGTTCTGCGGATCGCCACGATTGGCATCGATGCTGCCGAACACGCCGAGCGCGATCGCGGTGGCTACTTCATGATGGAACGAATGCCCAGCCAGGGTGGCGTGATTCGCCTCGATGTTCGTCTTGATCTCGCCTTCCAGGCCGAAGTCCTTGAGAAAGCCGCTGACCGTGGCAACGTCGTAGTCGTACTGGTGCTTGGTAGGCTCCTGCGGCTTAGGCTCGATCAGGATGTCGCCGGCAAAACCCAGTTTGTACTTGTGCTCGACCACCATGTTCATGAAGCGGCCGAGCTGCCGGCGCTCACGCCTCAGGTCGGTATTGAGCAGGGTGTCGTAACCTTCGCGACCACCCCACAAGACATAGTTGGCACCACCGAGCCGACAGGTGGCGGCCATCGCGTGCGATACCTGGGTTGCCGCATATGCAAATACTTCCGGCTGCGGGCTGGTCGCCGCGCCGGCCGCATAGCGCGGATGGCTGAACAGGTTGGCCGTGCCCCACAGCAGCTGCACGCCCGTCGCCGCCTGCCTGGCCTCCAGCACGTCGACCATGGCGGCAAAATTGTTCACGTACTCACGCAGGCTGTGGCCTTCCGGCGCCACATCGACATCGTGGAAAGTGTAGAACGGCGCGCCGAGCCGGGAGAAGAAATCGAATGCCGCATCGGCCTTGGCCATGGCATTGGCCAGCGCATCGCTGCCGGCATGCCAGGGACGTTCAAAAGTCGGCTGGCCAAACATGTCGGTACCGGACCACACGAAATTGTGCCAATAGCACACGGCAAAGCGCAGGTGCTCGGCCATGCTCTTGCCCCGTACCAGCTGGCTGGCGTTGTAATGGCGATACGCCAGCGGATTGTCCGTCGCCGGCCCTTCGTAGTGAATCGGTGCAATCGAGTCGAAATACGACATGTCGTTTCCCTGCAGTTATCCCATGGCGGGTGACTTGCGCAGAAGCCATCCCGGTGATGTATCTCGATGGACGGCTGACACTGGCGAAGTGTCAGCACCCATGCGGAAGCTGATGAATCAAAAGAGATCCAGGTCGATGGCCTTGCCCATTGCACGCTGACCGGCGCCGTTCGGATGCAGGTGACCGCCGCGGTCGAGGCTGGGCAGCAACCGGTCCGGATGATTCGGATCGCGCACGACCGACGCAAAATCCACCACGCCGTCGAATGCGCCGGCGTGACGAATCCAGTCATTCACGGCCTTGCGCACCCGCTCCTTTTCCGGCGAGTAATACCCTGCGCCGGCAAAGGGCGTCATCGTGCATCCGATCACCTTGATACCGTGTTCGTGCGCTCGCGCAATGATCTGCTGGTAGCCGGCAATCAGCGACTGCGCTGAAATCACCGGTTGCGGGATGCCGAACCTGTCGCCGCCGGAATTGCCGATGTCGTTGATGCCTTCCAGCACCACGAGGTGAGTGACCCCCGGCACGGCCAGCACGTCGCGGTCAAAACGCGCCAATGCGCCTGGCCCATAGCCGTCCAGCAACACCCGATTGCCGCTGATCGCTTCATTGGCCACCGCATAATTCTTCCCCGCCGCCTGCAGGCGGGCTGCCAGCACGTCACTCCAGCGGCACAACTCCACACCGATCTTGCAATGGGTGTCGGTGATCGAATCCCCGAAGGCGACCACCACCTTCGTCGGGGTGGACGGCAACACGTCGATGCCGCTCAGAAAAGGGCGCAGCGGCGTATCGGCCGCCACCTCGAACGAGGCGGAGCTGGTGAAATCGCCCGGCGTCGAAATCGTGGTGTGGTTGAGCTCATCCGCATGGATCGTCGACAGCAGCGTGCGCTCCGGCAGATAGATGCTCACCTCCAGCACCTCCTGCGCCTTGACCGGCATGGCCACGGCGTCACTGAGTACGGGGGCACCGGCCGGGACGGTCACGTTGTCGTGATGGTCGAAACTGACCTTGCGCTGCTGTTGTGGCTGCCCCGCCGGCATCACCGTCACCTCGCCGATAGTCAACGGGCCCGCACCGAAGAGATTGCTGAAGCGCAGGCGCAACTGCTGACCGGCATGCGTGACCATCACCGTCTGGCGCAAGGTCTGCTGCTCCACGGCCACGCGTTCTGACGGCTGCAGGAAACTGGGGGAAGCGCCCCACGCCCGCACCCAGTGCGGCGCAGGCAAACTGGCGGACATCGCTGCGAACGGCAATGCGAGCGCGAGCCATGCGCAGTCGAATACGGCCTTCCTTCGGCGATTTTTGGTGTCACTCGCTCGCATGTCCCGCACCTCCGTCCAGCCACCGCCCGGTATCGTTCAGCCAGCCCGGACAAGCAGATCCGATTCGAACTGACACTGAGTCCGGGAGTCATGCTGCGTGGCGCACGGCAAGGGCGCAATTACGATATTGCACAGAGCGGTTGATGTTTCTTCTTTTGCACCCGCCGCAAATGCCCCTGCAGCCCCATTCACTCGTGCTAGCCTCGGACAGGACCCCGGCATGGCACGGGCAATGTTCGACCCTTCCTGGGCATGGCGTGACGGAATGGCTGCCGCACGCCCCGGTAATCATCTGGGCAAATGACATGGGCACTCCACACGGCGTACATCGCATCGCGCTGCTGTTCAATGCGAACAAGGTCTACGACCGCCAGATCATCGCGGGGATCGGCGCGTACCTGACCTCCACCCGGGTCAGCTGGGATCTTTTCATGGAGGAAGACTTCCGTTGCCGGCTGACCGGGCTGGCCGACTGGTGCGGCGACGGCATCATCGCGGATTTCGACGATCCCCAGGTCTGCGCGGCCCTGCGCGAGGTCAACGTGCCGGTGGTGGCCATCGGCGGTTCCTACACCGATGCCTCCCGCTATCCGGAGGGTCGGCCCTACATCGCCACCGACAATGCCCAGCTGGTGCGACTGGGCTACGACCATCTGATCGAGCAGGGGCTGGAGAACTTCGCGTTCTACTCGCTGCCGATCGGACCGGCCAACCGCTGGGCCGAGGAGCGCGAACGGTTGTTCGGCGAAATGGTCGCGCATGACGGCCTCTCCAGTTTCATCTATCACGGCCACGCCACCAGTGCAGCGGGCTGGAGCGAGGCGACCGACGCGCTGACCGCATGGCTGAGATCCCTGCCCAAGCCGGTCGGCGTGCTGGCCGTCACCGACGCCCGCGCACGCCAGTTGCTGCAGGCATGCATGATGGCGGACATCCCGGTACCCGACGAAGTTGCCATCGTCGGCATCGACAACGACCCGTTGGCACGGATGCTCTGCCGCATCCCGCTGACCTCGGTGCAACAGGGTACCGAGGAAATGGGACGGGCCGCCGCCCATCTGCTGCATCGCATGCTGCACGGCGCCGATTGCAGCGACACCCGCATACTGGTGCCGCCGGAGGGCCTGCATGTGGCCGCGTCGAGCATGTACCAGACGGTTCGCAGCCCCTACGTCATGCGTGCGCTGCACTACATCCGCCAGTATGGCTGCCTGGGTATCCGCACCGAACAGGTGGCGAACTACGTCGGCGTCTCACGCTCGCTGCTGGAGGAACACTTCCGGCGCAGCCTCAAGCGCAGCGTCCACCAGGAAATCCTGCGGCACAAGCTGGAGATCGCACAGGATCTGCTGCGCGACGGCGAATCTGCGATGACCGATATCGCCGTGCGTTGCGGTTTCACCTCCGTGCAATACCTCTACACCGTGTTCCGCCGCGAGCTGGGATGCACGCCAAAGGCATTCCAGGAGAGTCAGCAGGGCACGACCGTGGTGCATTGAAGATGCGCATCACCGGGCGCGGATCGAAACAGGCGCCTCGAGACTGAAGCACTTTTGCGGCAGTCCTTCGACAGACGGATCTCAGCCAACCGCCCGCCACTCACCCGGAAGCAGGCCTTCCAGCGCATGCTCGCCGATGCGCACGCGGATCAGGCGCAGGGTCGGAAAGCCGACCGCGGCGGTCATCCGGCGTACCTGACGGTTGCGCCCTTCGCGCAGGGTGAGGCTGAGCCAGCTGGTGGGAATGGCCTTGCGAAAACGCACCGGCGGATCGCGCGGCCACAGCCAGCCCGGTTCGATCGCCGGTTCGGCCAGTGCCGGCAGGGTCGGCCCGTCTTTCAGCGTCACGCCATCGCGGAGCTGACGCAGCGCGGCCTCGTCGACGGTGCCCTCGACCTGCACCAGGTAAGTCTTGGGCTGCTTGTGGCGCGGGTCGGTCAGACGATGCGCCAACCGGCCGTCGTCGGTCAGCAGCAACAGGCCTTCACTGTCCTGGTCCAGCCGTCCAGCCGCATAGACGTCCTTCTGGCTGACGAAATCGGCCAGCGTGGGGCGGCCGCGGTCGTCGGTGAACTGGCACAGCACGGCGTAGGGCTTGTTGAGGGCAATCAGCACAACGCATCGCGCACAACGTGCGCTCCTACAGCGCGCCGCGGGCTTGCGCGGCCGGCTTGACGAAGCGCAGGGTCATCCGGTCGGACTCGCCGATGGCGAGGTATTTCGCACGATCCTTGTCGCCGAGGGCGAGCGTCGGCGGCAACGTCCACACGCCCCTGGGATGATCCCTGCTGTCCTTCGGATTGGCATTGATCTCGCTGCTGCCATCCAGCACGAAGCCGGCATCGACAGCCAGCTTCACCACATAGCTGGTCGGCAGGTAACCGCTCTTCTTCACCGCGTCCAGGCTTGCGTCGTTGTCGGCGCGATGATCGACCACGCCGAGCACACCGCCGGGCCGCAGCACAGCGAAGAACGCCTTGAACATCGCCGGCGCGGTATCGGCCATCACCCAGTTGTGCACATTGCGGAAGGTCAGCACGAGATCCGCGGAGTCGGGGGCGCCGAATGACGGTGCCTTCGGGTCGAATTCGACGAATTGGGCATTGCCGTATTCGGTGGCATCGCCGGCGAATTTGCGCCGCAGCACATTGTCGTCACGGGCAGCTTCCGCGTCAGGTTTCCGGGGCGACTGCACTGCCGCGACATAGCGGCCATTGTCGCGTACCAGCGGCGCCAGGATCTCGCTGTACCAGCCGCCGCCAGGTGTGATCTCGATGATCGTCTGGTCTGGCCGCACGCCGAAGAACTGCAGGGTGGCCTTGGGGTGGCGATAGACATCACGGGCGCGATTGGCTGCCGAACGCCAGCTGCCAGCGAGCACGCTGTCCAGCTGTGAGGCGGTGAAGTCACTGGCGCTGGTCGGCGGTACCAGCGCATCCACCGGTTGATCGACCTCGGCCGCGCTGGTTGCAGCCGCCTGCGCACGGGACGAACCGGGCATGAGCAGTCCGCCGACCAGCAACAGCGCGGCCAGTGCCGGCCACGAATGCCTGACTACATTGCGATTTGCTGCGATCGCCTGACTCATCGGTGACTCCCTGGCGCGATAACCATCCGGACATGACGCATTCTAGCGGGGGAAAGCCGTGTCCAGAGGGGAATTTTCTCAGTAATGGATCACCGAGCGGATCACCTTGCCCTCGTGCATCAGGTCGAAGGCCTCATTGATCCGCTCCAACGGCAGCACTTCGGTGATCATCTCGTCGATCCTTATCTCGCCGGCCATGTAGCGGTCGACGTAACCCGGCAGCTGCGAGCGCCCCTTGACTCCGCCGAAGGCCGAACCGCGCCAGACCCGGCCGGTGACCAGCTGGAACGGCCGGGTGCTGATCTCCTGCCCGGCACCGGCCACGCCGATGATGATCGACTCGCCCCAGCCCTTGTGGCAGCACTCCAGCGCCGACCGCATCACGTGGACATTGCCGATGCACTCGAACGAATAGTCCACGCCACCATCGGTGAGCTCGACGATGACCTGCTGGATCGGCGTGTCCGGATAGTCCTTGGGGTTGATGCAATCCGTCGCGCCCAGCAGTTTCGCCATCTCGAACTTGGCCGGGTTGGTGTCGACCACCACGATGCGGCCGGCCCTGGCCATCACCGCGCCCTGCACCACCGACAGGCCGATGCCGCCCATGCCGAACACCGCCACCGACGCACCCGGCTCGACCTTGGCCGTATTCAGTACCGCGCCGATGCCGGTGGTGATGCCGCAGCCGAGCAGGCAGACCTTCTCCAGCGGCGCGGCCTGGTTGATCTTCGCCAGCGAGATTTCCGGCAGCACGGTGTACTCGCTGAACGTGCTGGTGCCCATGTAGTGCAGCAGCGGCTTGCCGTTCAACGAGAAACGCGAAGTGCCGTCCGGCATCAGGCCCTGGCCCTGGGTGACGCGGATCTTCTGGCACAGGTTGGTCTTGCCCGACAGGCAGAATTTGCATGCCCCGCATTCGGGCGTGTACAGCGGAATCACGTGATCGCCGACCTTCAACGAGGTCACGCCTTCGCCGACTTCTTCTACGATGCCACCGCCTTCATGGCCGAGAATGACCGGAAACATGCCCTCCGGATCGGCACCGGAAAGCGTGAACGCGTCGGTGTGGCAGACCCCGCTGGCGACGATGCGCACCAGCACTTCGCCAGCCTTCGGCCCGGCAACATCGACCTGCTCGATCACAAGTGGCTGGCCTGCGGCCCAGGAAACGGCGGCGCGTGATTTCATGATTCAACTCCTGAGGACGGGTCTGCAACGACCCATGATGATGCGTGCGACCAGGTTGCGAAACCGTGTTGTCAGACCAGCGTGTCATCCGGCCGGAACGCCGACATCTGCCGGCGATAGTCGGCCGCCTCGGCCAGCAGCCATCCCCGGAATGACTGCAGGCCGCGATACTCCCGCGACCGTGACGGATACACCAGCCAATAGGCCTCCTCGACCCGCATGTAGTGATTGCCGAGCACCTGCAAACGCCCGGCGTCGATCAGCGACTTCGACGTCACCATCCGGCCCAGGCCCACACCAAGGCCTTCCAGCGCCGCATGGCGCAACGCATCGAGGCTGTCGAACTGTGCGACGAAGCGCTTCGGTTGCTTGCCGCCGAAACGCTCGAACCAGCCTTTCCAGCGGGTGGATGGCTCCGGCTCGCCCAGCAACGGCCAGCGCGACAAATCGGATGGATCGGCCCCTCCCATCCTGGCGATCAATTCGGGGGCCGCCACCGGCGCAATCCACTCGCCAAACAGCCGCTCGCTATGCAGGCCCGCCCATTCGCCGCGACCGTAGCGCAGGCCCGCATCCACCGGCTCACGCTCGAAATTCACCAGTGCCGAACCCGATTGCAGGGTCAGCTCCAGCTCCGGGTGCGCCGCCACCAGTCGCGGCAATCGCGGTACCAGCCAGCTCGACATGATGCCGGGGCTGGCACTGAGCGTAAGCGCATCGTCGCAGCGCTGGTCGTACGTCGACAACGCGCGCTCGATGCCTGCAATGTGCTCGCCCACTGCCTCCAGCAGGCGGCAGCCTTCGACCGTCAGCTTCACGCCACGCGGACCGCGCTCGAACAGCCGTCGATCCAGTCGTTCCTCCAGCTGGCGCATCTGGTGACTGAGTGCACTGACGGTGAGGTTTGCCTGCGCGGCGGCATGCGACAGATTGCCCAGCCTGGCGACCTGCACGAAGGGTTGCAGCAGGCCGAGCGGTATACGTGCCATCTTGAATATCCTTCAAGTCTGGCTTGCCAATATATCGCTTTTTGGCGGCTTGGCGCACGCGTACCTTGAGCACTCCCCAAGCCTTTGTGCTTGCTCCAAGGAGTCTCCCATGAGTTCGCTATGGAAAAATCTGTTGTTCATGCACGGCTATCTGGTGCGCAAGGAGGACCTGCTCTGGCGCGAGCAGACACTCCCCGAACCGTCCGGCGAAACGCCGAACGAAAGCAGCGCCGACCAGGCTGGCGGCGTGGCAAAGGGTGAATCGAGAACACCGCGAAGCCGGCCGCAAAACCGTGTTTCGCACTGGCCGCGCCTGGCGGCTCCGCGCTGAGTTCCTTCGGCCACGACCCCGCTCGTTCGCATCCGGGTCGCATCACGCGATTTTTCGCTGCAGGGTGCATCCTTGGCACCTTTGGTTCTGCCTGGAGACAGCCCTGATGCACATGCGCCAACTCGGCAACTCGCCGCTCTCGATCGCCCCGCTCGTCTTTGGCGGCAACGTGTTTGGCTGGAGTGTGGATGAGCAGCGCTCGTTTGAGCTGCTCGATGCGTTCGTCGACGGTGGCGGCAACCTGATCGATACCGCCGATGTCTATTCGGCGTGGGCACCGGGCAACCGCGGCGGCGAATCGGAGACCATCATCGGCAAGTGGCTCAAGCGCAGCGGCAAACGCGAGCAGGTGCTGATCGCGACCAAGGTAGCCAAGTGGGTCGAGCAGCCCGGCCTGGCCGCGGTGAACATTCGCCAGGCCGTGGACGGATCGCTCAGCCGCCTGCAGGTGGAGTGCATCGACCTGTACTTTGCCCATCAGGACGATGCCAGCGTGGCGATGGCCGACACCCTGGGCGAGTTTGCACGGCTGATCGAGGCCGGCAAGATTCGTGCGATCGGCGCGTCCAACTTCAGCGCCACCCGCGTGGCCGATGCACTGGCCATGTCGAAACAGCACCACCTGCCGCGCTACGAATGCCTGCAACCGGAATACAACCTGGTCAGCCGTGCCGGCTACGAGGCGGAGCTGGAACCGCTGGCCCGGAACGAGAACCTCGGCGTGATCAGCTACTACGGGCTGGCCAGCGGCTTCCTCAGCGGCAAGTACCGCAGCACCGCCGACCTGGCCAAGAGCTCGACCCGCGGCGGCGGCGTGAAGAAATACCTCAACCCGCACGGCCTCGGCGTGCTGAGCGCGCTGGACGATGTAGCCGCCGCCCACCAGGCCACCCCGGCGCAGGTGGCGCTGGCCTGGCTGATGGCGCGGCCAGGCATCACCGCACCGATCGCCAGCGCGACCACGGTGGAACAGCTGGGTGAACTGATCGGTGCGCTGAGGCTGAGCCTGACCGCCAACGAGATTGCCGCGCTGGACCTGTCCGGCGCGGCCTGATCACGACGCACCAGCAACCGCCCGCCGGAGTGATTTCGGCATTGCCGGTGTTCGTCGCATCGGCAACCTGCGGCGTCCTGATCCTGCAGCGACTCCACCCGACAGCGACAGGCGCCGGTCGTGTCAGGCCGAATCCCGCTCGCGGCGCCGCATGTCACTGCGCCAGAAACACGAAGGCCGGCGCGCACGCTGCCGGCCTTCGTTCCGTTCAGGACCACCGGAACGCTCCGGCGGATTCAATCAACGCCCGGCAATACTCGCCAACGCGTGGTTGAAGGTTTTGCTGGGACGCATCGCACGACTGACCTTGTCGAGATTCGGGCGGTAGTAACCGGCAATGTCGACCGGCTTGCCCTGCACCTGGTTGAGCTCGTCGACGATCGCAGCCTCACCCGCCTGCAGCATGTCAGCCAAGCCGGCGAAGATGCTCTTGAGTGCCGCATCCTCATCCTGTGCCGCCAGTGCCTGTGCCCAGTAGAAAGCCAGGTAGAAGTGGCTGCCGCGGTTATCGATCTGGCCCACGCTGCGCGAGGGCGACTTGTTCTCGTCGAGGAACTTGCCGGTGGCCTCGTCCAGCGCCCTGGCCAGCACCTTGGCGCGGGCATTGTCGTAACGCTCGCCCAGATGCTCCAGCGAGGCGGCCAGCGCCAGGAACTCGCCGAGCGAATCCCAGCGCAGGTGGTTTTCCTCGACGAACTGCTGCACGTGCTTCGGTGCCGAACCGCCGGCGCCGGTCTCGAACAGGCCGCCACCGGCCATCAGCGGCACGATCGACAGCATCTTGGCGCTGGTGCCCAGCTCCATGATCGGGAACAGGTCGGTGAGGTAGTCGCGCAGCACGTTGCCGGTGACCGAGATGGTGTCCTGGCCCTGGCGGATGCGTTCGAGCGAGAACTTCGTGGCCTCCAGCGGCGGCAGGATGCGGATGTCCAGGCCCGTGGTGTCGTGCTCCTTCAGGTACTTCTCGACCTTGGCGATGATCTGCGCATCATGCGCACGCGCCCGGTCCAGCCAGAACACCGCCGGCGTGTTGCTCAGGCGGGCGCGGCTGACGGCGAGCTTGACCCAGTCCTGCACCGGCGCATCCCGGGTCTGGCACATGCGCCAGATGTCGCCCGCTTCCACCGCGTGCTCGAAGACCGGCTTGCCGTCGGCGTCGGTCACCTTGACCGTGCCCTCGGCAGGCATCACGAAGGTCTTGTCGTGCGAGCCGTATTCCTCGGCTTTCTGCGCCATCAGGCCGACATTCGGCACGCTGCCCATGGTGGCCGGATCGAACGCGCCATGCGCCTTGCAGTCTTCGATGGTGGCCTGGTACACGCCGGCGTAGCAGCGGTCGGGAATGATCGCCTTGGTGTCCTGCAGCTTGCCCTCGGCGTTCCACATCTGGCCGGAGTCGCGGATCATCGCCGGCATCGAGGCGTCGATGATCACGTCGCTTGGCACGTGCAGGTTGGTGATGCCCTTGTCGGAGTTGACCATCGCCAGCGCAGGACGCTGCGCGTACTCGGCATCCATGTCGGCCTTGATCGCTGCCTGCTGCGCGTCGGTCAGCGAGCCGAGGCGCGCGTACAGGTCGCCGATGCCGTTGTTCGGGTTGAAGCCGACCTGCTTCAGCGCATCGGCATGTTTCGCCAGCACGTCCTTGTAGAACTCGCCCACCGCCACGCCGAACATGATCGGATCGGAGACCTTCATCATGGTCGCTTTCAGGTGAAGCGAGAACAGCACGCCGCGTTTCTTCGCGTCCGCGATCTGCGCATCGATGAAGCCGGCCAGCGCCTTGCGGCTCATCACCGACGCGTCGATGATTTCGCCCACGAGCAGTGCGGTCTTCGGCTTCAGCACGCTGTGGCTGCCGTCCTTGCCGAACCACTCGATGCTGACGTTGCCGGCCGTCCCGATCACGACGGATTTTTCGCTGCCGTAGAAATCGCCGCCGTCCATGTGCGCCACGCGGGTCTGCGAATCGTGGCTCCACGCGCCCATCCGATGCGGATGCTTGCGCGCGTAGTTCTTCACCGA
>DATMTH010000096.1:0-1697 GCA_035564915.1 Rhodanobacter sp.
CGGCATGCGCTCGATGAACTCCATCGCATTGGCGGCGACAGCGGCGGCGACAATCGATGCCTCACTCGCACCGGCCAGCTCGCCATAGGCGATATTGTTGGCCACCGTGTCATCGAACAACACCACGCTTTGCCCAACCCAGGCGATTTGCCGGCGCAATGAAGGCAAGCGCAGATCAAGGTAATTTTCATCGTCCAGCACGATGCGGCCGGCGTTCGGCGCATAAAAGCGCGGCAGCAGGCTGACCAGGCTGCTCTTGCCGCTGCCCGAACGACCCACCAGCGCCGTCACGGTGCCGGGCAGGCAATGCAGTGACACCCCGCGCAAGGCCTCCGTTTCACTGCGCGGATAGGTCAGCTGGACATTCTCGAAACGCAGGTCGCCACGCGTGCGCACCAGTTCGTGGCTGCCTTCGTCCACCTCGGGCGGCAGATCCATCACCGCGAACAAATCCTCTGCGGCAGACAGCCCGCGCTGGATATTGGCCTGCACATTGGCCAGCCGACGCAACGACGGCAACATCGTACCCATCGCCGTCAGCACGGCAAAAAATATACCGGGCGACATCTGGTACAGCACACTCGGCCGGGTTCCCAGGAACACCAGCGTCGCCATCGCAAACGCGCCCATCAGCTGCACGGTGGAACTGGATGCCGCATTGGTCGCGGCAATTTTCAGATTGAGTCGTCGGGTGCGCCGGGTAATGTCGTCGAAACGATCAGCCTCATGTGCCTGGCCGCCATAAATGCGTACCTCGCGGTGAGCGCCGACTGACTCTTCCACCGTACCGGTGACCGATCCCATGGTGTTCTGGATGTGCCGGCTGATCAGCCGATAGCGCCGGCTGACGACAGTGGCGATCAACGCGATCGCCGGCACCAGGATCAGCAGCGCCAACGTGAGATACGCACTGTTGTGCAACATCACGACCAGCATGAAGAGCACCATGGCGCCGTCGGTAACCGCAACTTTCGCCGCGTCCGAGGACGCCGAAGCCACCTGTTCGCTGGTGTAGGTGATGCGGGAAACCTGCTGACCCGACGGTTCCCTGCCGAAAAATGCCGCTGGCAAACGCAGATAGGACTTGAATACGTCGGACTGGATCGCCTGCACCACATGCCGTCCGATGTAGGCGATGCCGTAATTGCTGACGAAGGTGCCGCAGGAACGCACGACGAAAATGCCGATGATCCAGATTGGCATCCAGAAAATCAGATACGGGTCCTTGCGCACGAACAGTCCGTCGATCATCGTCTTGAGCAGATCGGTGAACAATGCCAGCCCGCCTGCGTCAACCAGCATGCCGACCAACGCCACCAGGCCGATCGGCCAGTAATGGCGGCTGTAGCCAAGCAGACGCTTGTAGGTGTGCCAGGTATCCGCCTGCCACCAGCGTCGCTTCGAGCTGCTCACCGAGCCGCACCGGGCTGGCTTGGCGTGGTCGCGATCGACAGCCGGGTGAAGCCGAGCTGGCCCAGCGCATCCATCGCGGTCACCACATCCTGATGGGCGCTTTTTGCATCGGCGCGAATCGTCACCTGCCTCGTGCGATCGGCGCCGGCACTGCGCGCGATGGCCTGCTTCAACGGCTCGATGCCCTCGCCCAGCACTTCGTCGCTGCCAACATAGAAGCGGCCGTCACGGTCGACCGTGACGATCAGCGCTGGCGCGTTCATGTCGCGATCCTGCGTGCTGGC
>DATMTH010000097.1:0-10200 GCA_035564915.1 Rhodanobacter sp.
TACGCGCAGGCCCGCCAGTGATTGGCGTTATTGTTCGCGCGATTATTGTTGCTGACGGCCGACACCAAGCTCCGCGCGGAAGGCGCGGCGAGTTTCATGGTTTTGGCGGCAACGAAAGGCATGTTTCAACTTGAACAGATCGCACCCGCGATGGCAAGTGTTTTTTTCGACACGGCTTTCCGCGCGGGTCAGCTCGCGACAATCCAGCGCATGGCTTCCTCGATGGCCGCGCCATGAAACAGGCGGAACTCCGCCGGCACGGCAAACGCGAAGGCACTGGCGGTGGTGCGCAGCCACGCCACATCGGTCACCAGCGCGATGCGCTCCCAGCCGCTGAAGTGACGCATGCCAAGCTTGGCGTCGTCCCACATCGCGCCGGCATCGAAACCGGTGAAATCTTCCGCCGTGACGTACAGCATGCGCAACTTGCGGTTCAGGGCGAAAGCGGCCTCCACATCGGGCACGATGATGTTTTCGTAATCGGCGGACGTGACCTGGCCATGGGCGCGAAATCCTATCGTGCCGGCGGGCAACCCTTCGATCTGTGCGATCACTGGCATTCTCCCTTGGAGATGTGGAGCATCCAGTCTGGATCAGCCTGTGTGAAGAACCCGCCATTTCCCCGGGCCGGGGCGCGTTCAGGCAGGTTCGATATGGCGCAGCAGGAGGCGCGGGGTTTCGCGCCCCTGCCAATCGTTGATGGTCAGCTCGTATGCCGCACGCAGATGTGTCGGCGGCGGCTGGCCGTGGTACGCATTGAACATCACCGCGTCATGCATCGAACCATCGCGGGGGTCGCGCAGTTGCAGCCGCAGATGACGCTCTCCCATCACTTTCCAGCCAGCACATTCGAACAGGTTGTCGAACAGCGGCTCGGGAAACGCCTGCCCCCACGGCCCGGCCTGGCGCAGTTGCCGGGCCAGCGTCAGGGTCGCGGCTCCGATCGGCAGCTCACCGTCGGTATACAGCAATGCCTGCAGTCGTTCGGACGGAATCAGTTCGCGCGCGACGGCGTCGAAGGCGGCGGCAAAGCGCGGGTAATCCTCGCTCTTCAGGCTCAGGCCCGCCGCCATCGCGTGGCCGCCGAAACGCTCGATCAGGCCCGGTTCGCGCGTATCGATCACGGCCAGCGCATCACGGATATGAAAGCCTGGAATCGAACGTGCCGAGCCGCGCAGGTGGCCCATGTCGTCCTCACTGGCCGGCGCAAAGGCGATCACCGGCCGGTGCAGCCGGTCCTTCAATTTCGAGGCGACCAGACCGATCACGCCGGCATGCCACGATGGTTCGTACAAGGCCACGCCGATGGCATCGATATCGGTCAGCCCGGCCACCATCTGCTCGGCCTCGGCCACCATCGAAGCCTGCAGCTCGCGCCGCTCCAGGTTGATCGCATTAAGTTGCTCGGCGCAAAGGCGCGCCTGCACGACGTTGTCGGTGAGCAGGCATTCCACACCCAGTCGCATGTCTTCCAGCCGGCCCGCGGCATTGAGGCGCGGGCCCACGGCAAAGCCGAGGTCGCTGGAAACCAGGGTGGCCAGACTTCGTTTGCCGGATTCGACCAGCGCGGTGATGCCAGCGCAGGCGCGCCCCTGACGCATGCGTTGCAGGCCGGCCTGGACCAGCACCCGGTTGTTGAAATCCAGCGGCACCAGATCCGCCACGGTGCCCAGCGCGACCAGGTCGAGCAGGCTGGACAGATCCGGTTCGACGTGAGCGAACGCACCCTGCTCGCGCAGCCTCGAGCGCAGCGCCAGCAGCAGGTAGAACATCACTCCCACGCCGGCCAGCATCTTGCTGGGAAACGAATCATCGCGCAGGTTCGGATTGACCATCGCATCGCACGCCGGCAATTGTTCACCGGGCAGGTGGTGATCGGTGACGATCACGCGGATTCCGCGCGCCTTCGCCGCCGCCACGCCAGCCACACTGGCCACGCCGTTGTCGACGGTGACTATCAGGTCGGGGCTCGGCTGCATCGACGCCACGAAGGCCGGACTCAAACCGTAACCGTGCGCAAAGCGATTCGGGATGGCGTAGTCGACACGCTTCGCGCCAAGCATGCGCAGACCACGGATCGCCACGGCGGTGCCGGTGGCACCGTCGCAATCGTAGTCGCCGGCGACAAGGATCGAGCTGTCGTCGCGAATCGCCGCAACCAGCAGATCGACCGCCTGCTCGATACCGCCGAGGCTCTGCGGCGACAGCATGCGTGCCAGCCGGTGTTCGGCTTCCCCGGGCGTCAATACCCCGCGTGCGGCGTAGATCTGTTGCAGCACAGGGTGCACCGAATCAGGCCAGTTGGCGGGCGTGCCGCTGTATTCCCGTCGGCGCAGCTGGAGGGTGCTCAATGCCCTGCCCCACGCCAGAACCGCCAGCGATGCCACGGTTTGTGCAGCCAACGTTCGCCGCTGGCGAAATGCAGCACGAGCGGTTGCCGAACGAGCAGTGTCTGCAACGCCGGCCACCAGCGCGCGACAATCTCGTCGGCGGGAAGATCCTGCAGGTCAACCAGGCAACCGGGACTGGCCGCCGCCATCGCCTGCGGAGTACGCGAGTGCTGCAGAACGCCGGCTCGCCGGGCCAGGGCACGCAGCAGCAGATCGTCACTGATCACCGCCTCCAACCCGCATTTCCATGGCGCCGGCAGCTTGCCGCCGCCCCACAGCCACAGACTGTTCACCGGCGGCAGGCCGCGCGCGTGCCGCCGGGCATTCAGCGGATGCTGATGCAGGGTGATCTGGATGTCGTTCATCAACACGCGCCAACTGCGACCTTGCTCGCCGACCGGCAAGTGCTGCGCGAGATCTTCGCCCAGCGCCTGTTCTGGCGCGGCAAACCGCGGCAGTGGCGTGTTGGCGGGCAGTTGCAGGTGCCAGCGATCGGCCGTGGAAACCAGCAGGCGCATGTCACGTTCGGCGAACAGGGGCCGCAACGCGTCAGCCAGCGCATTCGCTTCGTCCAGGGTCAATTGCAACTGGCCGCAGGCAAGCAATCGCGCACCGGTCATGTCCGGCCGAACCCAGGCCGGATCGGCAGCCAGCCAGAGTCCGTCAGCGGCATCGCCGGCGACAAATTCGCGAGTGATGGCGGCGACCGGCAGGCCCTCGCCGAGATCCGGAAAGAACGTCACAACACCATTGAGATAGCCGACGCGACCATCACCCAGTCGATCGGCGCGACTGAGACATTCAAGCACGGGATGACCCGGCTGGAATTGCTTCAAGGCTGGCAGCCACCCTTGCACGGTTTGCCCGGTTCTCATGCTTGCGTCCGCGACCTCTCAGACATCCAGTTGCTCGGCCAGCTCCAGCCATTCGGTTTCGAGCGCTTCCTTTTCGCTGCGCAACTCGGCCTGGCGCTGGCCCAGCCGCATCATCTCGCTGGTGGAACCGCGATAGGTTTCCGGATCGGCCAGCTGCTTTTCCAGGGCAGCCATTTCACTGTCGATCGTAGCCATGCGTGTCTCGATGCGCTTCACCCGTTGGCGCGAAGCCTTTTCGCTTTCGCGCTGGGCGGCCGCCTGCCGGCGGCGTTCCTCGGGCGACCACTCCGGCTCGATTTTCACCACCGGCTTGGCGGCGGCTTCGGCCTTCGCTGCCTTCTTGTTGGCGGCACCTCGGGTTTTCAGCCAACGCGCGTAGTCGTCGAGGTCGCCATCGAAAGCTTCCACCACACCATCGGCGACGCGCCAGAAGCTGTCGCAGACCATGCCGAGCAGGTGGCGATCATGCGAAACCAGCACCAGTGCACCATCGAAATCCGCCAGTGCATCGGCCAGCGCCTCGCGCATGTCCAGATCCAGATGGTTGGTCGGCTCGTCCAGCAGCAGCAGGTTCGGTTTGTCCCAGGCGATCAGCGCCAGGGCCAGACGCGCACGCTCGCCGCCGGAGAAGCCATCGACCGACTCGAACGCGCGGTCGCCGGCAAAATTCCAGGTACCGAGAAAGTCTCGCATGACCTGGGTGGCCACGCCTGGCGCCTTGTCCATCAAGTGATCCAGCGGACTGGCGCCCTCGCGCAGGCTTTCCACCGTGTGCTGGGCGAAGTAGCCGATTTTCAGATCCTTGTGCGCCTTGCGCTCGCCGCCGAACGGTTCGAGCTCGCCGACCAGGGTCTTGACCAGGGTCGATTTGCCGGCGCCGTTGGGGCCCAGCAGACCGATCCGCTCGCCGGCCTCGATGCTGAAACGCACGTCGGCCAGCACGATGTTGGCCACTTCCGCATCGGCCGTGTGCGTCGACGGATCGGCCAGGTAGCCGGCGGTGATGTCCTCCAGCTGCAGCATCGAATCGGGCAGGCGTCCGGGCGCCGGGAACTGGAAACTGAACGGGCGATCGGCACGCACCGCTTCGGTACCGGCCAGTTTTTCCAGTCGTTTCATGCGGGATTGCGCCTGCTTGGCCTTGGTCGCCTTGGCCTTGAAGCGGTCGATGAACGACTGCAGGTGCGCCCGCTCGGCCTGTTCGCGCTCGTGCGATATCTGCTGCTGGCGCAGCTGTTCCGCTCGCAGGCGCTCGAATGCGCTGTAATTGCCGCTGTAAAGTTTTGCCTTGCCGTCGTTGAGATGCAGGGTATGGCTGATCACGCCGTCGAGAAACTCGCGGTCGTGCGAAATGATCAGCAAGGTGCCCTGATAACGGCGCAGCCACTCCTCCAGCCACAACACGGCGTCCAGGTCGAGATGGTTGGTCGGCTCGTCCAGCAGCAGCAGGTCGGACGGGCACATCAAGGCCCGCGCCAGGTTCAGCCGGCCGCGCCAGCCACCGGAGAACTCCTGTACCGCACGTTCGTGCGTCTCCGGCGGAAAACCCAGGCCGTGCATCAGCCGCCCGGCACGGGCGCGACCATCGTAGCCATGCAACTCCTCGATGCGATGGTGTGCCCGCGCCATCGCCTCCATGTCGCCGCGTTCGCCCGCTTCGACCTCGGCGTTCAATGCCGCAGCGAGCTCCTCGTCACCACCCAGCACGTAGTCGATCGCCGCGTCGGGCAACGCCGGGGTTTCCTGTGCCACCGACGCCAGCCGCAGCTTGCCCGGCATGTCCAGTTCGCCGGCATCGCTGTCCAGGTTGCCCTGCAACGCGGCAAAAAGGCTGGATTTGCCGCAGCCATTGCGCCCGATCACGCCCAGTCGCCAGCCGCTCTGGATCACCAGATCGATGTCGGACAGCAACAACCGGCTGCCGCGGCGCAAGGCAAAATGTCGAAACGAAATCATCGAGAACCATATCCAGATCGGGCAGGCGAACATCCGCAGCCGCCCATGATAACTGTGATGGCGCTATTCTCGACCTGTCGGCCGATGCGACTGCGCGATCGACGAATGCCCAACCCATCGCAATCGGCGCAGGCCGACATGGCGTAGCATGGGCACTTCTGCTACAACGACGCCGCATACAGCCTTGCACGGAGAGGGGAACCATGGTCAAGTTCACAAGCAGTTTGTCGATCATCGCGGTGGTCGCCGCCGTCGCTGGCCTTGCCGTGTCGCAACCGGCCCAGGCGGCACAGTCCAGGCACGGCGACAGTCTGCTGATCCATCGCGTGCAGCAGGAAAAAACCATGAACCTGCCCCGCCGCGGGCTAAGCATGAGCCAGGTCGAGAAGACCTGGGGCGCGCCACAGCGCAAGCTCGCTCCGCGCGGTGGCGACACCAGCAAGCATCCGGTGATCAATCGCTGGGACTACGCGAACTTCATCGTCTACTTCGAGCACAATCACGTGATCCACTCGGTGCTCAACACACCGGCCGGCAACAACACCAACCCCTCCGCCGTCCAGTAGCCGGATCGCCGACGACGCGGCTCGTGGCAACACGGGCCGCGTTTTCATTGGTGCAGATCGCCATGTCCCGGCGTGCGGCGGTGCGGGACGGCAGCGGCGCCGCCATGTCGTCGAGCCATCGTTTAAAATGTGCGTCCAGGCGCCGGCACGGGCGTCGCCCTGCCCGCACGGGAATTCCTTCATGACCGACCAATCGTTGCGCCTGCCGGCGGAATGGGAACCACAGGCTGCCGTACTGATCGCGTGGCCGCATGCCGGCACCGACTGGGCCGAACGACTGGCCTCGGTGGAGTCCACCTATGTGGCGCTGGCCGCTGCGGTGACGCGCTTCCAGTCGCTTGTCATCGTGGTCGCGGACGAGCCCCTGCAGCAGCACGTCGAAAAGCTGCTCGAACGTGCCGGCATCGACTCCGCTCGCGTGCACTTCGTGCGCTTGCCGTATGACGACACCTGGCTGCGAGATTCGGGCCCGATCACCCTGACCGGCGGCGCAAAGGGCTTCACGCTCGCCGATTTCCGTTTCACCGGCTGGGGCGGAAAATTCGGTGCGCAGCAGGATGACGCGCTGGTGGCCGGGCTGCTCCGGGCTGGCATCTTCGGGCGCGCCGCTCACCAACGCATCGACTGGGCACTGGAGGGCGGCGGTATCGAGAGCGATGGCCGCGGCACCATCCTGACTACCTGGCGCTGCCTGACGCAGCGCCATCCCGAACAATCGCGCGAGCAGATGAGCGGCATCCTGCGCGACAACCTGCACGCGAATCGTGTGCTATGGCTGGATTACGGTTACCTCGAAGGCGACGACACCGATGCGCACATCGATACCCTCGCCCGTTTCGCGCCGGACAACCGCATCGTTTTCCAGGCGTGCGACGACCCCGGCGACCCGCATCACGATGAACTGCAGCGCATGGCCATCGAACTTTCGGCGCTGCGTACGGCCGATGGCGGGCCGTACCAGCTCCATCCACTGCCTTGGCCGCAGCCGATCATCGACGAAGGTCGTCGGCTGGCGGCGTCCTACGCGAACTACCTGATCGTCAACGGCGCCGTGCTGGTGCCGGCGTATGCCGACCCGGCCGACGATGAGGCCGCGCGCATCATCGGCACGGCCCACCCGGGGCGCGAGGTGGTGCAGGTGCCGTGCCGGCCATTGATCTGGCAGAACGGCAGCCTGCACTGCATCACCATGCAGCTGCCGGCCGGGTTGACCTGAACGTCATCGGCTAAACTGCAAGGTCTGTTTCGTCTGGCCATGCGCCGAGGATCGACCCGATGACCCGAAATGCACTCAAGGTCGCCCTGCTGCAGGAAACCGACCGCGGCAGCCGTGACGCCAATCTCGACGCCATCGAATCCGGTCTGCGCCAGGCGGCGGCCGCGGGTGCCGGGCTGGTCCTGTTGCAGGAACTGCACAACGGGCCGTACTTCTGCCAGCACGAATCCGTCGACCTGTTCGATCAGGCCGAAAGCATCCCCGGCCCGGGCACCGAGCGGATCGGCAAGCTGGCCGAGGAGCTGAAGCTGGTGGTGGTCGCCTCGCTGTTCGAGCGCCGTGCCGCCGGGCTGTATCACAACACCGCGGTGGTGTTCGATCGCTCCGCCGCGATCGCCGGCATCTACCGCAAGATGCATATCCCGGACGATCCGGCGTTCTACGAAAAGTTCTACTTCACCCCCGGCGACCTGGGTTTCGAACCGATCGACACCTCGGTGGGTCGCCTCGGCGTGCTGGTGTGCTGGGATCAGTGGTATCCGGAAGCGGCACGATTGATGGCCCTGGCCGGCGCCGAACTGCTGCTCTACCCCACCGCGATCGGCTGGGATCCGAATGACGAGCAGGCCGAGAAGGATCGCCAACGCGATGCCTGGATCACGGTGCAGCGCGGCCATGCGGTAGCCAATGGCGTACCGCTGCTGTCGTGCAACCGGACAGGTCATGAATCCGATCCCACCGGCATCGGTGCCGGCATTCAGTTCTGGGGTTCGAGTTTCGTGACCGGACCGCAGGGCGAATTCCTGGCGCAGGCGGGCACCGACAAGCGCGAGCTGCTGCTGGCCGAGGTCGACCTGGCCCGCAGTGAACAGGTGCGTCGCATCTGGCCATTCCTGCGCGACCGGCGCATCGATGCCTATGCCGATCTGCTCAAGCGCTTTCGTGACTGACCACACCGCACCGGCTTGTTCCATCGAGTCGGCGTCCCCATGCATGGACTTCCCCCTACGACCGGCCTGCCGCCCGCATGAGTGTTCCCGAAACCGACGCCGCTGAATTGCCCGCCCTGCACGGACAACCGATCGAGCGGATCCAGCGTGATGGCGTGGAATATGTGGTGCTCGGTACCGCCCATGTCTCGCGCAGCAGCATGGAAGCGGTCGAAGCCCTGCTGGAGCACGAGCATTTCGACGCCGTGGCGGTGGAACTGTGCGACAGCCGCGCCCAAGGCATGCGCGACCCCGAAGCGTTCAAGCAGATGGATCTGTTCAAGGTGATACGCCAGGGCAAGGCCGGCATGGTGGCCGCCAGTCTGGTGCTGTCCACCTTCCAGAAGCGCCTGGCCGACCAGTCCGGCATTCAACCCGGTGCCGAGATGAAGGCGGCGATGGACGGCGCCGACCAACGCGACCTGCCCTTGTGGCTGATCGACCGCGAAGTGGGCACCACGCTGAAGCGTGCCTGGCACAGTGTGGGCTTCTGGCAACGCTTCGGCCTGCTCGGCGGCCTGCTGGCCAGCGTGTTCGAACGCGAGGAGATCGAACAGGCCGAGATCGAGAAACTGAAACAGGGCGATCTGCTGGAAAGTGCGTTCAGCGAATTCGCCCATGGCTCCAAGCCGCTCTACGACAGCCTGATTGGCGAGCGCGATGCCTTCATGGCTGCACGCCTTCGTCAGGAATCAAGTCGTTCGGCCAGCGCAGAACCTCGCCGCGTCCTGGTGGTGATTGGTGCCGGCCATCTCGGCGGCATGTGCACCCAGCTGCGCGAGCAGCAGTACGATCCCGCGAGCAAGCTCGCCGAGCTGGCCGTGTCGCCGCCCAAGGCGCGCTGGCCGAAATGGATTGCGGCGGCGCTGGTGCTGCTGGTATTCGCCGCGATCGCCTGGGCATTCCATCAGAACACTGCGCTCGGCACGCAGGCACTGCGGGACTGGGTGCTGTTCACCGGTGGCTTTGCGGCGCTCGGTGCGCTGGCTGCCGGTGGTCATCCGGTCAGCATTCTGGCCGCCTTCATCGCCGCGCCGATCAAGCCGTTCCGCCCCGGCATTCCGGCTGGCGGCATCAGCGCGATGGCCGAAGCCTGGGTGCGCCGCCCGCGGGTCGTCGACTTCGACACCTTGCGCGACGATATCGTGCACTGGAGTGGCTGGTGGAAAAATCGCGTCGCGCGCACCTTGCTGAACTTCTTCCTGGTCAGCGTGGGGACGATCATCGGCGAATACAGCGCTGGCATCCACATCTTCAAGAGCCTGTTCTAGAGCACGCATGCAACGGGCCTGAGCGACGCGCATGCTACGATGCACGCCGCCTGCAGCCCAACCGCAGCTCGCACCGACATCCGGCCCGGATGGCGAAACTGGTAGACGCAAGGGACTTAAAATCCCTCTTGTCAATCCTTTTTTCAATGAATACGTAGGTTACAAAGCTAGACGCAGCGAGGTTTACCAGTCTTCGAGTTGGCGTTCCAAATCGACTCCTTTAATCTCTAGGTGTCGCCTAGGAACCAAGCGAGCGGTAAAGTTGAAGCAGCCCTGGCTTGCCTGGGCGAACATCGGCTCAGCAACGAGTCAAATCAGCCCGAGTGGTGAAACTGGTAGACACAAGGGACTTAAAGCAATTTGAGCCCTCCGGGGGAAACTCCAGAGGTGACGCCCGTCAAATTCGGTGAACGCCCTGGATGCCACAGGCATTCGAGCCAACGCCGAGCCAAGCCTCCGAGCTAAAGTTCAGAGGAAGGTGTAGAGAGCAGACGGCGGGCACCTACGGCTTGCAAAGCTATGGTGAAGGCGTGCTCCAGCCCACGAACAGCGCTTGCGCTGGCGGCGAAAGCCGTAGTGGTAAGAAAATCCCTCGACCTTGCGGTCATGCCGGTTCGATTCCGGCCTCGGGCACCATTCAGCGCCGCTCCTCACCAGGGCGGCTTTTTCGTCTGCGAAGATATGGCATCTGCACTGGTCGCACCGCTTCGGAATGGGATTCCATTTACACCTCTCGACTTCATCTGTGGACCACCGCGCTCAGCTTTCGAGGTCCTCTCCCCCCGTTTTTGCCCTGCTGTCCATCATCTGGCCACCATGCAGGAGGCCAGGCCTTCCATGACGGGACCGTCAGGCAGCGCTCCAAGATCTCATCTACAGGACTGCGGCGGGACAATTCCTCGCGCACGACACGCACCCAAACAGCCGCCCGCTCGCC
>DATMTH010000098.1:0-1921 GCA_035564915.1 Rhodanobacter sp.
CGCTCGCTGGCCAAGGGCGACATCGTGGAGTTTCCGACCAAGGGCGCGGACATCAAGTTTGCGACCTGGCGCCTGCTCAAGCAGGACTACATCGTGGTTGGCCATACCACCAGCAGCGGCAATGGCATGGTGCAGGTCAGCTACGAGCTGTGGGATGTCAACAAGCAGCAGGGCCTGCTGAACCAGCAGATGCCGCCGGCGCCGGCCGGTGATCTGCGCGGCGTGGCGCACCAGATCGCCGACCAGATCTATCAGAAGATCACCGGTGTGCGTGGCGCGTTCTGGACCCGCATGGCCTATATCACCGCGGTCGGGTTGGGCGATCACATCACCTATTCGCTGATCGTGGCCGACTCCGATGGCTTCAATCCGCAGGTGGTGGCCCGTTCCAAGGAATCCCTGCTGTCGCCATCGTGGTCGCCCGACGGCACCAAGATCGCCTACGTCTCGTTCGAGAGCGGCAACTCGGCGATCTACGTGCAGGACATCACCACCGGTTCACGCCAGTTGGTGGAAGCCCACGCCAAAGGCATCAATGGCGCGCCGGCGTGGTCGCCGGACGGCAAGCAGCTGGCGGTGGCATTGTCGTATCAGGGCAACCTCGAGCTTTACGTGCTCGATCTGGCCACCCGGCACGAAACCCGGCTGACCCATAACCTGGCGATCGACACCCAGCCGGCATGGGCTCCGGACGGCCAGAGCATCTACTTCACCTCGGACCGCTCCGGGCGCCCGCAGATTTACCAGATCCCGGTTGCGGGCGGCACGGCGCAGCGAATCAGTTTCCAGGGGCAGGGCAATCAGGACCCGGCGGTCAGCTTCGATGGCAAGCAGATCGCGATGGTGCAGAGCAACGGGAACGTGTATCGTATTGTTGTGATGGACCGCAGTCTGGGTGATCAAGTGCGCCCCCTCTCGCCGGGTCCGCTCGACGAGGCCCCCAGTTTTGCGCCAAATGCCAGCATGTTGTTGTATGCCGCCACCGAAGGCCGACATGGCGTGCTTTATGCCGTTTCAGCCGACGGGTTGGTACGCCAACGCCTCGTGCTTTCCGATGGCGATGTGCGTGAGCCAGCCTGGGGCCCGTATCGCCAACAATGATTTTCATGCTGCTGCGCGAAAGTGCGGCAGCATCATGTCCATGGAATGGGCCCGAACAGCGCCGATGGCGCGTTTCGGTTTCCGGTGCAGGCGCTTCACGGCGTCGTCACCAGTCAGAGCGATCATGCAGTGTCACGCACCGTCGATCTTTCAAGCGTCAAAACAACAGCCGGTCCACCGGCGTCAGTAACAGCTGTCCCGTAACTCCCATAGTCATCGTTTGTCGGAACTCAACCCGTAAGGAACGTCACCATGAATAAGACCGTTCGCGTCGCCCTGGTTGCCCTGCTCTGCGTAGGCGCGGCCGCTTGTACCAAGAAAGAAGTGAAGCCACAGCCAGCTCCTGCTCCGGCCGTGGAACCCGCCCAGACACAGGCTCCTGTCACGGATGGCAAGTTCACCCCTGCCGACCTGGACACCAATGCCTGCCTGCGTCAGCGCGTGGTGTATTTCGATTTCGACAAGACCGAAATCAAGCCGGAATTCCAGGCGATCATGGCGTGCCACGCCAAGTATCTGCAGGACCGTCCGACCGCGCATATCCGCCTCGAAGGCAACACCGACGAGCGTGGCACGCGTGAATACAACCTTGGCCTTGGCGAGCGTCGTGGCAATGCCGTGTCCAGCGCGCTGCAGGCTGACGGCGGTTCGGCCAGCCAGCTCGAAGTGGTCAGCTACGGCAAAGAGAAGCCGGTCTGCCGCGAGCACAACGAGGATTGCTGGAGCAAGAATCGTCGCGTCGAGATCGTCTACACGGCGCAGTAATGATGAAGCGACTGGCTAACAGTTTCACAGCCAGCTGCAGCATGGCGGCCGCAAT
>DATMTH010000099.1:0-16909 GCA_035564915.1 Rhodanobacter sp.
GCCCCATGGCGTAGCCGATGACGAGATAAACCATCGCGCTGCTGAGCAGGATGCGGGCGAGCAGCGACCCGGTCAGCACCATGGCAATGAGCAACACGCCGAGCAGGAGCGACCACAACGGGTCAGACATGCGGATCCCGCAGTCGGTGGGCGGCCGCGTCGCCCGTCGGGCGGTGGATAGACGGGGAAACGGCGTCGGCAACTCCGGCTCGAGAGCCTGGCACGGCCATATTGGTGCCCATGGAGAGGGCGAACCCCTGCAGCGCGTCGATGCCGCTGGCTCCGGCCGCCCGCACCCATTGCATCATCGCCTCCGCCGCGTGGTCCGCACGGCGGCTTTCCATCAAGGCAGCAAGCTGTGCACGGAACCGGCAAACGGTGCGCAGGCGCGGTCGGGCATCGATCCACGCGTCGAGGCACTCCCGCTCGTCCGTCGAAAGCCAGCGGCCGCCGTCGGCCAGCGCGCGGCGCAGGCGTATCGAGAGTGGCGGTGTGCGGCGATCCCCGTGCCGGACTTCCTCGCGCACGGCTGGCAAGGTGACCTTGCGGAAGAATTCCGTCATGACTTTCACCCGTGGCGCCAGTGTTACCGGGTGCGCCATGCGGATGGCCAGGTGGTTCGTCATGTGTTCCAGTTCGATGACGGCGATGCGCCTGACGTGGGCGAGCCCGAGTCCGGAAAGGGCCTGGATGACGAACCATCCCAAATCGAATTCGAAGCGGCGTACCGAGAACTTCGCCGAACCGGGAAAGGCGTGATGGTTGTTGTGCAACTCCTCGCCACCGACCCAGATGCCCAGCGGCACGACGTTGGCGGACTTGTCCGGGGTCTCGAAATTGCGATAACCCCACCAATGGCCGATGCCATTGACCACGCCGGCGGCCCAGAAGGGAATCCACATCATCTGGACTGCCCATATCGCCATGCCACCGATGCCGAACAGGGCCAGGCTGATGAACGCCAGCAGCGTCGGACCCCAATTGCAGTGAGGCGTGTACACGTGGCGTTCGATCCAGTCGTCCGGCGTGCCGTGGCCATACTTGGCCAGCAGCCCTTCATCGTGACGTGCCGCGGCATAAAGCTCGGTGCCTTCGCACAGCAATCGGCGGATGCCGACGATGTAGGGGCTGTGCGGGTCTTGCGCGGTATCGGCGTGCGCATGGTGCTTTCGGTGCACGGCCACCCATTCGCGGGTGACCATCGCGGTGGTCAACCAGATCCAGAAGCGGAAGAAATGCGCGAGCGCGGGATGGAAATCGACCGAGCGGTGCGTCTGGCTGCGATGCAGGTACAGGGTAACGGTGAATATGGTGAGCTGCGTCATCACCAGCACGTAAAGCAGCATGGCCCCCAGTCCCGCGTGGAGCAGGCCGTGCGAAGCCATGTCTGGCAAGTCATCGAACATGAGGCTTTCTGATGGGGTCGGTGTGTCTTCTGCTGCGCCATCACATGGCGAACGAGCCGGCGCAGCCAATGGCTGCATCGGGCCGCGCGCGAAAGGCTCTCGGCCTTGAAGTGTACGGAGCGACCCATGCTTTCATCCCGATGCACTGGCGCAAGGTCATGATGAAGCGGGTGGCGTACGTCGTCTGTACCCGACCGCACATAGTCCATGGCGCCCATCGTCGAGGCTTCTTCGGAGTCCCCGGCGTTCGTTATCGAACAGATATCGACCCACCACCTGGCTAATGTGATTTGCGGCAAGGCGCGCATGAAGAATCCCGCCATCCGGGGTCCGGGTTTCCGAGGTGCAGCGCTTGCTTCACCGATTCCAAGGAGAACCGAAATGACCATTGGCACCATACTTCTGGTGGTACTCGTCCTGCTGCTGATCGGCGCGATCCCGCGTTGGTCGTACAGCCGGCAATGGGGCTACGGCCCGACCGGTGGCCTGGGTCTCATCGTGCTGGTCGTCGTCGTATTGATCTTGATGGGGCGAATCTAGCCCACGGGCCCGGGACTTGGCTTCATCGGCCAGATCCGCCGGAAATACATGCGCGCAGCAAGCGCGCAGACAACGAGGGGCGGTATCGATCGCCGACCGCTCCAAACGCCACGTGCGTGCCGGCATGGATATCGCGAAGTGGCAAGCAGGAGCTCTTGCGACTGGGCGCCGTGGAACTGCCTCGCTGGCCGCTGTCGCGGAGGAAGCGCAATCCCATGGGAGGCGCGTGGCTGCGTCGGATCGATCCATCCAGCCGCGCCACAGCCGCCGGATACGCCGACAGCGCGAAGCC
Source organism: Rhodanobacter sp. (assembly GCA_035564915.1). Classification (GTDB taxonomy): domain Bacteria; phylum Pseudomonadota; class Gammaproteobacteria; order Xanthomonadales; family Rhodanobacteraceae; genus Rhodanobacter. The sequence goes on from DATMTH010000099.1 coordinate 2,239, forward strand.
GGCTACGGAGATGCCGACAGGTGATCTCTTGCGTGAAGTGTCGGCTGCCCATCCGTTGGTCGGGTTCGCGGCCAGCGGGCCATGGTCGAGGGCGGCACGCTGCATCCGATCGGGCAGCGCTTCAAGGGCTTCATCCGCGCATGGAGCCATCCATGCCATCGCCGACGGAGATATGCGCCAGGGCGGGATAGGCAGTTCCATAAGCCGGCGCCAACGAGCGTTCGACCGATCGAATCGGCACGCCACCGGCGGAGAGGCGTCTGAGTTCAGCTCGCAGCGACTCGTTTTCCTGCATGAGTCGTTCGTTGTGTTGCAGAAGAATGTCGAAGTCCCGCTCGAGACGGTTGTCGTTGTTGCAGGTGGTAGTCATGACTTTTCCCGATAATCCGCATGGATGTGGACAGGCGGCCACGGCGAAGCATGCGAACCGAATGCCGAAAGCGGCAGGCGGTCAAGGTGGTTGCCGATTGTCGCGCCTGTCCCCGGGGCACCAAGCCCTGGACTGAGGGCCGCTGCCTTGACCATGACCGCATGCCATCGCAGCCGACGCCGCCCCGTCACTTTGTCCGCGAGAGCGTGACCTCTCCGACGTCGACGCCAAGATCGATGCCTTTGCCGGTGCCGGACAGCGCAAGGGAAACCTCTCCCTTGGTGAGTACCTGTGCCTCGCTTGCCTTGCCGGCTCCCGCATGAGCCTCGGCGTCGCCGTAGTGGCCGAGAATCTCCGATATCGAATGCACGTCGGTGAAACGGCCCGTTCCGTCGTCGATACGGGACTTGCCGACCGTCAGGCCGCCGCCCCTTGCGACAATTTTGACGTGCATGGACTGTCCATCCTGGCAGGTGACGAGGCCGTGCCCTTCCGACTGCTTGTAGACAAGCGACCAGGTTGAAAGAGAGAACTGCATCCTGCAGTCCAGGTCGGCGGAATGTTGGGCGTGGGCCGGCCCTGGATGGACGGCCATGGCCGTGACGATCAGGATCGAATTCAATGCGAGAAGACTGCGTTTCATGGGATATGTCCTGTGTTCGCTTTGCCACGCACAGCGCACGGAAGTGGTGACGGGGCGTTTGATGGATGTTCGAATCGGTCCTTTCGCGGCGTGCCGGTCACCGGAGGTATCCGTCCCGGGCGAACAGCCCGACGTCTGAGGATTGCCGTCAGGTCGCGCCGGGAGAAGCAAGCGCGCGCAAGCATCATCGAACATCCCGTACCGGCTGTATGTACGATGCGACACACATCACTTTCGGGAGCGGACGCGCAATATGGCGGGACGGGCGGCCCGAGTGCGGATACCGGTGGCGAGGCCTGGCTGCCCTTGAGCCTTTCTTGCCAGCCTTCACTCCCTCAGAGCATGCCCTCGATCGGCAGCAGCCTGAGCATCCATACTTCCAGCCGGCGCATGACGTTGACTCTGGGGTCGTGGCCGTAACTCACCGGCTTGTCATCGTCGCTCGCCAGCCATCGCATCCGGCCTGCGTGCGGCAAGCCTCTCGCGACCAGGATCACCCGATAGGCGTTCGTCGGCCGGGTCGCGTTGTCGAAGAACTGCTTCACCGCGGCCGCCAATGCCGGGCTGTCGACGATGATGCCCATCTCGGTGTTCAGCAGCTTCGAACGCTGGTCCATGTTCATCGAACCGATGAACACCCGTTGCCGATCCACCACGATCGCCTTGGCATGCAGGCTGACACCGGATGAGGTGCCGCCGACAGTGGCGGACTGGCGCGCGCCGGCGGCCGGACGCAATTCGTAGAGTTGCACGCCGCCTTCGAGCAACGCGCGACGATGGCGAGAATATCCCGCGTGCACGGCCGGTTCGTCGGTGGCGGCCAGTGAATTGGTAAGCACCTTCACCGACACGCCGCGTGCGACCAGGGCGACGAGGTAGCGCACGTCCCGCTCGTCGGGCACGAAGTACGGCGAGATCAGCAGTAGTTCCCGTTGCGCCTGGTCGGTCATTGCCCTGATCCGCGGACCGATGCGCAGCGCCGGGTCGTCCTGATGAGGTTCGATCTTGGCCGGCTGGTCGGCGACCAGCTGCGCCGGCCCCCAGAACCACGCGCCACGGCGGTCGCCGGAAGGGCCGTCGGGATAATCCTGCGCCGCCGCCTGCGCGTAATCCGTTTGCGCGAAATGGCGCGCGTCCCGGCCGAGGTTCGCGCGCAGTTGCGCCAGGTCGTAGTGGTCGGCGCGCTTGCCACGGAACGCCGTGACCGGATAGGCCGCGGGGCAGTTCCAGTAGGCGTCGAACACGCGCGATGCCTCCTTCACCACCGGCCCGATCGCGATCAGGTCGAGGTCGCGGAAGTCGGTGGTGCGGTCGACGCTGAAATAGTCGTCGCCGATGTTGCGGCCGCCGACGATCGCCACGTTGTTGTCCACGATGAACGACTTGTTGTGCATGCGATGGTTGAGCCGGCTCGGCGAAAACAGCAGCTGCACGGTCTTGGACAGCAGCGATGGCTTGCGCGTGTGGAACGGATTGAACAGGCGCACCTTGATGTTGGGGCTCGCGTTCAGCGCATCGAGCATGCCGACCTCGTGGCTCACGTTGATGTCGTCGATCAGCAGGCGCACGCGCACGCCGCGGTCCGCCGCCGTCAGCAGGTGCTGCGCCACCAGCCGGCCGGTCGCGTCGTTCTTGAAGATGTAGTACTGCAGGTCGACCGCGTGCTTCGCCTCGTCGATCAGCGCCACGCGACTCATCAGTGCATTGGTGCCATCGGTCATCAGGCGGAAGCCGGACTGCTGCGGATGCTGGCCCGCCGCGGCATGCACGTAACGCGCGTTGGACGTGCCGGTGGCCGGCGGCAAGGCGTGCGACGGGCGCTTCGCGAAGTTGGTGCGCAGCTCCGAGCAGCCGCCGAGCATCAGCCCGAGCAGCGCCAGCGCCGCGCAGGCGTTCGTACATCGCAGCCAGACATTCATGCTGTTGCCGCCGACGCGCAACGGAGTCCAGGCAGCCTGCCTCGTTCCGCGTTCAAACCCTCAAATGCATCCGGATCAGGATGCCGGCCCGATGGTGGAATCCCGTCCGAGCCAGCCGACTGTGCGCCGGGTACCGTCAAGAGGGCGCGACAGCATGTTCACCTTCCCCAGGTAACGAACATCACCACCGCGGCGGCGGCCATCACTGCGGTGGCCAGCCAGCCGAACAGCTTGAGCACCCAGTGTATGGTGAACGTGCCCATCACCTTGCGCCGCGAGCCCATCAGCATCATCACGATCATCAGCGGCGCCGCCGCCACGCCGTTGATCACCGCACTCCAGTAAAGCGCCTTCACTGGATCGATCGACGTGAGATTGAGCGCCATGCCGGCGAGGCTGGCCACTACCAGCACGGCGTAGAAGAACTTCGCCTGATGCAACTTGTGCTCCAGCCCGGAGCGCTGGCCGAACGCGCCAGCGGCCGCGTAGGCGGTGGCGCCGGCCAGCACCGGCACCGCCAGCAGGCCGGTGCCGATGATGCCCGCCGCGAACAGCGCGAACGCCAGCTTGCCTGCCAGCGGCCGCAGCGCCTCGGCTGCCTCGGCGGAGGAAGTGATGTCGGTCTTGCCGTGCGTGTGCAGCACCACCGCGGCGGTGAGGATGATGAAGAACGCGATCAGGTTCGAGAACAGCATGCCCACCGTGGTATCCACGCCGATCCGGCGCAGCGCGCCGGTGCCTTGCCAGGGCGTGCGCTTCAGTGCCTTGCGGCCACTGCCAACACCCATTTCCTCCACCTCCTGCGACGCCTGCCAGCAGAACAGGTAGGGGCTGATCGTGGTGCCGAGCAAGGCCACCACGCCGACTGCGTACTTGGCGTTCCAGGTGATCGGCGGCATCACGATGCTCCTGAGTACCGCTGTCCACGGCACATGGATCACCATCACCGTACCCACGTAGGCGAACAGGCTCAACGTGAGCACTTTCAGGATCGGCGAGTAGCGCGAGAACGGCATGAACAGCTGCAGCCCCAGCGACAGCACGGCAAAGCACAGCGTGTAAAGCAGGGGAGGGCCGCCGATCAGCAGCTTCAGCGCCGCGCCCATGGCGCCGATGTCCGCCGCCAGGTTGATCACGTTCGCCGCCACGAGCGAGGCCACCAGCGCATAGCCCAGTGGGCGGGGGTAATACTCGCGGATGCCGTCCATCAGGCCGTGGCCGGTCACCCGCCCGATGCCGGCGCTGACGCCTTGAATCGCGATCATCAGCGGGATGGTCAGCAAAATGCACCATAGCGTGCCGTAGCCGAACGCGGCGCCTAGCTGCGAATACGTGGCGATGCCGCTGGGGTCGTCGTCGGCGGCTCCCGTGATCAGGCCCGCGCTGAAGCGGCGCCACAGCGGCAGGCTCGATTTGCCTTCCCCTACGGGTGGGTGCTCGGCCATGACGTCGCTTTCGATGGGGGCCTGTTCAATACCTCCTCGCAACCTGTTTGGAGATCATGAGCAGGCTCCGAGGCGTCTCTGTTTTTTGCGCCGCGGCCGGTGTCGGTCTTCGGCGGATTTGTCGAAAGCCGGACCGGCCGTCATGGCTTCTTCGACGGAGATGCCTGATGCCGCCATGTTCCGCCTTCGTCAACAAAGCTGCCCGCCGCCTGGGAAAGGCTCCATGAGGCGAGCGCCTCAACGGTCAGGCTCATGGTTTTCTCGCAACGCCAGGACTGGTCGTTCGCGGCTGCGCGGGATTGCGGATCGGATCCGGAAATGACGGTACGTGCATCGCCATCGTGCATGGTCTTGGATTTCAAAACGGTACTCCTCATTGGTGGAACATGGCGCTGCCGTTGCCTGCATTGCGCGTGGGTGCAGGCCCCATTCACGAGGTTCGATTCATCTCGGGGGCCGACGCTGAATGACCGGCACGATCTCGGCGTCCAATGTCATTTGCAGAAAGGTTGTCGGTGCGTCAGCCGCGAAGGTGTCTGGCACGTTACGCCCAGGCGGACCCATGGCACGCATGGGTCCGCCGCTTTCATGCATGTGATCGCTCGCCATCCATGGGGATCAATGACTCAGCAGGATGCTGCTGATCACACCGGTAGCCACGGCAACGAGCAGAAAATCGCCATTGTCGCTGCGCACCCAATGGTATCCTCGCGGCGGTTCGCGCAGGTGCTCGGTACGCCAGTCCGACACGACATAACGATTGTCGCGGTAGTCGTTGGGCATGACGCCGCCTTTCCTGTACCAGCCCTCATGCCTGCCCCGATCATGCGTGACCGAACTGCTCTGGCGGTGGCCGTTGTGGTCGTTGCGGCCGTTGTTGTCGCGGTCGTTGGATTGGGCCGCCATTGCCACATGGGTCATCAACAGGGCCGCGCAAATGGCCATGGCCAATTTCGTTTTCATGACGTACTCCTTCGTGAATGCCATGTTTGCGGGGATGCCGCAAACGGTGACAGCGGCATATGTCTGCGTACGTGCCGTCCAGAGGCAGATCGTTTCGAAGGCATGGCTACTGTAAGCGGGTTATTGCATGGCATCGTCCTGATGCGCGTGGGCAAGATGATGACGCGGCATGGACATGCCGCAGCTGTTTTCGACCGGCTCAAGCGAGCCGCGGTGATCGGGTGGGATATCTGGCCATGGCTATGAACGCAGAAAATCGCCGGATTATCCGTTCGCTCGCGCACAGACGACCGGAGTGTGCGCGGCGCAATTTTGGTCGCCGAGGAGAGGACGGAAACCGCCCTGCATGGGAGTGCACGGTGGTGGACTTGGCCCGTTGCCGTGTTGGCACATCCGCCCCGCAACGTTGGGGCGATGCCACGTTCGGCGAGTGGCTGCCCGGTATCGGGAACACGTGGGATCTGCACCGGGCATTCCACTGCCAGGCGTATCTTGCAGGCGATCTCCAAGGAGGCGCAGCGCGCTGTCGGCGATGCCGTGACAAACCCCTCCACCAGGAAGCAAGCCATGTCAGACGAACTCGACCAGCAATGCGTCAACACCATCCGCTTTCTTTCGGTGGACATGGTGCAGAAGGCCGACAGCGGTCATCCGGGGCTGCCGCTAGACGCGGCGCCGATGGCCTACGCGCTGTGGACGCGCTGGCTGAAATACAACCCGCACAATCCGGACTGGATCGACCGCGACCGCTTCGTACTTTCGGCCGGCCATGGCTCGGCACTGCTCTACAGCCTGCTGCACCTGACCGGCTACGAACTTTCGCTGGACGACATCAAGCAGTTCCGCCAGTGGGGCAGCAAGGCACCAGGCCACCCCGAACGCGGCCACACACCGGGCGTGGAAACCACTACCGGGCCGCTGGGGCAGGGCATGGCCAACGCAGTCGGCATGGCGATGGGTGAGGCGCAACTGGCGGCGAGCTACAACCGGCCAGGTCATGTGGTGATCGACCACCACACCTATGCCATTGTCAGCGACGGCGACCTGATGGAAGGCGTGGCTTCCGAAGCAGCCTCATTGGCCGGGCACCTGCAACTTGGCAAGCTCACCTGCCTGTACGACGACAACCACGTGACCCTTTCCGCCGGCACCGACATCACCTTCTCCGAGGATCGCGCCGCGCGCTTCGAGGCTTATGGCTGGCACACGGCGATGGTGGCGGACGGCAACGACCTGGCCGCGATCGATGCCGCCCTGGAGGCCGCGCGCGCGGAGACGGCGAGGCCTTCGCTGATCCTGGTTCGCACGCATCTCGGTTACGGTTCGCCCGAGCAGGACAGCTTCGAGGCGCATGGCTCGCCGCTGGGCGTGGACGACGTGCGCGCGACCAAGCAGAAGCTGGGTTGGCCCACCGAGCCGGCTTTCCTGATTCCCGATGCGGCGCTTGCCCATTTCCGCGAGGCGGTGCAGCGTGGTGCGCAGGCCGAGGCCGCCTGGAACGAGCGCATGGGCGCCTATGCCGAAGCCTTCCCTGAACTGGCGCGCGAGCTGCTGGGACGCCTGCGCGGCGAGCTGTCGCCGGGTTGGGACGCGAAGGTGCCGGTGTTCCCCGCTGACGCCAAAGGGCTGGCCACGCGCGATGCCTCGGGCAAGGCGATGAATGCGATCGCATCGGCGCTGCCCGCGCTGTGCGGCGGCTCGGCCGATCTCGATCCATCCACCAAGACCGCGCTTAAGGGGCTGGGCGATTTCAACCCGCCGCCGACGCCGGGCGAGGATCGGCAAGGCTCCGACGGCGGAGGCTGGAGCCGTGCCGGACGCAACCTGCATTTCGGCGTGCGCGAGCACGCGATGGGCGCCATCGCCAACGGCCTGGCCGCGCACGGCGGCTTCATCCCGTTCACGGCGACCTTCCTGATCTTCTCCGACTACATGCGCCCGCCGATGCGTCTGGCTGCGCTGATGGGCCTGCATGTCGTCAATGTGTTCACCCACGACAGCATCGCGCTGGGCGAAGACGGCCCCACCCACCAGCCGGTGGAGCAACTGGCGAACCTGCGCGCGATACCCAACCTCACCATGATCCGGCCCTGCGACGCCAACGAAACCGCCGTGGCCTGGAAGGTGGCGCTGGAGACGCGCGACCGCCCGGTGGTGCTGGTGCTGACCCGGCAGGCGCTGCCCACGCTCGACCGCACACGCTACGCGGCAGCGGATGGCCTGCGCCATGGCGCCTACGTGCTGAGCGATGCGCCCGACGGCAAGCCGGACCTGATCCTGATCGCCAGCGGTTCCGAGGTGAGCCTGATCGTGGCCGCGGCGGAGCAACTGCAGGCTCAAGGCATCGCCGTGCGCTGCGTGTCGATGCCGAGCTGGGAGCTGTTCGAGGCGCGGCCGCAGGCCGAACGCGACACGGTACTTCCTCCATCCGTCGGTGCGCGGTTGGCGGTGGAGCTGGGTGTGCGGCAAGGCTGGGAACGTTACATCGGCGCGCACGGCGACATGCTCGGCGTGGAGCGTTTCGGCGCCTCCGCGCCGGCCGACGTGTTGCTGCGCGAATACGGCTTCACCGTCGACAACGTCTGTGCCCGAGCGAAGGCGTTGCTCGGCTGAAGGCGTCAATCATCCGGATTCTCGAGCATGTCTTTCCCTTTCAAACCACACCAGCAGGAGCAACAGCATGGCCACAAGCAAGAAAGCTGCGTTCGAAACGATTCCAGTCGGAACCAAGGTCACGTGGCACTACCGCAGTGCCATAGGCCACGGTACCGTCAAGGGTGTTCACGAAATGGGGACCAACGCCGACAATACGATGTATTCGATAGCACAGCACGACCATCATCCCGGTGAGTCGGCAATTGTCCACCACTCCGGGAAAGCGCTGACCGTAGCCAAGTAGAGTGCTGACATTGACGCAGGCTTTCAGGAGTTGAAAGAGCCCTTGCAGCAGCCTTCTCAAGATTGATGCCGTTGCGTCCAGGTTGATGGCACATCTTCATCCAGAGACTGGAGATGCAGGATGCACAAACCCGTTTGCGTCGTGGTCGGCGTAGGCCCCGGAAACGGTGCCGCAATCGCCAGTCGCTTTGCCGCTGAGGGCTACGCCGTTGCGCTATTGGCGCGCACTACGAGGTTTACCGAAAGCCTGGTGCGAAACCTCGACAGCGCGAGAACCTATGCCTGTGACGTGACAAACGAAGCTGCGGTTGCCTCGACGTTCGATGGCATCCGCGCGGAGTTCGGAGAAGTGGAAGCATTGGTGTACAACGCCGGGTCGAGTGTCTGGGGCGACGTTGAGACCATCACCGCTGCCGATTTCGAATCCGCATGGCGAGTCAACGCGCTTGGTACGTTATTGGTGGCCAAGCAAGTCGTTCCGGCAATGAAGCGCAGCGCCAAGGGCAGCATCATCCTGATTGGTGCCACCGCATCGCGTCGAGGCATCGCCCGCACTGCCGCTTTCGCACCGGCCAAGGCGGCCCAGCGCAGCCTTGCCGAATCCATGGCGCGCCGTCTGTGGCCGGCCGGGGTCCATGTGGCCATGGTGATCATCGACGGCATGGTCGATCTCGAACGGACACGCCGTGCGATGCCGGACAAACCCGACAGCTTCTACGTCAAGCCTGCCGACGTCGCCGCCACGGTGTACTGGCTGAGCCAGCAACCCTCATCAGCTTGGTCGTTCGAGATCGAGGCGCGCCCGTTTGGCGAGGACTGGTAGCGAGGCCAAATCAGCCATTGCCGTCAGTTTTCGTCGGCCAGTCCGGAATCAAGGTGCTCGGCGTGCTCGACCTGGTCCAGCCACAGGTTCCAGGCACCCTGCGGCGCATCCGGACACTCCAGGGTGATCTCGGCGTTGATTCCTTCTACCCCTTGCGGATCGCGAAAAACTTGTGCGCTGGCCCGCACCTTGACGATGCCGGTGTACGTGCGTCCATCACGCATCGACACCACCACACGACCGTGCGCGGGGAGCTGCGCGATCAACGTTTCCAGCCGCTGAACGTCAGTGTGAGTGGTGCATATCCGCGGTGCTTGCCTGCTCATGATTCGACTCTGCAGCTGAAAGGTTCCCGGTACATGTGGCAATCGTTTCTTTCCGAATCAATTTGACGTTGGTCTGCATGTCGTCATTCTCCATTTTCTGGTCATTGCGTAACCCTGTTTGTCGCCAGCACAAAACGCGGCACGACGATACCGGGTGCTCACTTCTGCGCGTCGCCGAGCAGCTGCCGCAGCATGTACGGCAGGATGCCGCCATGGCAGTAGTAATCGGCCTCGACGGGTGTGTCGATGCGCACGCCGGCGCTGAACTCCGTCACCTTGCCCCACCCGTCGGTTGCATGCACATGCACTTCGTGCGGCGGCTCGTCGTTGCCCGCAAGACCACGGATGTCGAAGCTTTCCTCACCGGTCAGATCCAGCGAGTCTGCACTGTCGCCGCCTTTGTACTGCAACGGCAGTACGCCCATGCCGATCAGGTTGGAGCGGTGGATGCGCTCGTAGGACTCGGCAATCACCGCACGCACGCCCAGCAGCGCGGTGCCTTTGGCGCGATTCGATCCACCGCGCGCACTCCACGCCAAGCCTTAATCGCTGCAATCGCTAGCGGAACCGAGCCGAAGATGATGAATACCAGGTCGCCCGGCATGCGCATCCATTCCAGGATTCGGGTGCGTTCCATATCCAGGTATTGGAAGCGGCGGGCGTGCCAGTAGCCGTGCTCGATCACGTCCAGCAGCTGCAGGACACCGTTCGGGAACAGGCTGAACACGATCATCATCGCCAGCCCGATGTTCGTACCCCAGAACGTAACCTTGACGTACTTCTCGATACCCAGCCAGTCTTCTTCGGTGGCGGTTTGGCGCAGTACGAACACCATCAGCGCGATTGCCAGCATGCCGAACACGCCCATCAAGGCTGCGTGCGCATGGTTGGGGGTCAACATCGTGCCGGTTTCGTAGTAGCTGACGATCGGCAGGTTGATCAGGAACCCGAACATGCCGGCACCGACGAAGTTCCAGAAACCCACAGCCATCAGGAAATAGAAGGTCCACTTGTGCGGCACGCGGGTCGGTTTGCCATCCACGTCGACCATGCCCTTGGTGGTCTTGACGAAGTCCCACGCATCCAGTGTCAGCAAGGTCAGCGGTACCACTTCGAGTACCGAGAACATCGACGACATCGCCATGTTGAATGTGCTGTGGCCTTCGAAGTACCAGTGGTGGCCAGTGCCGATCAGGCCGCCGAGAAAGTACAGGATCGCATCAAGATAGATCACACGTAGCGCCACGTTGCGCTGCGCCAGTCCCAGTTGGTAAAGCACCAGCGCAACCACGGTGGTGGCAAAGAACTCAAAGAAGCCCTCCACCCACAGATGGATGATCCAGAACCGCCAGGTCTCGACCATGGTGAGGTTGGTGGACGCGCCGTAGAACAGCGCCGGGATATAGAACACTGGGATCGCCAGCGCCGCCCAAAGGAACATCCTTGCCAGCGGGCGCGCGCTGGCTCTGGCAACCTGCCTCGGCTGCGCTACCCAATAGAGCAGCGCAAACCACACCATCAGGCCTAGCACCAGCAGGTACTGCCAGAAGCGGCCGATTTCCAGATATTCCCAACCCTGGTCGCCGAACCAGTACCACCACTTGCCGAGCAGGTTGGACATGCCGGCCCATTCACCGAGCAAACTCAGTCCGATCACCGCGACAAAGGCGCCAAATAGCAGATGGATCCAGGCGGCCAATCCATGAGGTTCGTCGTCCACCTTGCGCAGCGTCCGTCCGAGGAACAGCGCGGCGGCGACATACGCGGTGGCGATCCAGAAGATCGCGCTTTGCAGATGCCAGGTGCGCATCAGGTTGCTCGGGAAAACTTCTTCAAGCGAGAAGCCGTAGAAGCCCTTGGGATCGGCACGGTAATGGCCCAGCGCTGCGCCCACCAGAGTTTGAAACAGAAACAGCAACGCCACCACCACGAAGTACTTCACCAGCGCGCGCTGGCCAGCGCTGGAGTGACCCGGCAGGATGCTCGGTGACAAGCTGTGGCCGCGCGAAATCCAGCCCAGATACTCGAACTTACCGAAAACCAGCAATACAGCCGCGATGCCGGCCAGCAGCACCAGCAGGCTCATCGCACTCCACAGGTACGCGCCGGCGATCGGCGTGTTGCCGACGAACGGCTCATACGGAAAATTGTTGGTGTAGGAATAGTCATAGCCGGGCCGATCGGCGACGGAAGCCCACGCAGCCCAGGTGACGAACGCGGTGAACTGGCGCAACTCGGAGGAATCGCTGATCAAGTCGGGCTTGAGGCCGCCATCGGTGGCGGAGTGTTTGAAGTAATCGGTCCAATGCACGATCTGCTGATTCCAGGCCTGCGTTTCCGCTGGCGTCAGGTGCAGCGTGTCGGTGGCGGCGTCATAGCGATTGGTTTTCAGCAGCACGCCGACTTGGGCGTGAACCGCCGCTTGCGGCCCCGCAGCGAGCGCGGCTAGCGGCTTGCCGTACTGCTCTTTTGCCAGAGCTTCGGCCGTATCGATGCCCATGTGGTGCAATGCTTCGGCCGAGAAGTCCGGGCCGATATACGCGCCATGACCCCAGATCGAGCCGTTGTCCATCAAGCCGTATTTCAGGAAAATCCCTTGGCCGGCACTGATGTCGGCGCCGGTGAACAACATCTGGCCCTGTGCGTCGACAATCCTGCCGGGAATAGGCGGCGCATTGCGGTAACCCATGACGGTCATCGCCACCAGCATGACGAAGCCGAATGCCATCACGACCAGGATCGACCGAATCCACCAGGGCGACAGCGTGCTGTCTTCATCGGCCAGGGGATGTGCGGCGTCAGTCATTGACCTTCTCTCCACGTAACGGCAGATGACCGTGCGTGGCCAGTCTGACAACTGGTCGTTGATCATCGGTTTGGCGTGCCGGTTCGTCAGACACCCGACGAACGGCAACCCAAACCAATGACATCGCCGGGACATGCCTAAACCGCCGAACGCAGGCGTGGCTCGCTCTGACGCTGAACCCTTTGATGTGATGCCAAGGTGACGCGAGATCTACCTCGATAGCACGAACGTGTCGGACGACAACTCGATCACTGCCTGCGCGAACACCATGCATTGCCCGCTGTTAGTCGGCTGTAACCGCGCGCGTGCATGCCGGTGCCGACAAACATCACGTCGACAACCACCGATGACAGCCAATAACGCGTTACGGCCGCGTAACGCCAGCAAGCGCATGGTGATTGCAAACCGGAGCACTTCCGGGACTGCTTCGAGCCGTCCGGACGACGCTTCGCCTTCCGACATCAACGGGTTTTCCGCGGTCGGTCCGGAGCCGCGGGTCCACCCGTTCATGACATGCAGGAAGCAAGTCCGCCCCAAGGGCAACCGCCATGTACGCCCTCAACGAAACCAATGCGCTGTACTTCTTTCCGCACAAAATAAGCTTTGCGCCATACCCCGCGGCGGATGACGTCGGGCGGCATCGACACTGGTCGCTGCGTCACGTGTCGGCGGTATCACCGCGGGCACTGCCGCTGCGCAAGCTTGCGCCCCAATCGCCCAAACCGAACCCCGCCGAACAAGGTGAAATCGATCGTCAGGCCAGCGAAGCCCATCGCATGGACGAAGCCCAGGCTGGGCCATCCACGAGCGAACCCGGCAAGCGCTGATCGTGCGGAACCGTCCAGTGCGCAGGGCATCCGCGTGCCACGCTCAGGTTCTGCAGCGCGCTCGTCAGCAAAGGAGCATGCTGGAGCGCGACATCACCTCAAAGGCATCCATCATGACCGCCGTTTCAGGCAAGACCGCCAATGGCTACACCTATAATGGCGACTACGAGCAAGCCAACGCCGACCGCATCACCTGGACCGCCACCTACCGGCTCAGGGGCATCTTCTTCGGCATGCGCCACGGCCGCATCAATGAACTGCTCGGTATCCCGGTGGGAGAGGTCGACCATATGGTGAAAGACGCCATCGAGCTGACCTGGGTGCAAGCGAATTAGAGTTGCAGCCTGCCCATCCGAGCCATATCTGCTTCGTTGGGGGCCGTCGCGGCAAGTCGTAGATCGGCGCCGTGTGTTCATCCACGCCGATATGCATCTTCAAGCCGGAGCACCGCTGATTCATCTTCTTGATCCAGCGCATCTCCAAGTCGAGCACGTGTCGCGATTCTTGGTGGATAAAAAGGGCGCCCCCGACCGTGCCCCGGGAGAACTTCATCCCCTGCCTCGGCAGATGCTGACCCTGCACGCGCGCCGAAGCGTTGCTGGTCCAAGACGCATTGTGCCGAATCCGGGTAGAGGCGTGCCTTTGCTTCGTCGAAGCTTCCGGAGAAATGGCGAGAGCGCGGACAAGGCTTTCATCTCGGCCCTGCGTGCGCTGTCGCACCGACCGCGCAGGGGTTGCAGGTCACTCTGGGACGAAGCTTGGAAGGACAGGCCATCGTTCCGGCAGGAATCGCGACTCGATCCGGGTTTCCGTGGCCTGCCATGCAAGCCGCCAAGCCGGGAAGGTTTTCCACTGGAACATCGCCGTCGCCCGGACGCTCCGCCTTCCAGAAGGCGCCGATGTCTGTCGGTGCTCGGTCACGCAGGAGAAACGTATGTTGCGCAGCATGAACGACCTGGAAAGCTATGTCATCCGTGCAACGGACGGCGACCTTGGCCATGTCAAGGATTTCTATTTCGACGACCAGGCATGGGTGATCCGCTATCTGGTGGTGGACACCGGCAACTGGCTCTCGAACCGGAAGGTGCTGATCTCGCCCATCGCGGTCGATCGCCCCGACTGGGGCGGCAAAGTGCTGCCGGTGTCGATCACCAAGGAGCAGGTGCGGAACAGCCCCGGCATCGATACCGACAAGCCTGTTTCGCGGCAGCATGAAATCGACCATCTCGGCTATTTCGGCTATCCGTATTACTGGGGCGGCAGCGGTCTATGGGGCATGGGTGCCCACCCGTCCTCGATGAGGACGATGGTTCATGACAGACAAGGTACCGGTCGTCGCGAACCGCACGGCGGAGCGGGGCTCGGGCACGGACTGGACCGTGACGATCCGCACCTGCGCAGTTGCCAGGAGATATTGGGTTATCGCATCGAGGCGACCGACGGCGACATCGGCCGCGTGCAGGGCCTGCTCGTCGAGGAAGACACCTGGGCCATCCGGTACATCGTCGTGGAGACGAGCCATTGGTGGAGCGGGCACCTGGTTCTGATCGTGCCCGAATGGATCCGGCACGTGAGCTGGGCGGAGAACACGGTCGCCGTCAATCTCCGCCGTCAGGCGGTGAAAGGTGCGCCACCGTACGACTCGGCCGCG
>DATMTH010000100.1:0-12157 GCA_035564915.1 Rhodanobacter sp.
GAAGGGCGCCGCAGCGCCCTTCATGGATTTGGTCGTGAGGTGGGCGATCAGCGCACTCTGAACAAGGAGGGGCCGCTGCTGCCACCGGTATAGGACTGCTGGCGGCGACGATGCATGCGATCGAGCGTCTCGACCCGTCGAGCCTCGGCCCATTCCACCCGGTTCAGCGTCAGTCCGGCGGTGTTCTCACCGCGCCGTGTCGCCTCGTTGTCGCGCCAGCGATGGAAATCGTTGTAGGCCTCGATCTCCGGCTGCAGTTCGCGCACGCACAATTCGATCACGATCGCATCGTCGAGGAAGCCAAGTACCGGAACATCGTCCGGCACCAGGTCGTCCGGACTGGAAAAATAAGCCAGTGCGGCCAGCACATGGTCGCGATTTTCATCGGGCAAGCCAAAGCCGACGTCTTCCACCATCGCAATCATGGTGTCCAGATGCTTCAGGCGTGTCGTCACGAAATCGGGCAGGTTTCCGCTACGGATCTCTTCCAGCAAGCCCCGCGCGGTCGCAACGATGGTGGCGGCATCCAGAGTCTCAGCCTTCTTCTGTGCGTCTTCCGATCTGCGGTTTCGTGCTTCAGCGAACTGCTGCAGGTCGGAATCGCTAAGGGTGATGTTGATGTCCAGGCTCATGGTTGATGGGCTCACAGGGCGACGTGGAAAGAGAGCCAGACTATGCCAGCAGCAGCATGGACGTCAATTGGTTATGGTGGCAGGATGGATGGCTCAAGACCACATGTCCGACTGACTGCCTCGAGTCATGATTTCTGGCCGTCGAGTGGCGCGCATGCCGGTTGCAATCGGCGTCGGGCCGATCATCAGCCACTCCGGATTCCGTCCGCGGACAAGTGGCAGTCGGGCTGACTGCAACCGCAGCGTCAAGCCATGCGCAGGGCATGGTGCCAACCGATCAGGCGATTCCAGGTTTGGACACTGCATGGAGATGTCTGAGTTCGGCGAGCGGGGTCACCGACAGGTGAACGCGTCCGGGCCTTTTCCCGGCGCAGGTTGGCACAGATCCGGCCACTGGTTGGCTTTCCAGTAGGCAACCATCCCGATACGCCTGGCGAAGCCCTGGAAGGCTGGACTTCGGCGCGCGTGGCGAGACCACGCTTCGGGTTGCCATAGCCAGTTCAGATAGGCATCGGACAGACCGCTGGCGCCGTGTTCGTACAGGTCGAACGAGCGTGTCGCCTCCCCGATTTGCAGCAACATGGTGGGCGCCCAATCGTCGTGGAGATACGCGTTGACGATGTTCAGCGCGGCCTGATGCTGGGCGGTATCGCCATAACTGCCTCGGTAAATCGCTTCGAGTCCGGTCGGCGGGATTTTCGAACCCATCTGGCTTTCGGATTTGGCGAACTCTCTGGCGGCTGCCTGCATGTCACCGTCCGCGGCTTCGTAAAACGACAGCATCATCGCCCCGAACGCCGAGCCGGCGACCCCATCGCGCTGTGCGAATGCCAGCGCAGCAGCCCTGTCCCCCGATCGCCAGCGCAACATGCTTTTGTAGAACAGCAACGGCACGTTGGCCGGATCATGGGTCAGCGCCGCATCAATTCGCGCCTCGGCGTCCCGCGTGCGGCCCATGGCGGACAGTTCATTGGCGGCCCAGTAATTGACGGTTGAATCGCCGGGGTCCAGGGTCAGCGCACGCTGCATGGGCTCGACCATGGCGTTGTAATGCCGCTGCGAGAACTGGTTGTAGCTCAAGGCCGCGTAGGCTTCCGCATCGTCGGGATCGAGCGCGAGGGCGCGCTTCGCGGCACGATCCGATGCTTCCCAGCTGGTCTTCCAGTCACCGGAAACGTATTGCGGCAGTACGGCGTAGGCCACCGCCAGCTTGGACCATGCGCGGGCGAAATCCGGGTCGAGCGCGGCGGCCTGTTCGAGTTTGCCGATGGCGCGCGGCAGACTGTCGCCGACACGTGCATTGACCAGGGTCTGTGCTTCCACGAACAGCGCGTAGGCATCGGGATTGTCGGTGCTGTGTTGAACCAGTTGCTGCTTGCCTTGATTGCCGAGTACCACATTCATCTGCGCCGCAATATCGCGGGCGCAGGATTCCTGCAGCTTGAATACATCGGCCAGGTTGCCGTCGTAGCTGTTCGACCATTGCTGCACGCCGTCGCTGGTCTGCACCAGCGCCACGGTGATGCGCAGCTGCTCACCCTGCTTGCGCACCGAACCTTCCAGCACGTGTGCCACGCCGAGCCGCTCGCCGATCTGCTGCGGGCTGACATCGGTGCCCTGAAACTGGAACGAGGAGCTGCGCCCGATCACGGTCAGCGCCTTGACCCGGGTCAGCGCGTTGAGGATCTCCTCGGCCATGCCCTCGGAGAAATTCTTCTGGTCGTGGGTAGGGCTGAGGTCGTCGAAGGCGAGCACCGCGATCGAATGAGGCAACACGCTTGCCTTGGAAGCGGAAGAGGAATTGGCCGCCGCGGCGCTGGCCGTCGCGTTGCTGTCGCGGTGAGTCACCAGCCGATCGGTGAGCAACAACACGATCGCCACCGCCATCACGCCGAAGATCCAGTAGTTCAGCTTGCGGCCGGTGGCATGGGCAATCGAATCGACCGGATCGATCTCGCTCTCGCGCTTGAGGCCTTGCGGCGTGACTTCCCAGAACCAGGCGAAGGCGAGCCAGAACGGCAGGCCGATGGCCGCCGCGATGACGAACCAGCGCGTCACCCAGTCCGGCACATCAAACGACGGCCCGAGCTGCGCGATGCCCTGTGCCAGCGCCCACGCCGAGGCGATGTAGAGCACGCCGGCGCGCAGGACGTTGCGGCGGCGCAGTTCGTTGAACCAGGCGGCCATGTTCATGCGGATGTTGTTCCGGCGCGGCCGCAGGCGAGGGCGGAGTCCTGCCTCATGCGCTGCCCGGTACCGCATGGGGCGACAAGTGCCGGCGCCGCAAAGTCATCACGCTCGGTGCTGTTCGGGGAAAGCCCGTACGACGCCCTGCCGGCGGCGGCGGGCTGGCCACCGCAGCAAGTGGCTGCAGGTTTCTTCGCTCCCCCCATACACCGTCAGGCCCCGGCGATCTGCATCCCCGAAGACTAGCGGATATCCAGTACGGCGGGGAACATGGCGAGGAGCTGTCGATCAGGCGGGGTCGGCCGCCTCACGTCCGGCTCAGGCGCCTGGGGAATTCAAGACTTGCCCGGCGCGTCGTCCTGGGCCAGCTCTTTCAGCAACTGGAAAATCTCGCGATACGCCTTGGGCGGCTTGTTGGGCGTGTCCTTCTCGATGCGCGCCTGGCGGACCAGCGAGCGCAGGTGCTGGCGGTCGACTTGCGGATGTTCGGCGATCAGCTCAGACAAGGCGTTTTCGTCTTCGGCGATCAGCCGGTCGCGCATCGCTTCGAGTCGATGCATTGCCGCCGTTTCCTGGCGCTGCTTCTCGCGGTTCTCGCCGAGTTCGGCACGTACCGCGGCGAAGTCCTCGTCGCTGAAACGGCGCATGACCTTGGCCAGATAGGCGAGCTGGCGCTTCTTCGCCCCATGCGCGGTCATGCGGCGAGTGATGTCGATCTCGCGACGCACGTCGTCGGGCAGGTCGAGTTTGGCCAGCCGGCTAGGCTGCAATTCGATCAATTGAGTTGCCAGCGCCAGCACGGCGAGTGCTTCGCGGCGCTGCTGGGTACGGCTGGGACCGTAGTCCTGCTCGTCGAGTTCGTGCTGGTTGCGGCTGCGGCTGGGGCTCACGGTGTTCGATTCCAAATGGGTACCGCGTCAGCGGGTGTCATGATCGGTGCGGGGTTCGGCGGGTCGGGTGACAGCGGGTTCGTCGTCAGCCGGTTCAAGCGCGAACCGGGCGATCGGTTCACCGTCCAGTTCGATCGTCTCGCAGAACATCGCTGCCGGACGTACCCACAAACCATGGTCGCCATACAGCGCCTGATAGACCACCATCGACTCCAGCGTCTCGCTGTGTCGGGCGGTGCCCAGCACGCGGTAGCGCTGGCCCTTGTAGTGGCGATAGATGCCGGCGGTGGGTTGCATGGGCGTGCTCCGCAGCTCTTTTCATTCCGCTGCCGCGCCCCCAGTTCGGGAGCTGGCAGTCGCGAACCGCCTATTATACCCGTCCAGCCCCCAGGAAAGCCCAACGTGAGCAAAGTTGTCATCAGCCAGGATCGCCCGAAAGATGGTTTGCCGGATCGCAGCGAGGCCGAACTCGATCGGCTGGCCGAGCTGGCCGAGGACGTGATCCGCCGCGCACGCGCGGCTGGTGCCAGCCAGGCCGAGGTGGCCGCCAGCATCAATACCGGGCTCAGCGTGAACGTGCGCCTCGGCGAGGTGGAGACGGTCGAGCACACCCGCGACCGTGGCTTCGGACTGACCGTCTATTTCGGTCAGCGCAAGGGTTCGGCCAGCACGGCCGATCTCAATCCCGACTCGATCCAGGCCACGCTTGACCAGGCTTGCGCGATCGCGCGCTATACCGAAGAGGATCCCGCCGCCGGGCTGGCTGACGCGGTACGCATGGCCACGGCCTTCCCGGATCTGGACTTGTGGCATCCGTGGGACGTCGACAGCGTACAGGCGATCGAGTTGGGCATCGAGATCGAGGATGCCGGGCGCGCGCATGCCGGCATCAGCAATTCCGACGGGGCCAGCGTGCAGGCGGGGCAAGGCTTGTCGGTGTACGCGAATTCGCACGGTTTCGTGGGGCGCGAGCGCGGTACCAGCCATTCGCTGTCGGTCGCCCTGATCGCCGGAGACGAGGACGGCATGCAGCGCGACTACTGGTACGACAGCGTGCGTGATGCCGGCAAGTTCATGAGTGCCGTGGTGCTGGGCAACAAGGCGGCCGAACGCACGCTGGCACGACTGGGTGCGCGCAGCCTGTCCACGCGTCAGTGCCCGGTGCTGTTTGCGCCGGAGCTGGCGCGCGGCTTGATCGGTCATCTGCTCGGTGCAGTCAGCGGTGGCTCGCTCTATCGACGCGCCAGCTTCCTGCTCGATCACGTGGGCAAGCCGGTGATGCCGGCCTGGTTGAACATCAACGAGCGGCCGCATCTTGCGGGCGGGCTGGGTTCGGGCAACTTCGATGCCGAAGGCGTGGCCACGCGCGACAGTGCATTGGTCGAGGACGGCGTGCTGGCGCGCTACATGCTGGGCAGCTATTCGGCGCGCAAGCTCGGGCTGGAATCCACCGGCAACGCGGGTGGCGTGCACAACCTGATCGTGGAACCCGGGGCACAGGACGGCGAGTGCTCCGACTTCGCCGGCATGTTGCAGCGCCTTGGTACCGGCCTGCTGCTGACCGAGGTGATGGGGCAGGGTGTGTCCATCGTCACCGGTGACTATTCGCGCGGCGCGTCAGGCTTCTGGGTGGAGAACGGACACATAGCCTACCCGGTCGAGGGCATCACGATCGCTGCCAACCTGCGCGAGATGTTCGCAGGGATCGTCGCCGTGGGTGCGGACGTGGATCCACGCTCGCACATCCTCGCCGGTTCGATCTTGCTGGAGCGGATGATGGTGGCCGGCGAATAAGCTGGCCCCGGCAAGTTTCGCGCAGGCTTCCGGCCGTGGCTGTCAGCCGTGGTTGAGGCCGGTCACATGACGATCGTCGTCGTATTCCACCGTGGTGTCGGCCAGCACGGGCAAAGTGGCCAGGGCGTGTCGGCTGAGCCGTTCGAAGTGCATCAGGAAACGGGTCATTTCCTGGGCATCCATGGCCAGTGGAGCGTGTCGCGCCAGCAAATCCTGCTCCTGCTCGCCACGCCAGCGGCGCACGATTTCCCAACTGGGCGCCTGCAGCACGATCAGGGCATCGAACTTGCGCCATAGCGGCTGGTAGCCACGCAACTGCTTGTTGACCCAGCGTCGCCAGCTGCCATCGACATCCTCGCGACGCTCCAGCTCGTTGATGGGCTGCACCAGCGCCGCCTGCAACTGGGGCCGGATGCCCAGCGCCCAGCCTTCGACGATCACCAGTTTCGGCGCTTGCGTGATGCGTGGCCAACGCGAGGGCGGAAGACGGGTGTCGCGACCCTTGTCGAAGCGCGGGTGGGTTACCGCCAGCCGGGGAGACGCATGCGGTACCGCGGCGAGCACCGACAGCAGCAGTTCGATCTCGTGGGTGCCGGGCACGCCGCGGGTACGCAGCAAGGGGTGCACCTCGCGCGCCAGTTCCTCGCGGCCACTGCGGGCATAGTAGAAATCATCCAGCGAGAGCACTTCGGTGGGCCAGCCACGGGCTTTGGCCTGAGCCTTCATCACCCGTGCAAGAGTGCTCTTGCCGCTGCCCTGCAAACCGGACAGACCCAGAATATATGGGCGACGCGAGCGGGCGATGCGCCCGGCATACTGGTCGAGTAAATGGCCGGCGAGGGCTTCGTTCTGGAGATCGGCGTAGGACGTCATCGGCGGGAGCATACCGCGGATGCGGCGGGCATTTCCGGCACCGGCCCGGGACATGTTCCAGCGGAGCCGGCAGCCGGCATGTCGTCACCATCTTCACGCACGATGAGTGAAAGTCGCATGGCAGCGATCGAGGTACGGAAAGCGGCAGTCATTGGCATTATCATTGGGACGTTCATCGGCGCCATGATGGCGCTAGTTGGCCACAAGCAAAAGGACAGCCTCCGCATCATGCTCAATTCTGGAATCCTTGACACCTTCCTGACTTTGCTGGACGAGGCCAAAGCCAGCGGCGATCGCGAACCCACCGCGATGAATCTGTCCACGGTCGACGGCACCGGCCGGGTGGCCTCGCGCATCGTCTTGCTGAAAGGTGTCGACGAGCGCGGTTTTCGTTTCCACACCAACTACGACAGCGACAAGGGTTCGCAGCTCGACGCGCACGCGCAGGTGGCGTTGTGTTTTCACTGGAAGCAGTTGCGCCATGGCGTGCAGGTGCGGGTGGAAGGCATTGCGCGCAAGTTGCAGGCGGAGGAGTCGGATGCGTATTTCGCCAGCCGGCCCCGGCTCAGCCAGATCGGCGCATGGGCCTCGCTGCAGTCGCAGACCTTGCCCGATCGCGAGACATTCGAGCAGCGTGTGACGCGTTACGAGCAGGAGTTCGAGGGACGCGACGTGCCTCGTCCGCCGCACTGGGGTGGTTTTCTGGTGGAGCCGGACATGCTGGAGTTCTGGTATGGCGCTGAATTCCGCCTGCATGAGCGGGTGCGCTGGAGCCGCCACGGACAGACCTGGACAAGCCGGTTGCTGTACCCGTGAGCCCGCCGCCGGCGGACGCCTACCCGCAACGCATCGTCTGTCTGACCGAAGAGCCCACCGAGGTGCTTTACGCGCTGGGCCAGGATCGGCGCATCGTCGGCATTTCCGGTTTCACTGTGCGGCCGCCGCGGGCGCGCAAGGAAAAGCCGAAGGTCTCCGCGTTCACCAGCGCCAAGGTCGGCGAGATACTGAAGCTGGAGCCTGATCTTGCCATCGGGTTTTCCGACATCCAGGCCGACATCGCGCGCGAATTGATCAAGTGCGGGGTCGAGGTGTGGATCAGCAACCATCGCAGCGTCGAGGGCATCCTTGCCTACATCCGCCGGCTTGGTGCGATGGTCGGCGCGCACGAGAAAGCCGATGCGTACGCGCGTCGGGCCGAGGATCGGATGGCGGCGATCCGGGCCTCGGCGGCACGATTGCCGCGACGACCCAGGGTGTATTTCGAGGAGTGGGACGAGCCGATCATCACCGGTATCCGCTGGGTGGCCGAGATCATCGGCATTGCCGGAGGCGATGACTGCTTCCCCGAGCTTGCCCGCGAGCCGTTGGCCAGGCGGCGCATCCTCGCCAATGGCGACGAGGTGGTGCGCCGTGCACCGGACATCATTCTCGGCTCCTGGTGCGGCAAGCGATTCCAGCCCGGGAAAGTGGCCGCCCGTCCGGGTTGGGACACGATTCCCGCGGTGCGGGACGGCCAGTTGTTCGAGATCAAGTCGCCGATCATCCTGCAGCCCGGACCAGCGGCCCTGTTCGACGGGCTGGACGCGATCCATCGGATCATCGTCGACTGGGCGCGGCGATTGTAGGAGCCTGTTGGAGCGGCTTCAGCCGCGATGCCGTCGTTTCCGATGTCATGCGCAAGAGCATCGCGGCTGGAGCCGCTCCAACAGTTGCCCGTCAGCTGCCCATGGCCAGCCGCGCACCGAGATCCAGCAGTGGCGCGGCAACCAGCAGTCGCGCCAGCAGCAACACGATCATCACGGCCATCGGGGCGAAGTCGATCTGGCCGAAGACCAGTTTGCCGTCGAGCGGCCGCAGCAATGGGGCGACGATGCTGCCGGCCAGCCGCAGCATGGGATGGCGACGATCGACGCTGAACATGCTCAGCAGCGACCAGCCAAAGATCAGCACGATGTAGAACAGCAACACGAAGTCGAGCAACTCGGCCAGCGACAGCAGCAACAACCCGGGAAGTGCGGGCATCACACCCATCAGGCTGAAAAGCAGCAGCCGTTTGAGCAGCATCGCCAGCCATGCCAGCAGCAGCCCGGCCAGATTGATCCGGCGCCAGTTCGGCAGTACCCGGCGAATCGGTGCCAGCACCGGGTTGGTGGTGCGATAGATGAACTGGCTCAGCGGGTTGTTGAAATCCACGCGGCAGGCTTCGCACAGCACCCGCGCCAGCAGCAGGACAAGAACAGCATCAAAGGCCAGCTCGATCAGCATGGCCAGGGCATTCAGCAGATAGCTCACGCGAGTTCGTCCAGTTCGGCTGCCAGTTCCACGCCGCGATCCCTGGCCGCGGCCACGGCCCTGGCCACGATGTGCGGCAGGTTGTCGCCGCTGAAGCTTTCCAGCGCCGCCTGGGTGGTGCCGTGGGGTGAGGTAACCTGCTTGCGCAGGACGGCGGGGTCCTCGCCGCTGTCGACCATCATCTGGCCGGCACCGAAGCAGGTCTGGGCGGCCAGCGCGCGAGCCGTTTCGCGCGGCAGCCCCTGCGCCACGGCGGCCTCTTCCAGCGCTTCCACCATGGCGAAGAAATAGGCTGGTGCCGAGCCGGAGATCGCGGTGACGGTATCCATCAGCGCTTCATCATCGATCCAGCGGGTCATGCCGGCAGCGCTGAGGATTTGTTCGGCCTGCTCCTTTTGCCGGGCGCTGGCGTGGCTGTTGGCGCACAGGCCGGTGGCGCCGGCGCCGATCAATGCCGGCGTATTGGGCATGCAGCGCACGATCGGCAGGTCGTTGCCAAACCAGCGCTCGAGTTGGTTCAGCCGCACGCCAGCGGCAATCGAGATCAGCAGTGGCTGGTTGCGCTCCAGGGTCGGGTGCAGTTCGGCGTGGATCGCCGGCATGAACTGCGGCTTCACGGCCAGCACGATCACCTCGGCATCCGCCACCGCCTGCCGGTTTTCCGCGTGGCAGGTGACGCCGAATTCCTGGTGCAGGCGCTGGCGCGCCTCGGCCCGGGGTTCGGACACACTGATCGTGGATGGCGCCATGCCGGTTTTCAGCAGGCCGCCGATCAGGCTGCGCGCCATGTTGCCGCCGCCGATGAAGGCTAGTCGTGTCATGCAGGGTTCCTCAAAAGGGTTTCCAGGCCGCCTACCTTACCGGAGCGGAGGTGGTGGCGCAGTGTTCGTGCACAGGCAGGCCGCGGTATTGGCGGCAGCGATCGAATGACCGGCATGGCGTCGGCGGCGTCCGCCAGTTTGTGAACTGGCGACGGGAAAGACTGGCCGCACAGCCGCTTGCGCGAGTAGTATCGACGCGGCTACAAGGGGATTCGGGTGGTTCGTCCTGCAGCTTCCAAGATGCGCCCCGCGCGCATGGCGGCAGCCGGGCAGGAGGGGCGATATCCGACCCGATTGTGGTACACGAATTGACGCCATCCAGACGATCGGTTGAGGGGAAACGACAGATGGACATTGCCGAACTGCTTGCCTTCTCGGTAAAGAACAAGGCCTCGGACTTGCACTTGTCCGCCGGCTTGCCACCGATGATCCGCGTTGACGGTGATGTCCGCCGCATCAACATTCCTGCGCTTGAACACAAACAGGTGCATTCGCTGGTCTACGACATCATGTCGGACAAGCAGCGGCGCGATTACGAGGAGTTCCTGGAAACCGATTTCTCGTTCGAGATTCCCGGCCTGGCGCGCTTCCGCGTCAACGCGTTCACCCAGAACCGCGGCGCCGGTGCGGTGTTCCGCACCATTCCGTCCGAGGTGCTGACGCTGGAAGACCTGGGCTGCCCGCGCATCTTCAAGGAACTGATCGAGCAGCCGCAGGGCCTGATCCTGGTCACCGGCCCGACCGGTTCGGGCAAGTCGACCACGCTGGCGGCGATGGTCGACCACATCAACAAGAACGAATACGGCCACATGCTCACGATCGAGGATCCGATCGAGTTCGTTCACACGTCGCAGAAGTGCCTGGTCAACCAGCGCGAGGTGCATCGCGATACGCATGGCTTCAATGAGGCATTGCGTTCGGCGTTGCGCGAGGATCCGGACTTCATCCTGGTCGGCGAGTTGCGCGATCTGGAAACCATCCGGCTGGCACTGACTGCGGCGGAAACCGGCCACTTGGTGTTCGCCACCGTGCATACCAGTTCGGCGGCCAAGACCATCGACCGCATCATCGACGTGTTCCCGGCTGGCGAGAAGCCGATGGTGCGCTCGATGCTGTCGGAGTCGCTGCGCGCGGTGATCTCGCAGTCGTTGCTGAAGAAGGTCGGAGGCGGCCGTATCGCGGCGCACGAAATCATGGTCGGCATCCCTGCGATCCGCAACCTGATTCGCGAGGACAAGGTGGCGCAGATGTATTCATCGATCCAGACCGGCCAGCAGTTCGGCATGCAGACGCTGGACCAGTGCTTGCAGGATCTGGTCAAGCGTGGCCTGGTCACACGCCAGCAGGCGTACGGCTATGCCAAGAACAAGGAAAGCTTCAAGTGAGGCAGGGAAGTCCCCTTGTGGGGTTCCCCGTTCCCCGTTCCCCGTTTCGGGAGGTTCCAAGCCATGAGTGATTTTGATTTCACCTCGTTCCTGAAACTGATGGTGCACAAGAAGGCATCTGACCTTTTCATCACCGCCGGTGTGGCGCCGTCGATGAAGGTGCAGGGACGAATCGTGCCGATCACGCAGAGTCCGCTCAGCGTGCAGCAGTCACGCGACATGGTGCTCAACGTGATGACGCCCGGTCAGCGCGAGGAATTCGAGAAAACCCACGAATGCCAGTTCGCCATCTCGGCGCAGGGCGTGGGCCGTTTCCGCGTGTCGTGCTTCTACCAGCGCAACTGCGTCGGCATGGTACTGCGCCGGATCGAGTCGAAGATCCCGACCCCGGAGGAGTTGAACCTGCCGCCGGTGATCAAGCAGCTGGCGATGACCAAGCGCGGCATCATCGTCTTCGTCGGTGCCACCGGTTCGGGCAAGTCGACCTCGCTGGCGGCGATGGTTGGCTATCGCAACCTCAATTCGACCGGCCACATCATCACCATCGAGGATCCGATCGAGTACGTGCACAAGCACGAGGGCTGCATCATCACCCAGCGCGAGGTCGGCATCGATACCGACAGCTGGGACAACGCGCTGAAGAACACCCTGCGCCAGGCGCCGGACGTGATCATGATCGGCGAGGTGCGCACCCGCGAGGGCATGGATCACGCGATCGCATTTGCCGAAACCGGTCATCTGGTGCTGTGCACGCTGCACGCCAACAACGCCAACCAGGCGATGGATCGCATCCTGCATTTCTTCCCGGAGGACCGTCGCCAGCAATTGCTGATGGATCTGTCGCTCAACCTGAAGGGCATCGTGGCGCAGATGCTGATACCCACGCCGGACGGCAAGGCCCGCCGGGTCGCGGTGGAGGTATTGCTGGGCACGCCGCTGGCGCAGGATTACATCCGTCAGGGCGAGATCCACAAGCTCAAGGAATTGATGAAGGAGTCCACCCTGCTCGGC
Source organism: Rhodanobacter sp. (assembly GCA_035564915.1). Taxonomy (GTDB): domain Bacteria; phylum Pseudomonadota; class Gammaproteobacteria; order Xanthomonadales; family Rhodanobacteraceae; genus Rhodanobacter. The sequence continues at coordinate 11,886 of DATMTH010000100.1, forward strand.
ATGAAGACCTTCGACCAGAGCCTGGTCGAGTTGTATCACGCCGGCGAAATCAGTTACGAAGATGCCTTGCGCTACGCCGACAGCTCCAATGAAGTGCGCCTGCGCATCAAGCTTGCCCAGGGCGGCGATGCGCACACCTTGTCGCAAGGTCTGGACGGGGTGGAGCTGGAGGACACCCGCGACACGCAAAACTTCAGCGGTGGCAGCAATCTGCTGAATCGCTGATTTCTGCAGGTGGCGGCAGCAAAAAGGAGCCTCGCGGCTCCTTTTTG
>DATMTH010000101.1:0-4193 GCA_035564915.1 Rhodanobacter sp.
CAGACCTGTTTGCCATCGGGGGTAGCCGCGATATCCGGGCAGAAGGCGCTCGCCTGCCTGACCTCGTGGACGATTTCATGCGTGTGTGCATCGATCACATAGGTGACCGGGTTGAACGAGTCGCAGACATAACCGTACTTGCCATCCGGCGAAAATATCTGCATGCCGGGGCCGAATGCGGTCGCGATCCGGGCTTTCTCCTTGAAGGTCTTGCCGTCGAGCACCAGCACGTAATTCTCGCCGCGCACCGTGACCCACACTTCCTTGCCGTCGGGGGTGAAGAACGCCTCATGCGGGGAACGGCCGAGATAGGTGACGTGCTTGACTTCGTTCGTGGCCGTATCGATGAAGGACACCGAATTGGAGCCGATCGAGACCACCGCGATAGTCCGCCGGTCGGGCGAAAAACCCATGCCATGGACCAGTACTTGCCCGCCATAGAGCGGGCTGAGATTGCCCGGTTGCGACTCGCCAAGGCGGATGGCCCCCAGCAGCTTGTTGCTGGCCGGGTCAATCACGGAGACAGTGTTGGAGTACTGGTCCGCCGAATAGACCCGATCCTGATGGCTGACCGGAAAGTCTTTGGCCGAAGCGGCATAGGGGGGCTGGCCCGCCCAGGCCGCGCCACTGGCAAGAGATACGGCAAGCGCCGCGGCAATCAAGGTGGTTTTCATTCGAAGTTTCCTTTACGGGTTGGAGTGCGTGCGTGGCTCGTCGGGCGAAACGGGCGAGGCATGCGACGGTGGAATCGGCTCACCCACGGCAAGCTTCATTGCGGCGATTTCCTGCTGTTGCGTAACGACGATTTCTTGTGCGAGCGCCTTGAGCCGGGCACTGGTGCCATAGCGCAATTCCAGAACGGCCATGTCGATGGCGCCCTGGTGATGGGGAACCATCATGTTGACGAAATCCTTGTCGACATCGCCGGTCGGCTCGACGGCCATGCCGGCCATCATTTTTTGCATGGCGGTGTCGTTCTGCCTGAGGAATGGCTGTTCATCGGCAAGCGCATTGCCGGCCTGCTGGCTCGGCACGTGGGCATGCATGGCCGTGGGCTCGCTCATCGCATAGACGCCTGCGGCGATCGCCGCGAACATGACACCAATCATCACAAGAGACAGCCCGAAACCGTCTCGAAAAAAACGTGCCCACATGTCGATCTCCTTTCATGAAACAGGGGCCTGATCAGTGTCGAACCTCAGCTGCCATTTCACCGTTCGCCCTGAGCGCAGGCGCGTGGCACCGAAGTCGAAGAGCATCGGACGCGAGGGCGTCGACTCCGCTTGCTGACGCAAGCCACGCTCAGCATGAACGGGTATTTCCGAACCGAGGTTCGGCACTCATCAGGAAAGGGGTTGCCCGGATGCCGCGTCGAAACGGTCATCCTGGATAGATTGCGTAACGGCGCATCAGGTGTCACCTATTTGCTCGTCATTCCAGTGGCTCTCAACGGCCGAAGGAATGACGAGCGAGAAGCACATGGATCAGACCTTCTCCAACGCCGCAATATGTCGTGATTTATCCCACTATCAATAAAGACGCGCAGGCATTGTCTCCAAAAACAATGGCAACGAAAGGACGCATTTCCCTCATTTCGCGTCATCGGAAAATGCTTGCTTTTGCGGATCCGCGCACGACTTCGTGGATTGGCGCGCACCGCTGTTTCAGTGCTTTCGTACCTACCCGTCGACCGGTTACATCGACATGGCGGCAGAGACACACGTCAAACCCGGCGCATCTCATGACACAGGCGGCTCTCGTTTTGATAAAACCGCTCTACGGGAACACGAGAAACGTAAAACCGAAGGCCGCCAGCACGGGCACCATGACCGCGCACGTCGTGGACCAACCCACAACACGGGGGAACGACTATGGAAAACGGCAAGGGATACGTGAGCGGCTTCATTCGCCGGGTCTGACGCATCAACGGATTGCTCCTGCCCGCGCGGGTGCTGTACGGCGCTACCAACGTCATCGGACGCTTCGTATCGCTCAGGCATTACGGACAGACGCCCGACGCCGAGGCCGCCATCGGCCATCCCGGCCAGCCCGATCGGCACCAGGCCGCGCTCAAGCTCGGCAGCTTCGAAACGCTTTCGGGCACATCCGTGCTCTACCGGGCCGGCACCGCCAGCCCGGAAACCCGCTCCACCACGAACATCGCGAAATGGATCGCCAGCGCCGCCTTCAGCATCACCGCCTGACGCTGCCACGCAGCTCCAGTCGGCGTCCTGCTCTCAGCGCCCTACGACGCTACCCGACGCACTGGCGCTGCCGTCACTCGTACCGTTCAGGCTGAAGCTCACAGGCAGCACGATCGCCGTGGCGACCGGCTTGCCATCAACCCATTCGGGCTTGGCGGTCATGGATTGCATCGCCTCTTCTGCCGCGCGGGCAAAGACTGCTGTGGCATGCTTCGTACGCGTGACATTGTGCTGGGAAAGCCTGGCATCCAGGAGCCGGATGTCGGTTACGCGACCATCCGGCTGCACAACGGCAGCCATGGTGACCGTTCCCTCGGTCCGGTCACGCATCATCTCCGACGGGTAGCCCGGATTGCGAGTAAAGGCCAGGCTGGGTCCGTTGGACAGAAAATCGATCCGCATCCCGTAATGATCCTTGTCCTTCGGCACGAGGACCAGTCTGACCCTTGCATAGGTACGCGCGGTCACCGGCACACCATCTCGAATGGGCGCCTTGAAGCTCCAGCGATTCGCTGCCTCCTTCAATGACGACACGAACGGTGCCGGCACGCCATCCGGCAGCGTGACGCGCACGACATGTCCTTGCGCATCCACGTCCAGCGCGAGGTCGTACCGAAAGCTGCGCGTGGCCGGCTGTGCGCATGCCATACCCACGCTGCCCATCACCAGCAGCCAAATCAGCATCCATTTCATCGTCATCCCCCACCACGGTTCAACACTTATCTTCAAAGATGTCCGACCCATCTCGACCCCACCCATTTGCCGCAAGCCGAGAAGAGAGTCAGGCGCCTGTTCCTGATTGCTGGCAAGTGGATCTTGTCCCCCGTTTCGACAACCCTGTTTAGGTTAGCGATCCACCGGACAATGGATCGGAAGATATCTGACGTCGACATCCAGCGTGGCGCAGTGCCAACGCACCTGCCTCTCGTGCCGCACCGCGATCAGCAGCACCTGGCGACCGGCAAGATGTTCGTCCGCCGTCGCCGCATCGAACTTGAGCAGGAGGCTCCCCTTGACTACCTCGACATCGCTCACGTTGTACCGGTGCAGGTCTGCCGGCGACGGCAGCGCAACCATCTTGTTGTCATCGGGCAGTCCGCCGTGATCGCGCAAATAGGCTTCGACGGCAGCTTGCTCAACCGCGACTGACGCAAACGCTCCCGCCACCTGTTTCCGCACGTCGTCCGCCCGATCCAGCGACATGGCAACCCATGCCAAGGTCGCCATCACCATGCCACCCACCACGAACAGTAACAACTGAAACGCGTCGCCCGCTTTCGCCTTCCGCACGACCGGCAGTCTCGCGTCCGTGCCCGTAGCCCGGCGCAGATGCTTTCCCGGCGCAACAGTGCCTGGCCTGCCCGGCACGGCCATCCGCACCAGGGACAGCAAGGCCAGGAGCATCAGCAGCCCGATGAAGAACACCTGCCACCCGAGGACGACCCAGAAGATCCAGCGACGTTCGTCATGGCGGAAACACATCCGGTCCAATGAATATCGACCCACCACACAGGCCACCCCGTCCAGCCCCTTCGTGACAATGGAGGCATAGCAGCCGACCAGCAGGACCAGCACCGACAGCGCCATCACGCCGTAGGAAATCCTTTTCAGTCCCTCTCTTCCCGGGAAGACCCGCGCCCATGCAAGCCACAAGACCACCCCGACGGTGAACAGAGTGACCGCCGCGTACAAGATGACAGTCAAATTCGCCAAGCGAAGCAGATGTTCCAAGCACGAAATCCTTTTGCGGTTCAGGCGAGACTCGAAGCGAGAAGAAGACTGCCAAGCCCTTCTGCGCCCGCCGCCTCCGGCGCGATGCAGGCATACATGACACGACTCATCCAGGGGATACCCTGATCAAGCTTTTGTCCGTCATGCCAGCGAACAGAACAAGTAAACCCGACTCCGCTATGGTCACGCATCCGGATCGAAATAATCGCTATCGATGCGCTTGACGATGTAGGTAGCCTCCTGGCTCACGCCCACGTT
>DATMTH010000102.1:0-4280 GCA_035564915.1 Rhodanobacter sp.
GGTGGAAGCCAGCGGCGGCCAGACCGGCGCCAACGTCTACGTGCGCGGTTTCCCCGGCGCCGGTGACGCACGCTTCGTCACCACCGAACTGGACGGCTCGCCGCTGTACGGCAGCTCCGGCCTGTCATTCATGAGCACGCCCGACCTGTTCCGCCTGGACGACAGCATCAAGCGCGTCGAGGTGCTACGCGGCGGCCCCAGCCCGATCTTCGCCAGCGGCCAGCCCGGCGCCACCGTCAACTTCATCCAGAAGGACGGCACCGACACGCCCGACGGCGCCGGCACCCTGCGTGCCACCGTCGGCACCGAGGGCTTCCGCCGTTTCGACGCTTACTGGGGCGGCGAGATCGCCAAGGACTGGTATTTCGCCGGCGGCGGTTTTGCGCGCGAAGGTGACGGCGTGCACGACGCGCAATTCCAGGTCAACCGCGGCGGCCAGCTCGAAGCCATCCTCACCCGCAAGTTCGACAACGACAACGGCTCGATCTCGTTCTCGGCGCGCCACACCCACGACAACGATGCCTTCTTCACCTCCTCGCCGATGGTCAGCATCAACGGCAAGCTGCACCGGCTGGACCAGTTCGATCCGAGCAGCGATACCTTGCTGGGCAACGACCTGCGCCACGTCAGCATCGAAACCACGCCGGGCAACCCGCCGGGCACGGTGAACCGCGATGTCGCCGGCGGCCGCGGCATGAACCTGTCGGTGTTCGGCTCCAAGTTCGACTGGAAATTCGGCGACGGCTGGTCGGTCAGCAACCGCGCCAATTTCGTGGGCGGCGATGTTCCCACCACGGCCTTGTTCAACGGCTCCAACCCGCCGCAGACGATCAGCTCGTACATCAACGACGCCGTCACCCGCGCCAATGGCGACCCGGCCGTAGTGGCCGCCGGCGGCATGGCCAGCGGCGGTTCGGCCGTCTATACGCATGGCGGACAGGCGGTCGATCCGAACCAGCTGGTGCTGGAAACCGGCTTGTGGACGGTGCAGAAGCACATCCGCTCGTTCACCGACGAAGTGCGCGTGAACAAGGAAATCTTCGACGGCAACACGCTCACCGCCGGCGCCTATTTCGCCAGCTACGGCACGCGTGACCAGTGGTTCCTGGGCAACAACGTGCTGACCACGTTGCAGAACAACGCCAGGCTGATCGACGTGACCCTGAACAACGGCGCGCAGGTGTCGCACAACGGCTTCAGCGGCCCCGCCACCTATGCCTTCGCCGAAGCCTGGAGCGGCCGCAACGTCGCCGGCTACCTCAGCGACGAATGGGTGATCGGCCCGTGGCGCCTGGACGCCGGCGTGCGCCTGGAAAACCAGCGTGCCAACGGCCGCAGCGAGAACAACAGCGTGGTCGATCTCGACGGCAATCCGCTGACGCTTTACAACAACGGCGCCTCGGTGCTCAACGGCAGCTACAAGGACTTCCACCAGAGTTCCACCCACGCCTCGTGGACGGCGGGCGCGAACTACAGCTTCACGCCGCACACCTCGGCGTTCGTGCGGATCAACTCCGGCCAGCTGTTCCCGATGTTCGACGACATCCAGGGCGGCACGCCGCAGATCCAGACGGTGAAGCAGTACGAGCTGGGCTTCAAGACCGAGAACAAGTACTACAGCGCCTACCTCACCGCGTTCTACAACCGCTTCAGCGACCTGCCCTACCAGGCCTTCGTGCAAGGTCCGGACGGGCTGGTCAACGTGACCCTGGCCGGCACCACCAGCGCCAAGGGCCTGGAATTCGAGGGCGCGCTGCATCCCACCGAGAACTTCGAGCTGCAGCTGATCGGCGATTACACCAACGCCCATTACGACAGGTACGGCGACTACTCGAACAACCAGGTGGAGCGCCAGCCGCGGCTGCAGTTCCGCGTCACGCCGAGCTACTTCATTCCCACCTCGTGGGGCATGGCGCGGGTGTACGCCACCTACACCCATGTGGGGCAGCGCTACGGCGACCTGGCCAACCAGCAGATCCTGCCGTCGTACTACACCATCGACGTGGGTGCGGAGATGGCGATGGGCGACCACTGGGACCTGCGCTTGAACGGCAGCAACATCACCAACAAGCTGGCGCTGACCGAAGGCAACAACCGCGTCCTCAGTGGCACCTCGACCAGCAACGTGATCTACGGCCGCTCGATCTTCGGCCGCAGCTGGATGCTGTCGGCGCTTTACAGCTTCTGACGCCGATCGGGTTACGGTACCGCCGGGTACCCGCCGCGAAATCCCCTCCCCGCTCGCGGCGGGCACCCGGTGCGTACCGGTTGGTTGCCTTCGAATTCACTGCACGGGTCCACTGATGAACCGCTGGCTGATCCTCGTCTCGCTGGGCCTGAGCTACATGATCTATGCCGTGCTGCTGAACAGCGTCGGCACGGTGATCCTGCAATCCATCCTGAGTTTCTCGATCGACAAGCAGAGCGGCAGCATCCTCGAAGCCTGCAAGGATTTGTCGATCGCCATCGTGTCCTTCGTCACCGCCTCGTACCTGCCGCGGCTGGGTTATCGCCGCGCGATGATGCTTGGCCACGCGCTGGTCGGCGGCGCCTGCGTGCTGATGGCGCTGCAGCCCAGCTTCAACATGGCCAAGCTGCTGTTTGCGGTGATCGGCATCACCTTCGCGCTGGTGAAGGTGAGCGTGTATTCCTCGATCGGCCTGCTTACCTCCGACCGCCAGCGTCATGCCAGCCTGATGAACATCCTCGAAGGCCTGTTCATGGTCGGCGTGCTGGCCGGTTACTGGCTGTTCGGCGCATTCATCGAACCGCACCATCCCGCCGGACTGGGCTGGGTGCGGGTGTACTGGGTACTGGCGGCGCTGTGCGCGCTGGTGGTCGTGCTGCTGGCCGTGTCGCGGCTGGACGAATCCGCCGCCAAACCGCATCACGCGATGCCGGGCGGCGCCTTCATCGACATGCTGCGATTGCTGGTCAAACCGCTGACCTACACGTTCATTGCGTCGATCTTCATGTACGTGCTGATCGAACAGAGCCTGGGCACCTGGTTGCCCACGTTCAACAACGAGATCCTGCACCTGCCCACCGCGATGAGCATCCAGCTGGTGAGCATCTATGCCGGATCGCTGGCACTGGGCCGGCTCGGCGCCGGGCTGGTGCTGCGCCGGGTGGGCTGGTATCCGCTGCTCAATGCCTGCCTGGTGGCGATGGCGGCGCTGGTGATCCTGGCACTGCCACTGGCCGCCCACGTGCATCCACGTGCCGACGTCACCTGGTTCGATGCGCCGCCGGTGGCCTATCTGTTTCCACTGATCGGCCTGCTGATGGCACCGATCTATCCGGTACTCAATTCGGTGATGCTCAGCGCCCTGCCGAAAGACCGCCACGCCGGCATGACCGGCCTGATCGTGGTGTTCTCGGCGCTCGGCGGCACCTTCGGTTCATTCCTTACCGGGATGATCTTCGCCCATGCCGGCGGCCACGATGCGTTCTACCTGACGCTGGTGCCAATGGCGCTGATCCTCGTCCTGCTGGTGGCTTTCCGTCGCGAAACGCGCCGACCGGTGGCTGCCTGAGCCCGAAGCGCTTTGCACCCGGCCCTTGCGGGGCGATACTCTGCGTGTCTTCCGTCAACCACGCAGTAGCCATTCGCCCATGAGCCAACAGACCGTCCTGGTCATCGACGACGAACGCGACATTCGCGAGCTGCTCACCATCACGCTGGGCCGCATGGACCTGCAGGTCCACGCCGTCGGCACTGTTGCCGAGGCCCGCCGCGCGCTGGACGAGCGCAGCTACGATTTGTGCTTCACCGACATGCGTCTGCCCGACGGCAACGGCCAGGAAGTGATCGAGCTGATCGCGGACGAACACCCCGACACGCCGGTGGCGATGATCACCGCCTACGGCAACGTCGACGCCGCGGTGAATGCACTCAAGGCTGGCGCGTTCGATTTCGTCTCCAAGCCGGTCGACATCCAGATGCTGCGCCGGCTGGTGCGCACGGCGCTGAAGCTGGCCGAGGAAAAGCGCGCCGGCGGCAACGACACGCCCGATGCCGCCGCCAGCGGCAGCCGCCTGATCGGCGACTCGATGACCATGCAGCAGGTCCGCGTCACCATCGGCAAGCTGGCGCGCAACCAGGCACCGGTCTACATCGCCGGCGAATCCGGCGTGGGCAAGGAGCTGGTGGCGCGACTGATCCACGAACAGGGCCCGCGTACCAGCGGCCCGTTCGTGCCGGTGAACTGCGGCGCGATTCCGTCCGAGCTGATGGAAAGCGAATTCTTCGGCCACAAGAAGGGCAGCTTCACCGGCGC
>DATMTH010000103.1:0-31763 GCA_035564915.1 Rhodanobacter sp.
GCTGGCGGCCTGGTTCGTGCTGTTCACCATCGGCGAGCTGTACATCCTGCCCACCGGGCTGGCGTTGTTCGGCAGGATGGCGCCGGACGGGTTTCGTGCCACCAGCATCGCGACCTGGTTCTTCGCCGGCTTCTTCGGCAACCTGCTTGCCGGTGGTCTGGGTACACTCTGGAGCCAGCTTGCCCATGGCTGGTTTTTTGTGCTGATCGGCGGCGTGTCGGCATTGTCCGCCGTGCTTCTCTACATCCTTTGCCTTCGCGTCGGCGATGTCGAAAGGCACGCGACTGCCGGCGCAAATGCCATGCTTGCCCGTTGAGCACCGAGATGATCAAAGACCTGCAAAGCAAATTGAAGCGACAGTGGGATACGTTCACCACGGCCGAACAGAAGATCGCCGCCTATCTGTTGCACAACATCAGCGGCATTCCATTCGAGACCGCGGCCTCGCTCGGCGAACGTGTCGGTGTCAGTGCGATGACGGTGGGGCGTTTCCTGCGCACTCTCGGTTACACCGGCCTCAACGAGCTGAAGAAAGACCTGCGCGGCAATGCCCCGTGGTTGCCGCTGTACCAGAACCCCGGACGCGTGCGTGAAACGGACTTCGTGGCAGAAAGCCTGCAGACCGACATCCGTGTGCTCACCCAGGCCTATGCGCTGGCCAGGACGGCGGAATGGACGTCGGTCGTGAAGATGCTGGTGGCCGCCGAACGCGTGTCCGTGGCCAGCTTCCACCTCGGTCGTTCGCTCGGGCTGGGTTTGGCCAGCCTGTTGCAGCAGGTCAAACCGCGCACCCGGTTTGCTGACGGAACGGATGGCGCCTATGCCGACGTGCTGCTCGATTCGGGCGCGGACAGTTGCGTGATCCTGATCGACTTCCGTCGTTACGCGCGGCACTTTCGCCTTCTCGCCGAGGAAGTGGCTGCGCGCGGCATTCCGCTGATCATCATCACCGACACCCAGTGCTATTGGGCGCGCCAGTTGACCGACAACGTGCTGATGCTGCCGCTCGACTCCGACCGTGCCTGGCACAACTTCGGTGCCGTCACCAGTTTGTTCAGCCTGTTGATCAGCGAAGTGACGCGAGTGCAGGGCGACATGTTCGAACGGATTGGCGACGTCAACGTGTTGCGGCAGAAGTTTGTCGGTTACGACGAAGCACCGCCGGTGGTGAAGCAGCGGGCCGCGGGCAAGGCGAAAGGTGGCGCGAAGCGCACAACGGGCAGCAAGCCGGCAGGCAGCACGGCAGGGCGTCGTCGCGGCCCGCGATGATTTCCTGATGCCGTGACCCGTGCCGGGTGGCCGGTTCAGGGCTGCCCGGGGATTGTCCCGATCACTTCACCCTTCACCAGCGTGCGTTCGAGGAAGTCGGCGGTGGCGTCGAAGTTGCGCAACCACGACCGCCACATCAGCAAGTCGTGCGTTTCGTCCGGCATCACGATCAGCTCGCAGGGGATGTGATGCTGATGCAGCAGGGGCACCAGGTCGACCGTCTGCGCAAACGGCACGTTGCGATCGTCGTCGGCCTGGATCAGCAGCACCGGCGATGTCCACTTTGCGATCGACGCGACCGGGGAAGCGTCGTAGGCGACCTTCTTCATCGCTGCGGTCACGCCATCTGCGCCGGCGAGCAAGCTGGTCCAGTCATGCACGCCGGCATAGTCCACGCCGGTCTTGAAGATGTCCGAGTTGCGCGCCAGGCCCATCGCAGTCAGATAGCCGCCGTAGGAGCCGCCCCACAAGCCGATCTTCTGCGCATCGACATATGGCAGTGACTGCAGGTATTTCGCGCCGGCCACGACGTCCTGATATTCCGAGGCACCCCTGGGACCGGCGTGGGCGGGCTCACGAAATGCGCGGCCGTACATGGTGCCCATCCGGTAATTCACCGACAGCACCACGAAGCCACGGCTGGCCAGGTACTGGTTGGCGGCATACATGTAGTTGTAGGCATCCATCGGATGGAAGCCGAGCAGCATTTGCCGCGACGGGCCACCATGGGTGAAGACCAGCGCCGGACTGTGCTTCGCGACTCCCTTGGGCACGAACAGCTGGCCATGAATTTCCAATCCGTCGAGGCTCTTGAAGACGACCTGCCCGGGAACGACCATCTGCGCCGACGGATAGTTCGCCGGCAGCGCGCTGGCGGCAATCATCTGCTGGCCATGTGGCGTCAGTCGGAATGGCATCGCCGGCCGGGTTGCGGTCGAGCCGAGAAAGACGACGGCGGCTCCATCGCCGGTGACGACGGGCGACCATTCGATCGATGCGCCGCGGGTCAGCGCGGTCGCGCCGGGATGATCCGTCGCCACGCGCCAGAGGTGGCGACGATCCATGTCCGATTCGTTCGAGGAATACAGCAGGGCCTTGCCGTGATCAGTCAGTGCAACGCTGCCCTGGAACGAAAATTTCCCGGGTGTGAGCAGCATCGGCGAACCGCCATCCGACGCGATCGAATACAGGTGTACCCAGCCATCCTGCTGCGAGGCGAACACGATGCGGTTGCCGGCGGCGAACTGGAATGCGTCGGCCTGCCATTCGTCCAGCCCTCCGTAGGAACCGTTCGCGTTGTCGGCACTGTGCCAGATCTGCCGGGCCTGGCCATCGGCTGCGTTCCATACCCAGATCGCCCATGGCTGCGTCTTGCCGGACAGGAAGTAGTCGCCACTGCCGAGGGTGCGGATGAAGGCCAGCCGAGAACCATCCGCCGACCAGCGCGGCAGCGTGTCGTGGAAGACGCTCGGTGCGATGTAGCGCACGCTGGCGTCACCCAGTCGGTATACGCCGATCAGGTCATGGGTGCCGCGATGGCTGACGAAGGCGATCTGTCGGCCATCGGGCGACCAGCGTGGCTGGGCGTTGTTGCCGCGGATATAGGCGAGCGGCCGGGCCGGCTGTGCCCCAGACACCGGCGCCAGCCACAAGGTGTGTTGCCCACTCCAGGCCGCCTGCTTGCCGTCGGGCGAAAGCTGGATGTCTTCGCAGCCCTCGAAGGCGCAATTCATCGTGCCCAGCAAACGCGGCCTGCCGTCGGCGACATCGGCCGCCCACACCTGCTGTTCGGGTTGCTGCACCTTGCTGGCCGGGTCGGCCACCTCGCCCTTGGCGTTGGTCTCGCTGCCGCGCGCATACACCACGGTGGCACCATCCGGCGTCAGCCGCAGGCTGGCGATCGGCATGCCGTCGTCGCCGGCGTAATGGGTAAGCTGCCGCGCGTTGAAATCGGGGCCGTCGGCCACCCACACGTTGCGCGATCCGCGCAGGTTGAATACCCATGCGATCCGCTGGCCATGCGCCGCCGCAGTCAGTCCGTAGGGAAAGGGATAATCGAGGGCCTGCTTCAGGGTGAATTTCTGCGCCGAGGCAGCACAGGGTGCCGTGGCAAGCAGCAGCGCGGCTGCCCACGCTGCCCAGCCGCCTGCTCGCCACGGGTTGCGGCAGAGTCTTGTCCGTTTCATCGAGACGTTCCTCTCAGCGAGTCGGGTGTCTGTGCCTGCGCTGCAGCGCAACTGCTGTTCGCTGCCGATCATGAGCATGGTCAGGGCGAAAGGCGGGCCTGCAGAGGTTTTTGAAAACATTTTCGAAAAATGAAAAATATTGGGATGGCCGGGAAAGCCGTGATCGCCGCGGAGCGGGCTACTTCGCGGGCAGGCCTTTTCTCTTCTTTCGGTTCGCGGTCGGCTGCGCAGGAGGGCGTTTGCGGGCCTGGCCGGGATTGCCCTCATCGGCGCCAATCGCCTCGATCAACTCCGACTGGGTCGAGGTGCAGATCGAAAGTACCCGGCAACGCTTGAGGCCGACCGCGATATACGCGTGGCCCATGCCGCTGTCGAAATACATCGAATCGCCGGCTTCGAGTCGTGCCGGGGTGTACAGGTCGGTGTGCAGGTCGACCGTGCCTTCCAGGACATAGACGAACTCCTCCCCCGGATGGCGGATCAGCTCGCCGAACTCGGCCAGCGAGCGGGCGTGGGGCTCGGCAATGATGGGGACGAGGCGCTTGTTGAGCAGATCCGCAGCGGGATAGAGATGGCTGTAGTTCTCGGTTTCCACCGCCAGTCCATCGCCAGCCCGGGTGACACTGCGTCGGCCATGAACCTTTGCGGCAGGGGCCGTCGTGCCGGGTTCGAACAGTTGTGCGATGTCGACTTCCAGGCCTGCGCTCAACCGCGCGAGCTTGTCGTAGCTCAATGACATCTTGCCGTTTTCGATCTTGGACAGCGTGGAAACTGGCAGGCCCGTGCGCGCGCTGACTTCGGTCAGCGTCAATTGCCTGTTCTTGCGCAGGCTGCGCAGGGCGGAGCCGGGTTCTGGCTTGGGGTGCAGCGGTTTGAGTTTGAGTGTCATCGCGGGTCGATCCGGTCCCTAGTCTTGCCCATGGCGATCTTGTAGCACACGCACGCCGTAACACGGAGGTCTGGTTTTCAGGAACTTCTACGCTTCTTGCGCGTAAATTTCAAATACGGAAAAAATTGACAAAAACGAAAAGTCGTTCGATATTGCCATGAGTCGGGGCACTGGCAGCCTCTGGGGAGGATGGTATGCACAAGAAAATTGGGGCGTTCACTACGTTGTTTCTTGCCATCGCTGCTGCGATGACGGCAGCTTCGGTCAGTGCGGAAACCGCATCGGGGGTCCCCGCACAGGGCACCGCGCAATCGGCGCAGGATCAATCCGGTGCGGCCGATCAGGCCACGCCGCAGAGCAGCGGCAGCAAAAAGGAAGATCGGGCGCAGGCGACCCAGCTCGGCACCGTGGTGGTGACGTCGAACCGGCGTACCGAGACCCTGCAAAATGTGGCGGCTCCGGTCTCGGTGGTGAGCTACTTCGATCTGCAGCGGCAACATCTGCAGGACTTTGCGGACTATGCCGCCTCGGTGCCCGGCCTCAACGTCGTTTCTTCCGGCCCGGGTGAATCCCAGGTAAGTGTTCGCGGCATCGCTTCCGGTTCGCAGCAACCCAGCGCATCGGTCGGCATCTACATTGACGACACGCCGTTTGGATCGAGCAGCGTGTTCGTCGGTGGTGCGCTGGCACCTGATCTTGACCCCGCGGACATGCAGCGCATTGAGGTATTGCGCGGCCCGCAAGGTACGCTGTACGGCGCCGGTGCGCTCGGTGGCGTGATTCGTTTCATCACCATTCCGCCGAATAGCCAGAGCGTCGAAGGACGGGTGGAACTCGACGGCAGCAGTGTATCGGGAGGCGGCAACGGCTTCGGCGCGCACGGCATGGTGAACCTGCCGCTGGTTGCCGACAAGCTGGCTGTCCGGGTCAATGTATTCGATCGTACCGATCCCGGTTTCATCAGCGATGCGGGCCTGGGCAAGAAGAACATCAACGAGAGCCACTTCAAGGGCGGGCGCGTTTCGCTGCTGTGGACGCCGACCGACACGACCTCGTTGCGGGTGACCGCGATGGCTGAAAACCTCAACAGTGAAGGCAGCCCCAGCGTGGCTCTCGATCCGGACACGTTGAAGCCGATCTACGGCGACCTGCAGCAGCGCGGTGCCGCGCTTGGCGGGAATGCTTTCGACGGGCGTTACCGGCTCTACAACGCAACCTTGACCAGTGATTTCGGTTGGTCGAAGCTGACCGTGTCGAGCAGCTACAGCGGCCTCGACGCCATGCTCAATCTGGACGTGACGCCCTTGCTGTTCCTAGGCAACCAGGTCAATGGCCAGCCATACGGCACTCTCGAGCAGGAGCCACTGCACCAGACCAAGGCCACCCAGGAGATCCGGCTGGAGTCGCCGAAATCGCAAACGGTGGAGTGGCTGGCCGGCGTGTTCTTCACCAACGAAACCGGTGCCGCCCCGCAGCACATCTATGCATCCGATTACTACACCGGGACGCCGCTGCCCTCGCCATTCGGCATTGCCATCGGTGACGACACGCAGCCGAGCAGCTACAACGCGTATGCCGCCTACGGCAGCCTCACCTGGCATGCCACCGATCGCTTCAGCATGGAGGCGGGCCTGCGTTACAGCCATGACCGGCAGCATTACATTGAAAGTGGCAGCGGCCTGCTGTTCGGTTCGCCCACGCCAGTGGTCCTGGTCGACAAGAAGTCTGCCGACAGCAGCACCACGTTCTCGCTGACGCCGAAATGGCAGATCACCGACAAGACCCTGTTGTATGCACGCGCGGCTTCCGGCTTCCTGCCCGGTGGCCCCAACGTGGTGCCGGTCGGAACGCCCGACGTACCGAAGACCTTCAGCCCCACCCAGTTGACCGACTACGAGATTGGCCTCAAGTCGACCTCCCTGGACGATCGCCTGCTCGTGGACATTTCCACGTATTACATCGACTGGACCAAGATCCCACTGGCCACGTTCGAGAACAATTTCAATTTTCTGACCAGCGCGGGCAAGGCTGAAAGCAAGGGCGTGGAAGCCACCATTCAATTCATTCCTGTGCGTGGCCTGAAGTTGTCGGCCAACGCGTCCTACAACGACGCCACGCTTACCAGCGACGCGCCGGCGCCGTCGAATGGGAAGAAGGGCGATCCGCTGCCTTATGCCCCGAAATTCACCTACAGCTTCAATGCCGACTACGACTTCGCCTTGAGCGGAGGCTGGCATGGCTATGTGGGAGGGGGCTATCAATACGTGGATACGCGCAAGACCGACTTCACCTTCACGGGTTTGCCGAGTCCGACCGTTCCGGCTTATCACATCCTCAACCTGCGTGCAGGCGTGGATAACGGTCCGTGGAATATCGGGGTCTACGCGAAAAACCTGACCAACGAGCGCGGCATCGTCCAGGGCGCCACCGCCGGTCAGCTCAACGGGGTTACCGGGGAAATGGAGGACAACGTGACCATCATCACGCCCCGCACGTTCGGGGTCTCGGTCAGCCGCAGTTTCTGACCTCGTGGTTCATCGCATGGCCCGCGCGGTGGCCTCGGGCCTGCTTTGAGGCTGCCGCGCGTTACCCGAACACGCCTCCACTCGGTGGAAGTGAGCGACCGTCGATCGGTGCCAAGCGTCGACTTGCCGCGCATTCCTGTTGCTGCATACATTTGGGGAACGAAACATGCTTACTCGGTTGATGACCGCCGCCAGTGTCGTGATGCTGATGGCGGCGGCTGCGGCGAATGCAACGAACCTGCCTGTCGGGCACGTGACGCCTGCCGCCTCAACATCGGTCGCGACAGCGGATGCGGTTCCCGCCGCAGAGCCGGCGCAGGTTTCGCCAGGTACCCCGGCAATGACCGCGCAGGATGTGCATGCCTTCTTCGACGGTCTGCTGCCTTACGGCATCCATCGCGCCGATATTGCCGGTGCCGTGGTGGTGGTGGTCAAGGACGGGCAGATCCTGTTCCAGCAAGGCTATGGCTATGCCGACGTCGCCGCGCGCAAGCCGGTGCTCGCGGACCAGACCCTGTTCCGGCCCGGCTCGATATCCAAGACCTTCACCTGGACGGCGGTGATGCAACTGGTCGGCGCGGGCAAGATCGACCTCGACAAGGACGTCAATGCCTACCTCGACTTCAAGATTCCGGAGAAATTCGGCAAGCCGATCACGATGCGTGACTTGATGACCCACACTCCCGGTTTCGAGGAGACGGTGGGCGACGAGTTCATGCAGTCGACCGGTCAGCTGTTTCCGATCGGCGCCTATCTGAAGAAGCATTTGCCGGCACGGATCTTCCCGCCCGGCAAGCTCACGGCCTATTCGAACTACGGTGCGGTGCTGGCGGGCTACATCGTGGAACGTGTCTCCGGCCAGCCGTTCGACCAGTACGTGGCCGACCACATCTTCAAGCCGCTGGGCATGGATCACTCGACCTTCGAGCAGCCGTTGCCGGCGTCGCTGGCAACGAACATGTCGGTGGGCTATCACTCGGCATCGGACAAGAAGACCATCCCGTTCGAGGCGATCGAAGTCGGGCCGGCCGGTTCGCTGAGCGCCACCGGCACCGACATGGCACATTTCATGTTGGCGCACCTGGACAATGGCCAGTACCACGGCGCCACGCTTTTGTCGCCGGCGATGGTTGCGCTGATGCATTCGCCGCAAGCGAGCATGGCGCCGGGCATGAACGGTTTCGACCTCGGCTTCTATCGGGAAAACCGCAATGGCCAGCGCATCATCGGCCATGCCGGCGACACCGCGGCCTTCCACAGCGACATGCACCTGTTGCTGGATCAGCATGTCGGCGTGTTCATGTCATTCAACAGTCCCGGCCAGGCGGGCGAGGCGGGACGGTTGCGTACGGCGATCTTCCGGGCATTCCTGGATCGCTATTACCCCTATGTCGCGCCACATGAAGACACGGTGGCCAATCCGAAGGCCGACGCGGCTCGCGTGGTCGGCTCGTACGAGGCTTCCCGGCGCATCGAGAGTACCTTCTCGATTCTGCAGACGGTGACGCAGTCGAGTGTGACGGCCAACCCCGACGGCAGCATCCAGATCTCGATGCTGAAGGACATCGGCGGTGCACCGAAAACCTGGCGCGAAGTGGGGCCGCTGGTTTATCGCGAAGTCGGTGGCCAGGCCCATACGAAGTTCGTCGCCGACAAGGATGGCCACATCCAGTACTGGATCTCCGACGACTTTCTGCCGGTCGAATTGTTCCAGCCGGTGCATGGCCTGCGCAGTGCCGGCATGCTCAAGTCGGTGGGCGTGCTGTTCCTGCTGACCCTGGTGCTGACCTTGCTGATCTGGTTCGGTGGCTGGATCGTGCGGCGCCGCTTTCACGCGCCGCTGGCGATGACGGTCGCACAGAAGCGCTGGCGATTGGCTTCGCGGCTCGGCGTGGTCCTGCTGCTGGTGATGATGCTTGGCTGGGTGCAGATGATTGCCAGTGGCCTGGATGCGTCCAATGACACCATCGCGCATCACCTGACCGCGCTGTATCTGCTCGGCGCGATTGCGGGGCTGGGTGCGCTGGCGATGCTGGTCGAGGCCGTGCTGCGTGTCCTGCGCGGGCCCGGAGGCTGGCTGGTGCGCCTGGGCGAAATATTCCTCGGCCTGAGCGGGTTGTATGCACTGTGGGGGATCCTTGCCTATGGTCTGGCCAATTTCAATTACACGTTCTGACCCAGGTCGGATCCCGGCAGCAACGGGCCGGGGGAAGGCTTGCATCAACGAATTCGTGCGGCGTGCTGTTGGCGTGGCATGGCGATCAAGGCAGCAGGAGGGCAAACCATGAACCAGGAAACCGGGTGCCGCACGGCGTGTCGCGGTCGTGCCGCAACGCGCTGGCTGACGGCCGGGTGGATGCTGCTGGCCCTGCTCCCGTGCGCTTTCGCGGCGGAGCAGGTGCCGCCAGATGCGGCATCGCCCGCTCTGGATCGCTTCGCCGATCGGGCCATGCAGACTTTCGACACGCCAGGCATGGCCGTGGTGGTGGTCGATGGCGACACGATCGCCACGCATGGCTACGGCGTGCGCAAGCTCGGTGCGCCGGCGAAGGTGGATGCCCATACGATCTTTCCGATCGGTTCCAACACCAAGGCGTTCACTGCGGCAGCGCTGGCGATCCTGGTCGACCAGGGCAAGCTGCACTGGAACGATCGGGTGGTCGACAAGCTGCCCGGTTTTCGCATGTACGACGCTTACGCCTCGAACGAGATGACCGTCACCGACCTGCTGGTGCATCGCAGCGGGCTGGGGCTGGGCGAGGGCGATCTGATGATCTTCCCCACCACCGACCGCACCCGTGCCGAGCTGGTGCATGACATCCGCTTCCTGAAGCCGGCCCATTCCTTCCGCGCTAATTACGATTACGACAACGTGCTGTACATCGTTGCCGGGCAACTGGTCGAAGCGGTGTCCGGCCAGCGCTGGGAGGATTTCGTGCAGCAGCACATCCTCGATCCGCTGGGCATGCACGATACCCGGGTGAGCATCGACGCCCGCGTCGCCGACCAAGCCTCGTTGCATGCAAAAAACACCACGGCCGTGCGCGGCGTCGGCAAGCAGCAGGTGCTCACCACGGTGATGACCGGCAGCGTGTTCGCACCGGCCGGTGCACTGCAGGTGAGTGCGGTCGACATGGGGCGCTGGCTGCGGCTGCAGCTGAGGCATGGTGCGCTGGACGATGGCAAGCGCGTGTTCAGCGCAGCGGCGTCGAAAGCCCTGTGGACGCCGCAAACCTTGATTCCCGTTCGCCAGGCGCCGACGCCGATCGCGCTGGCCCAGCCGCAATTCAGCGCCTACGCGCTGGGACTCGAGGTGCAGGACTATCGGGGCCACAAGATCGTCACGCATCTCGGCGGCGTGCTGGGCGGCATTTCGGCGGTGGTGATCATTCCGGAGAAGCATGCGGCGTTCGCCATCATGGTCAACTCCGAGGACGTCGGCAGCTTGTTCGCCATGCGCGAGCATTTGCTGGACAGCCTGCTTGGCCTGCCGTCGCCGGACTGGATTGCCAGTTACAAGCAGGTGTTCGATCAGGTCAATGCCGCTGCAAGGGCCGCGCTCAAGGCCAGCAACGCAGCGACCCATCCGGAGCGTGGCCCGTCGCTGCCGCTTTCAGGTTACGCCGGTGTCTACCGGGACCCGTGGTACGGCACGGCGACGATCAGCCAGGACCAGCATGGCAAGGACGGGCTGGCCATCAGCTTCGATCGCACGCCCGGTTTGCATGGCACGCTGGAACACGTGCAGTACGACAC
The DNA here is from genome assembly GCA_035564915.1 of Rhodanobacter sp. Classification (GTDB taxonomy): domain Bacteria; phylum Pseudomonadota; class Gammaproteobacteria; order Xanthomonadales; family Rhodanobacteraceae; genus Rhodanobacter. The sequence goes on from DATMTH010000103.1 coordinate 10,626, forward strand.
GTTTCGCACGCATTGGGCGATGCCGGATGTGGAGGACGCCTATGTCACCTTCGCGCTCAAGCCCGATGGCAGCGTCGAGCGGATGACGATGAAGGCGGTCTCGCCGACAGCCGATTTCAGCTGGGATTATCAGGATCTGCACTTCGTCCCGGCAGCCGACGCGAAATAAGGGATTGCCGCCGGGGCGGGAGCTTCGCGCGGACGGGATCAATACGACAGGTGTCGTTCGCTCCGCTTGGAGCCGGCATGTGATCAGGAGTCATCAGGCATGAGTACGCATTCCGCGCTGCACGCTTCATCCGCTGGTCTGTTGCCGCAGCCCTACCTGCTGTTTCTCGGCGACACCACCGAGCCGGGCTACGCCAAGACAGCCTATGGCCTGCGTGATTGGGCGGGGGATCTGTGCCTCGGCGAATGGTCGTGTGGTGCCACGGTGAGCGCCGGGTTGCCCGTGCTCACGCCTGACGAAGCCAGGACACGCGGTGCGCATGGCCTGGTGATCGGTGTCGCCAATGCGGGCGGTTTCATTCCCGACAGCTGGATTGCCGCTCTGGTCGAAGCACTCGAGGCGGGCCTGGATATCGTCAGCGGCATGCACATGCGGCTGGCCGACATCCCGCGGCTGGCTGCCGCGGCTGAACGCCTGGGCCGACGTCTGATCGACGTGCGCACGCCGCCGCGCGGCATGCCGATTGCCAGCGGACGCAAGCGTTCCGGCAAACGCCTGCTGACGGTGGGCACCGATTGCGCGCTGGGCAAGAAGTACACCGCGCTGGCGCTGGCGCGCACCTTTGCCGTGCGTGGCGTGGACGTCGATTTTCGTGCCACCGGGCAGACCGGCATCCTGATCGCCGGCGCCGGCATCCCGATGGACGCCGTGGTCGCCGACTTCTCCGCCGGTGCGGCGGAAATGCTGAGCCCCGCCGCGCACGCACAGCACTGGGACGTCATCGAAGGGCAGGGCTCGCTGTTTCATCCGGCCTACGCCGGCGTGTCGCTGGCCTTGCTGCACGGCAGCCAGCCGGATGTCTTCGTGGTCTGTCATGAGCCCGGCCGCACGCATGTTCTCGGTCATCCGGAATTCGCCTTGCCGACGATCGAGCAGGTGATCGAATTGACGATACGGCTCGGTCAACGCACCAATCCGGCCATCCGTTGCGCGGGCGTCAGCCTGAATACGGGGCGTCTGGACGCCGATGCGGCACGCGAACTGCTGGCGCACACGACCGCGCAACTGGGCTTGCCTGCGGCCGATCCGATGCGTGGTGGCGAATCGTTCGATCGGCTGGCCGACGCTGCCCTGAACGATCAAGCCGGCGCATGAACGCCGGTCATCCAGCGGGCATGCATGATCAGCAGGCAGACACAGGCTGGCTGCATCCGCGCGGAAACTTCCTGCTCCGTGTCCTCGACCATCACCGGGAAACAGCACGATGAAAAACCGACACTCGCCCCGCGCTCTCGCCGCCGCGGCAACCCTCCTGTTTGCCGCGTGCACGTCGCTGGCGACGGCGAAACAGACCGGTGACGCCGTGCTCGCGGCGCGCGTCGAGCATGTGCTGAAGACGACGCCCCTGATCGACGGTCACAACGATCTGGCGTGGGAGATCAGGCAACGCTACGGCAGCGCCTACGGTGTCGACCTGCGCGTCAGCACCGCGAACCTGCCGCCGAAGATGGAGGACGGCGAGCTCGCGTCGCCGCTGATGACCGACATTCCCCGCCTGCACAAGGGGCATGTCGGCGGGCAGTTCTGGTCGGTCTGGATCCCGACCCGGGTGGTTGGCCCGGAAGCGGTGAAGATGACGCTGGAGCAGATCGACATCGTGCGCAACATGGTGGCGCGCTATCCGAACGACTTGCAGATGGCGTACTCGGCAGACGACATCATGCGCGCGTTCAAGGCCGGTCGTGTCGCTTCGCTGATCGGCATCGAGGGTGGTCACCAGATCGACGACTCGCTGCCGGTGCTGCGCCAGATGTACGTGCTGGGCGCGCGCTACATGACACTGACGCATACGCTGGACAATGACTGGGCCGATTCCGCCACGGATGCACCGAAACATCACGGGCTGACCCCGTTCGGACGCGCCGTGGTGCACGAGATGAATCGCCTCGGCATGCTGGTCGATCTCAGCCACGTGTCGCCGGACACCATGCGCGATGCGCTGAAGGCCTCGCAGGCGCCGGTGATGTTCTCGCATTCCGGTGCGCGCGCACTGGACGACCATCCGCGCGACGTGCCGGACGATGTGCTGAAGATGGTGGCGCGCAACCATGGCATCGTGATGGCGACCTTTGCCACCGCGTATGTGTCCGATGCCTACAACCGCTGGTCGGCGGATCGGGCCGCCGAGCAGACCCGCTTCAACGCGCCACCCTATGCCGGCCTCTACATCGGCCAGCCGGAGCGGGCGAAAGCGGCGCTGGCCGCATGGGATCGCCAGCACCCGAAGCCGGTGGTGACGCTGGCGATGGTGGCCGACCACATCGAGCACATCCGCAAGATCGCCGGCATCGATTGTGTCGGCATCGGCTCCGACTTCGACGGCATTCCCGATACGCCCGAGGGTCTGGAAGGCGTCGACAAGTACCCCGCGCTGTTCATGGAGCTTGCCCGTCGAGGCTGGAGCGACGCGGACCTGGCCAAGCTGGCCGGCGGCAACATGTTGCGCGTGATGCGCGAGGCAGCCGATGTGGCGAAGCGGCTGCAGGCCAGCGAGCCGCCGTCATCGGCGACGATCGGGAAGCTGGACAAGTGAATGCCGGCGGTTTCGCCCCTGACACTTGTTCAGGTCAATTCATGCGGCCGCGGCCGCAAGGTGTTCGGGCCTGCTCGATGCAGGTCCAGGCTCAGTCAGGAGTGATTCGATGAAACTGTTCAAGACGGTGGGCATGGCGGGACTGGTCGCACTAGCCACCGCGCTGTGTGCCGGTGAGCCCACGGCATCGGTTCAGGTCCCGGCGCCTGTCGTGCCGGCGACGCCAGCTGCCGTCGGGCAGCCCGCTACCCATCCGCTCGACGCAGCCGACCTCTCGGCCTGGCTCGACGGCCGGGTGCCCTATGCGCTCAAGAGTGGCGATATCGCCGGCGCCGTGGTGGTCGTGGTCAAGGACGGCAAGGTGTTGTTCGAGAAAGGCTATGGCTATGCGGATGTCGCCGCCAGGGTGCCGATGGATGCCGGCACGACCATGATGCGCATCGGCTCGACCTCCAAGCTGTTCACCTGGACGGCGGTGATGCAGCTGGTGCAGCAAGGCAAGCTCGATCTTGACCGCAACGTCAATGACTATCTCGACTTCAAGATCCCCGAGACCTTCGGCAAGCCGGTCACCATGCGTGACCTGATGAATCACCGCGCCGGCTTCGAGGAAGGTTTGAAGGACATCCTCGCCTATGACCCGACCCACCTTGAATCGAACGAGAAGTACCTGAAGGATCATCCGCGCCCGATGCTGTTCGCGCCGGGCAGGGTGCCCGCGTATTCCAACTACGGTGCCGCACTGGCGGGCTACATCGTGCAGCGGGTGTCGGGCGAGCCGTATGAGCAATACATCGCGCAGCACATCTTCGAACCGCTGGGCATGACGCACTCCACCATGGTCCAGCCGCTGCCCGCCAGGTTCGCGCCCTTCATCGCGAAAGGCTACCGCACGGCCAGCGACGCGGCACCGACGCCGTTCGAACTGGTCATCACCTCACCGGCGGGCAGTGCTTCGGCCAGTGCTGCCGACATGGCCCGCTTCATGCTCGCGCAACTGCAGCAGGGGAGTGTCGACGGGCACGCGATCCTCGACCCGGCCACCACCGCCTTGATGCACAGCCCGAGCGAGTCCGAGCCGCCCGGCTTTGCAACGATGGCGCATGGCTTCTTCTCCGCGACACAGAACGGAAGAACCGTGATCGGTCACGGCGGCGACACGATCGTGTTCCATACCGAGCTGGACATGCTGCCGCAGGAAGGCGTGGGCATCTTTTACAGCTTCAACAGCCGCGGCAAGGATCAGGCCGTCTACGGTGCCCGCAAGCAGCTTTTTGACGGCTTCATGGACCGGTACTTTCCTGCCGCTGCCGCTGTCGAGCCCCCGGCCTTGGGCTCGGCCAGAGGCGACGCGAAGAAGATCGCGGGTCGCTACCAGAGCTCTCGCCGGATCGAACATGGCTTTCTGAGTGCGCTCTATCTCTTGAGTCAAACCGTGATCACGGCCAACCCCGACGGCACCATCAGCATGCCGGACGAGCTGGGGGATGGCCCGATCACCTATCGTGAAATCGCGCCGCAGCGGTGGCGTGAAGTGGGCGGCACGCACGAGGTGGCACTCGACCACGTCGACGGCGTCAAGACCGTGAGCGACAGCGAAAATCCGATTTCCGTGCTGCAGGAGGCCTCGTTCCTGCATTCGGCGCCGCTGAACCTGACGGTGCTGATGCTGTCGCTGGTCGTGCTGCTGGGCACGCTGCTGCTGTGGCCGCTCGGCGCGTTGCTGCGGCGGGCGGATCGTGCCACCAGCGGCACTTCGCCGGAGGTGAAGCGGCTGCGCCTCTACCAGCGCATCGCGGTTGCTTTCGATGCCGTCTACCTGTTTGCGTGGTTCGAACTGATCCAGCCGATATTGAACAGCGACGTGGCGCTCTACAACAGCGCGCTCGACGGCGTGGTGCGCACACTGCAGATCAGCGGGCTGCTGGCCATCGCGGCCGCCGTGGTTGGCGTGTGGGTGGCGTGGCGCATGCTGCGCACCGATGCTTCACGGCTGTCACGCATCTGGAGCGTGCTGGTTGCATTGGCCTTGCTTGGCGTGGTCTGGGTTGCCCTGATTGGTCAGCTGATGAGCTGGAATCTCAATTACTGACCGGGCAGATGCCATCGGTGGAACCTGCCGCGTCGGGATGATTGCCTGGTGGGTTCGACGACGATGTGCAACGCGTTTGCACGACGAACCGACGTTGCCGGTTTCCGTCGCCAGGTCGCTGCTTCCGCGCGGACCAGAAGGAAAGATCGTGTCGATGGACCCGGCGGATGGATGAAGACGGCAGGTGGCGGGCAAGCTGAAACTTTCAACAACCGCAGCGGCTCGACCGCGGCCCTGATGCACGATGCCATCCCGGCACGGCTTCAACAGCGCACGCGGCCACCCGCCAACTGTGTGCACGGATGGAATACCGGCTCTTTCGGCTGCGGACGGTAATGCCAATGATCACGATCGTGCCCGTGGGTTGGATCCCGGTACGGCGGCCGATAGTAGGGAGATGGCAGCACACCCCAGCCGACGGCCGGATAACTGTTGTCCACCGGCTGGGTCAGTTCGTCGCGATATTGATCATTCTGCTGGCGCAGGGCATTGTTTTCGGCCTGAAGACGATTTCGGTCCGAAAGCTGGTCAAGCAGGGCCTGCTGGCGAGCCTTGTCCTCGCGTTGCCGCGCGGCGAGCGCCTCGTCCTGTTGCTGCCGGGCCTTTTCATCCTGAGCCTGCTGGTAGGCGTCCAGGCGTTCCTTGTACAGCGCATCGAGATGGCGAGCGTCCGCATACTGCCTGGCCAGGCTGTCTTGTCCCAGCCGCAGGTACTTGTCGATGACTTCGCTGTCGTTGGCCTGGTGCAGCAATTCACCCTTGCCTTTGGTGCAGGGATGATCGGTATACGCCACCGTGCCGCCATGGGTGCATTTGTAGATGTCCTGTGCACCAGCGATGGGCGCCACCGACAGCAGCAGCAGGGTGATCCACGGCAGGCATATTCTGGAAATCGAAGGGCTCATGGCAGCGACTACTCTGCAACAGTGCGGCTTAATGTGGGGTGGACAAGCGGGTTGATCGACCAACCCGCCGGTCAGCTTGAACTTGCCGGCTGACCGTGTCCAGCCTCTCAGCCACGGCGCGGGATCAGCAAGCCGCGTGCAACGGCTGGCCGCGCCAGTCCACGATCGAGCCACGCCGGAACATGGGCGAGGCGATCGTAGTCGACCAGCTCGCGCGCTTCATAGAAGGTGATCAGGTTGTTGACCCAGCCGAGTGTGGCGATGTCGGCGATGCCGTAATCCGCACCCATGATCCAGTCGCGCCCGGCGAGGCGTTCGTCGAGCACGTCAAGCAGGCGCTTCGATTCGGTGACGTAACGACCCAGCGGACGCTTGTCGGCGATGTCCTTGCCGGCAAACTTGTTGAAATAGCCGAGCTGGCCGAACATCGGGCCGATCGAGGCCATCTGGAAGAACACCCACTGGATGCATTCCCAGCGTCGTGCCGCATCGGCTGGAATGAAACGGCCGCATTTGTCCGCCAGGTACAGCAGGATCGCGACAGACTCGAACAGCGCCAGGGGTTCGCCGCCGGGGCCATCGGGGTCGATGATCGCGGGAATCTTGCCATTGGGGTTGAGCGACAGGAATGCCGGTGTGTGGCTTTCGTCCCTGGTGATGTCGACCAGATGCGGTTCATACGCAAGCCCGGCCTCCTCCAGCATGATCGACACTTTCACGCCGTTCGGCGTGTTGAGCGAATACAGCTGGATCCGCTCCGGGTGCTTTGCGGGCCAGCGTGCGGTGATGGGAAAGTGCGACAGGTTTGACAAGCTCGGCTCCTCGATCAGGGGTCATCCGGTGACGCATGTTGGGCAATGGCGCGGCAACGCCGGGTGAAGTTGGTGATCGCGCGCTCGACGTGGATCGGCGGTACAGGCGCGATATGTGGCGTATTCGCCACGCCTGCAAGTGGTTCGTCAATGCGCCGCGTGCATGCGCTTGATGCGAACCGTGTTGCCGCCGGCGAAAGTCACCACAAAGCTCGGGCCTTCATGTTTCTTCGACGCCTCGGGTACCGGGTCGGCAGCTTCGGCCGCCGGCAGTGCCTTCTGCTGGCAGGCGGCCAGCTGCCCGGCCGGAGTCAGGGTCAGTGGCGGGGAACACCACGGATGGCATGCGCGGGTCGGCCTTGAAGTCACCGGAGATCAGATGGCCGCCATGCTCGGAGGCATACGGTGCGGTCACCGTGATTGCCGGCAGATCGGTTTGCGCAGACGCGGCAAGAACCGGCAGGCACAAGCTGCATCCGATCAATATGCGGACGATCCACGGTCTGGGCATTTCCCGCCTCGTCGCTCGCAACGCGGTCGCTCGGCGGGCCCGCAACCTGGCAGCACCTTCGCGCACATGGGTGGCTCAGGGTGGCATCGGCGCTTCGGCGGCGTCCCGGATCATGGCGCTGTGCCATGCGCGCAAGCCGATCACCGCCAGCACCACGAAACCGGCATACAACACCGAAGTGATCAACAGCTGCTTGTAGATGTATTCGCCGACATAGATCACGTCGACCACGATCCACAGCCACCAGGCGGCCACATGCCGGCGGCCCTGCCACCATTGCGCAACCAGGCTGAACGCGGTGAGCGCCGCATCCAGCCAGGGCAATGCGGCGTCGGTGTATCGATGCATGAAGGCGCCCAGCGCTGCCGCGCCGAGCAGGCCATAGGCCAGATGTTGTGCAGCCTCGCCCATCGGCAAGGCGGCGACCTGCACTCGACCGTCGTCGCCCATGTGCTGCAGCCAGCGGACCCAGCCATAGATGATCAGGCCGCCGAACGCGACCTGCAGCAGGGCGTCGGAATACAACTTGGCATCGACGAAGATCCACGCGTAGACGATCACCGACAACATGCCGATCGGCCAGCACCAGGGACGTCGCCTGGCGGTGAGCCAGACCGCCCAGGCGCTGAGCAGGGCGCCGACGAGTTCGACCCAGGCCATCAGAATGCGTAGCTCAGCGAGAGTCGGGCCAGCCGCGGCGCGCCGGGGAACAGGTAGCTGTCGCCACCGGAGGTGCCGGTATCACGCCAGTAGAAGTGGTTGAACACATTGTCCACCGACAGGCGCCAGGTCAGCGCGTGACCATGCCAGGAGGTGGCATAACGCAGGCCGGCGTCGAAGACATGGTAAGCCGGCACGCGCACCTGCCCGCTCGGCGTGGCGACGTTGGCCGAGGCGTAGCGCCAGCCGCCAAGCAGGCTCAGCCCGGGCGCAAACGGCAGCCGGTAATCGACATGCAGGGCGCTGCGGAAGCGCGGCACGTTGACCACCTGATGACCCTCGTACGAAGGTGTGCCGGTGTCTTGCGCGCGCGCCTCGATGAAGCTGGCGCTGGCGATGATGGCGAGGTTGTCGCCGAGCTTGCCGTGCGCACCCAGTTCGAGTCCGGTGTGCACTTCCTCACCGCGCTGCACGAAGGTGAAACCCTCCGGCGTGCTGTCCGGCTGTGCGAACTGGTACGGCTGGTGGATGCGATAGAGCGCACCGGTGAAGTCGAGCGCATTGCCGGCCTGGATCTTGACGCCTGCCTCGACCTGTCGCGACAGCCGCGGGCCCAGCGTGACACCGCCATTGCTGGCCCAGTACGGCGCCTCGATGCCCAGCGAAAGCCCTTCGCTGTAGCTCATGTAGACGGTGGTCGGTTGATTGGGTTGCCACAGCACGGCGGCTTGCGGCAGGGCCTTGCTCAGACGGGTGTCGCGCTCGGGCGCACCGGCATCGTCGTAGCTGCGTTCGTGCAGACGCACGAGGCGATCGCCGGCGATCAGCTGCCAGTGCTCGCCGAGATGGATGCGATCCAGCGCGAACAGCGAATGCTGCCAGCTGGTCAGTCGACGCACCGAGGGGCCGGGCTGGTTGGGCGAGGGCGCGAAGTACGGCGGATCGGCCTGATCGATATTGGCGGTGCCGACGTAGTCGTACACATAGGCACGGCGGTCGATCGTGCGACGGAATGCGCTGGCGCCGATGCTGAGCTCGTGGCTCAGCGCGCCAGTGTCGACATGACCTTCGAACGCGGCGCGGGCCTCGTCGCTGACGCGGGTGTCGTCGGGGCTGCGGAAATCGTAGACGTCGTAATCGCCGTTCGGCGCGAAGAAGTACCCCGGTGTGGCTCCACTGGCACAGTCGGCCGAATAGAAGCAGCCATAGGCGAAGGCCACGTTGTCGTCGATCACGCTGCGGCTGTGGCCGCCGGCCAGGCGCAGGCGCCAGTTGTCGTCGAGCCTGTAATCAAGCCGCAAACTGCTGTTGCTCGAATCGATGCCGACAGGCTGTTGCCAGGGCTCGAAGCCAAGCATGCGCGAGGAGTCCGGATGCAGCGGTATTGTGGTGCCTCCGAGCAGCTGGTAGCCGGATACCGAGCGCTGCCCGCTGGTCTGGTAATTGCTGTCCAGTTCGAGCGTGGCGCGATCGCTGATTTTCCAGTCGGCGGCCAGCGACAGCATGCTGCGCCGGCCGTCGGCATGTTGCACATACGAATGGATGGCTTCGTGTGCGGCGTTGATGCGCACGCCAAAGTCCGGCGTGAGCCAGCCACCGATGTCGATGGCGCCGTAGCGCGAACCATGCGAATCGGTACCGACGGTCACGTTGCGCACGTCGGCCGGTCGCTTGCTGACGTAGTTGACCACGCCGCCGGGCTCCATCACGCCGGCATCCAGCCCGGCCAGACCCTTGAGGATTTCCACGCGCTGGACATCCTCCATCGGTATCTTCTGCTCGCCGGTGATGTCGAGGTTGTTGCTGCGAAAGCCGGTTGCCGGGTCCAGCGGGTAGCCACGGATCGAAATGTCCTGGTAGTAGCCGACCGGCGCGTAGTTGTCGCCCAGCGCGGCGTCTTCGCGGGCCAGTTCGCTGAGCGAGCGAATCTGGCGATTGTCGAGTTGCTGGCGCGTGATCACGGTGACCGCCGCCGGCGTGTCGTGTACCGACGCGTTGCCGTAGCTGTCGATGCCGCTGTTGGCCCGGGTGTGCTGTGCCCGCGCCTGCACATGCACGGCACCCAGGTCGGTGGCCTGCTGGATGTCCGGACTGGCAGGTTGGTCGCTACCGGTTGCCGGCGTGGCCGCATGCGCAGGGCATGCCGCGCCGAAAGCGGCGAGCAGGGCGAGAACCATCGGGGTGCGGGAAAGTGTCATCGTCGTCTTCGTGTCGGGGCTGCGGACGAAGCGACGGCAAGTCGACACGCCACGAACGGACGTCTCGACTCAACAAGCTCCCTACGCCGGTACTAACCGGGTCAGGTTCCAAGGGACTCTCTCAGCCTGGCTTTCGCCGGGCACCCCCGCTTCAAGAACGCCTATTGAAGCACGAATTGCGGTGGAGGGTTCAAGCCGCGTCGCGGATCGCCTGCAGCAGTCGCTGTCCGGGCGGGGCATGGAACCAGGCTGCATGACCGCGCAGAAAGGTGTCGTAAGCCACGTCGGCGTTGGCTTGCGAGCGGGTGATCGCATGGAAATATTCCACTTCGGACAACGCGAAATCGACATGGACCAGGGGCAGCAGATCAGCCAGCAACGACAGCGCTGCGGCATCGAGTGGACGTTGTCGACGATAGCCTTCGATCAGCGCGCGGGCGATGTCGGTGTGCACGGCAGCGTCGCCGGATTCCAGTTCCAGCCAGGCGATGGCGTTGCGCTCGATCGCGGTGGCGAGGTCGAACAGGGCGAAGTTGGCGGCGGCCAGGCCGAAATCGAGCACGGCGCTGATCCGTGCATCGGCGCGGTCGTTGCTCCAGCACAGGTTGGAGACATGCCAGTCGCCATGCGTCCACAACCGCGGTTGCCGCGACAGCCGCGGCTGTGCGCGGGCATGCCACGGTGCAAGCAGGTTGCCCAGTTCGGAGCGCCAGTCGCGCTGGCTCAGATAGTCGGCCAGGCCGGGTCGCTGCGGTAGTTGTGCCATCAGCGTATCGATCAGGCGGGGCGAGCGGATCAGTTCGCTGCGGGCGACCAGGATGTGCGTGTTGCGCTGGGCAGCGTCGTAGCTTTCGGCGGCATCGTGCAGGGTGGCAAGCATCCGGCCCGCGGTGAATGCGTGCTCGCGATTCGGTAGCGGTGCCCACGAAATCGTGTCGCGATACAGGTCGATGCCGACAGCCTGTTCGTGGACTTCGTAGGTCCAGTCGCCCAAGGCGACGGCGGAGTGTCCCGATGCATCGTTCAGCACGCTGGCCACCGGCATGCCCTGGTCGCGCAGGTGGGCGATGAAGCGATGCTCCTCACGCAGCATGGCGACCGAGCGGACGCTGCGATGGTGGCGCTTGACGAAAACCATCCCCGCATCGGTTTCGACCAGACAGGCAGCCGACAACGGACGCGGGCTGTGCCAATGGATGCGGCCTGCGGTGTCCAGTGGCGGATATCCGCGCAGCAGCGTTTCGACCTCGCCAGCGGTGAGCATCGGCCAGTCCGGTGCTGTTTCATCACCGGCCAGGCCGTGTGCGCGATGGTTTGGTTCATTCATGGGTGGATACGGTGCGTGCGTGGCCACAATGGCCGGATTATCCCTGATGCGCGCGATGGCCGTTGCTGTCGGACTTTTCGCAAGAGCTGTCCACGGCAGCGACGGCTGGAGCGATGTCGGTCGTGAATGCTTTTCTGCACCGACCCAAAGCATCGCGGCTGAAGCCGCTCCAACAAGCAGGCGGCGTGCTGCGGCAACCGTTGGAGCGACTTCAGTCGCGAATGCTTTTCATGCACCCAGCCCCCAAGACATCGCTGCTGAAGCCGCTCCAACAAGCAGACGGCGTGTTGCGGCAACCGTTGGAGCGACTTCAGTCGCGAATGCTTTCCATGCACCCAATCCCCCAAGACATCGCGGCTGAAGCCGCTCCAACAAGCAGACGGCGTGCTGCGGCAACCGTTGGAGCGACTTCAGTCGCGAATGCTTTTCATGCACCCAGCCCCCCAAGACATCGCGGCTGAAGCCACTCCAACAAGCAGACGGCGTGTTGCGGCAACTGTTGGAGCGACTTCAGTCGCGAATGCTTTTCATGCACCCAGCCCCAAGGCATCGCGGCTGAAGCCGCTCCAACAAATGTTGGCGCGCATCGCGTCTAATGGGGCCTGTCTTCGAGGATCGTCCGGTTCCATGAGCGCATTGCTGTTGCTGTTTGTCTGCCTGATTCTCGGCGTGCTGGTGGCGCGTTTCGCGAGGCCGCCCGCGGGCATGGTTCACGGCATCAACTACTGGGTGCTCAACATTGCCCTGTCCGCGCTGGTGCTGGAGCTGATCCCGAGGGTGAGATTCGACCCGCAACTGTGGTTCCTGATCGTGCCGATGTGGATCACTTTCGGCGGCGCCTGGTTGCTGTTCGGCCTGCTGGGGCCAAAGCTGGGCTGGTCGCGCCAGCGCACGGGGGCGCTCATTCTCGTGTGTGGCCTGGGCAATACCTCGTTCATGGGATATCCGTTGATCCAGGCGCTGCAGGGCAAGTCCGGGCTGGCGCTGGCGGTGATCGCCGACCAGCTGGGTTGCTTCCCGGTGCTGGCATCGGCCGGCATCGTGGTCGCTTCGGTTTATGCGGGACGCACGCCGCAGCCAGGCTTGATAGTGCGCCGGATTGTCACATTTCCGCCGTTCATCGCCCTGCTGATCGGCATCGTGGTGGGTCAGGCCGGTGGCTGGCCGGAGCTGCTCGATGGCGTGTTCGCGCCGATCGGCGCCACCCTGACACCGCTGGCGCTGTTTTCGGTGGGCTTGCAGTTCAAGTTCCATCCGGGACAGCGACAACTCGGTGCCGTCGGTTTGGGCCTTGGCTGGAAATTGTTGCTGGCCCCGTTGCTGTGCTGGTCGGTCGGCGTGGCTGCCGGTGTGGCCGGCCAGGTGCTCACCGTCGGCGTGTTGCAGGTGGCGATGGCACCGATGGTATCGGCGGCCATTCTGGCCGACGAGTACGAGCTGGAACCGAACCTGGCCAATACGGTATTGGGCGCCGGCATCGTGCTGTCCCTGCTCACCATACCGTTGGGCAACTGGTTGCTGGGCGGCTGACGGCGTCGATGATGCTTGCGTCAGATCGCTGCTGCGTCGAGACTTGCAGGCGGAGACTCAGGCGCAGGAACTCGTGTCATGGCAGGTTTCGAACTCATCCGGCGTTTTTTCGGTAGCGAGCACGGCGAGCGCCGGGCAGTGCCGCGCAGCGGCATACCGAGCAACATGCGCGTGCTGGTGGTGGACGACTCGTCGACCATTCGCGCCGTGCTCGGCAAGATGCTGAGCCAGGATGGGCATGTGGTGCTGAAGGCCGCCGACGGCGAAACGGCGATCGAGATGGCCTGCACCGAGCTTCCCGACCTGATTTTTCTGGATATCGTGATGCCCGGCATGAATGGTTTTGCGGTGTTGCGCGCACTGCGCCGCGAGGAGCTCACCCACGATATTCCGATCGTGATGATCAGCGGCAACCTGCAGGCGACCGAGCAGTTCTACGTGCAGCGCTTCGGTGCCGACGACTTCATGAAGAAGCCGTTCGGCCGCAGCGAGGTCTTTGCGCGCATCCAGCACCTGACGCACACCGGCCGGCTGCTGGTGCGCGAACGGCTTCCGCAGGAGAGGGTGTCGCCGTCCGAGCAGGATGAGACAGACCATTCGACGATTCCGGATGTGGCGATGCCCGACCCGCAGGATCAGCTGCCGGCCGGAGAAAGTTGAGTTCCACCCGATTCGCGCCGGTCAGCGCTCAAGCATTGCCGGATACCGGAGGGACACTCGTCGTTTCGGCTGCGCTGCGCCATTTGCCCACGCCATGTCGATGATTTCGTCGAGCCGGTTGCATGCAGGACTCGCCATGCACGATGGGACCGCGCCGAGCCTCCCGCCGGCCATGGCGCCGCGGCACTTTCCTCCCGATCATTCAGGCGATGGATGTCATCCATGACAGGACACTCCGAAAAACCTGCGGCTGAAGTACGGCTTGACGTGTGGCTTTGGGCCGCACGTTTTTTCAAGACCCGCAGCCTGGCAAAGCAGGCCGTCGAAGGCGGCAAGGTCGAAGTCAACGACGCTGCCTGCAAGGCGGCCCGGTCGTTGCGCGTCGATGATCGAGTGCGCATCACGCGCGGTGAGCAGCGCATGGAAGTGTGCGTGCTTGCGCTGTCCTCGCGACGCGGTCCGGCCAGCGAGGCGCAGTTGCTGTTTCGCGAAACCGAGGCCAGCCGTGAGGTTCGCGAATCCGAACGCGAGCAGCGCCGGTTGAGCGGGGCGGCGTTTGATCATCCGGCACGACGCCCTGACAAGCATGCGCGAAAGCTTTTGCGCGAGATCAAGAGCTTGCAATGAAAAGTTCATGTTGAGCAGTACGTCGCATAATGTCGATGCCGACTGCGCGAGGATGCTTGCACCTTCATGGCGGGCACGCTGATCGTGCTCTCGCCGCGACCCGGAGAGCTGGCATGGACGGAATGACACGCATCGGCGGTATCGGCTTCATCAAGCGCCTGCTCGGTTCGCATGCGGCCGAGGCCCAGCATGCACAAACAGTCACCGGCGCGCGCATGCTGGTCGTTGACGACTCTCCCACGATTTGCGCCGTGCTTGGCAAGATGCTCGGCCAGGCTGGCTACCAGGTGCTCAAGGCAACCGATGGTGCCAGTGCGATCGAATTGGCACGCAACGAGCTGCCGGCACTGATCTTCCTCGACGTGGTGATGCCGGGAATGAACGGTTTCAGCGTGCTGCGCAAGTTGCGTCATGACCCGCTGACCTGCCACATGCCGATCATCATGATCAGCGGCAACCAGCAGGCCACCGAGCAGTTCTATCTGCAGCGTTATGGTGCGGATGACTTCATGAAGAAGCCGTTTGATCGCGACGATGTATATGAGCGCATCGGTCATCTGGTGGCGTCGGGTCGACTGGTGCCGCGCGAGGCATCGGTTGCCGCGGCCGACATGCCGCCGATGCTGCCCGGCGACGCGCTGGATGCGATCCCCGATATCGCGATGCCCGATGCGGATTTGCTTTCCGCCGCGGAGTCATCGACCTTGCTGCAGGCGGCGCGTGGCCCGGCCTGATTGAAGTGAGGCGGTGCATGGGCTGGCGCTGCCCGGAATGGTTGCCGTGGCCGGGAGAATTCCGGGGCTGCGGTCAGGCCGGGTCCTCCTGGCGGTAGATCGCCAGGTCGGGATTGCGGCGGAACGTGAAGATCAAGCTGGTTTCGATGTGCGCCACTTCCGCGCGGGTGGTGAACGCATCCAGCGCGAAATCACGCAGATGATCGCTGTCGGCCACTGCCACATGCAGCAGGTAGTCGTTGGCTCCCGCCACGTGATAGAAGGCCAGCACTTCGCGCAAGGTCAACAGGTAGGCGTGGAACGCATCCAGGTCCTCGCGCGAATGGCGCGTCAGCCGCACGCTGATCATCGCCTGCAAGCCGATACCCACGGCAGCCGGGGCGATTTCCGCATGATAGCCACTGATCGCACCGCTCTCGCGCAGGCGACGTACCCGTTCCAGCGCGGTCGAGGGTGCCACGCCGACGCGTTCGGCCAACGTCTTGTTGGGTAACCGCGCGTTCTTCCGCAATTCGCGCAATATCGCGAAGTCGATTCGATCTGGAGACATGTAATCCACCTTTTGCGAAATTAAATTCGACCCATGACTTATGGATGCTTGATGATTCTAGTATGGGGCCATTCTGTCGAATGGAGCTGGACTCATGCCGCGTCTTGAAACCATGGGTGTGCACGCTGGCCGTGAAGATTTCGGCGAGCTGGGCGTGCATGCGCCGCCACTGGATCTGTCGACCACCTATCCGGTGCGGGATCTCGCCGAGGGAACCGCCAGTTTCGATGCGCTGGTGGGCGGTGCGGCCAGTGCGGCCAATCCGATCTACGCTCGGCTGCACAATCCCACGGTGGCCCGTTTCGAGAACGCGCTGGCGCAGTTGGAAGGCACCACCGATGCGGTGGCGTTCGGTTCGGGCATGGCGGCTATGTCGGCCTGCCTGCTCGCCGCCGGCCAGCGCGGCAAGCATGTACTGGCGGTGCGACCGCTGTACGGCACCAACGATCACCTGCTGGATTCGGGCTTGCTCGGCATCACCACGCGCTGGGTCGAACCGAACGACGTGGCCGATGCGATCCATGCCGATACGGCGCTGGTGATCATCGAGACGCCGGCGAACCCGACCCTGGACCTGATCGACATCGCTGCCGTGGTGAAGGCCGCGGGTGCGGTGCCGGTGCTGGTGGATTCCACCTTTGCCACCCCGGTGCTGCAACAGCCGGCGTCGCTCGGCGCCAGCCTCGTGCTGCACAGCGCCACCAAGTTCCTCGGTGGCCATGGCGATGTGATTGCCGGCGTGGTCGCCTGCAACGCCGATTGGGCGGCGGCGTTGCGCCAGGTGCGCGCGGCTACCGGTGGCCTGCTGCATCCGCTGGGCGCCTATCTGCTGCATCGCGGGTTGCAGACGCTGTCGCTGCGCGTGCTGAAGGCACAGGACAACGCGCGCAGGTTGTCGAAGTTGCTGGCCGCGCATCCGGCCGTGGCGAAGGTCTGCTATCCCGGGCTGGGCACGGTGGCGAATGCGCATCTGGTCGACACGCAGATGAATGGGCCGGGCAGCCTGATGGCATTCGAGGTGCATGGCGGTCACGCGGCCGCGAGCATGCTGATGGCGGCGGTGAAGCTGACCACGCCGGCGGTGAGTCTGGGCTCGGTCGATACCCTGATCCAGCATCCGGCCGGGCTCACCCATCGCGTCGTCGATACCGCCACCCAAGCCGAGCACGGCATCACGCCGGGCCTGTTGCGGCTGTCGGTCGGCATCGAGCATGTCGACGATCTGTGGGCCGATTTGAGTCAGGCGCTGGACGCGGCGCGGCTCGACAAGGCAGCCTGACTGCCATCCCCTGGTGTGGGGCCGTTGGCAGATTGCACGGCCGCTTTGCCGAGGTTGCAGGAGCTGTTGCTGGAGCGGCTTCAGCCGCGATGCCCTTGATCTCGGCAAGGTGCAGAGCAGAAGCATCGCGGCTGAAGCCGCTCCAACCGTTCACGCGCCACCGGATTCAACTCAAGGATTTCAGTCGGTAGATCGCTTCCAGTGCTTCGCGCGGTGTCAGTGCGTCAGGATCAAGCTCATCCACTGCACGCTCGGTAGCGGATGGCTGGGCCGGCGCAAACAGTCCCATCTGCGGCGACGGCTCGGCCGTGCGTGCCGGCGTACTGGCGTGCTGATGCATGCCGCGCTCCAGCTCGGCGAGGGTGCGTCGGGCATCGGCGATCACCGATTTCGGCAGGCCGGCCAGCGCGGCCACCTGCAGGCCGAAACTGCGATTGGCGGGGCCATCCTTTACCGCGTGCATGAATACCAGTTGCTCGCCGCGCTGTTTGTCATGAATCTCGACCGCGTCCAGATGCACGTTGGCGATCGACGGGAATTCGCCGGCCAGTTCGGTCAGTTCGAAATAATGAGTGGCGAACAATGTGTAGGCGCGGCAGTGCCGCGCCAGATGCACGGCCGCCGCGCGTGCCAGCGACAGGCCGTCGTAGGTGCTGGTGCCACGGCCCACTTCGTCCATCAGTACCAGGCTGTCGGCAGTGGCGTTGTGCAGGATGTTGGCCGTCTCGCTCATTTCCACCATGAAGGTGGACTGGCCGCGTGACAGGTCGTCGCCAGCGCCGATGCGGGTGAAGATGCGGTCGATCGGGCCGATCACCGCGCGGCTGGCCGGCACGTAGCTGCCGATGTGGGCGAGCAGCACGATCAGCGCGTTCTGGCGCATGTAGGTGGATTTGCCGCCCATGTTCGGGCCGGTGATCACCAGCATGCGGCGGCTGTCGTCGAGCTTCAAATCGTTGGGTTCGAACGGTTCGTCGCGAACTTTCTCCACTACCGGATGGCGACCGCGCTCGATCGCGATGCCCGGTTCGTCGGTGAGTTCCGGCGCGCTCCAGTCCAGTGCTTCGGCGCGTTCGGCCAGGTTGGCAAGCACGTCGAGTGCGGCGATCGCGCTGGCCGCGGTCTTCAGCGGTTCGAGCTTTTCGGTCAATGTGTCGAGCAAGCCTTCGTACAGCGCGCGCTCGCGCATCAGCGAGCGTTCCTTCGCCGACAGCACCTTGTCCTCGAAGTTCTTCAGTTCTTCGGTGATGTAGCGTTCGGCGTTCTTGGTGGTCTGCCGGCGCGTGTAGTGCGTGGGTGCCTTGTCCGATTGCGCCTTGCTGATCTCGATGTAGTAGCCGTGCACGCGGTTGTAGCCGACCTTGAGCGTGCTGATGCCGCTGGCGGCCTTCTCGCGCTCCTCCAGCTCGACCAGATACTGGTCGGCATGGGTGGACAGCCGGCGCAGTTCATCGAGTTCGGCGTCATGGCCGTCGGCGATCACGCCGCCATCGCGTTGCAGTACGGGTGGCTGGGTGACCACGGCGCGGGCGAGCAAGGCCGCCGTCTCGGCATGGTCACCGATGCTTTCCACCAGGGTATGCAGCAGCGGGCTGTCCAGCGTCGCGATCTTTTCGCGCAGTATCGGCGCGGCCGCCAATCCGTCACGGAGCGTGGAGAGATCGCGCGGACGGGCCGAACGCAGCGCCACGCGGGCGAGGATGCGCTCGAGGTCACCGATGCCGCGCAACTGCTCGCGCAGACTTTCATGGCTGCGATGATCGATCAGCATGCCGATTGCCTGATGCCGACGGCGAAGTACGGGGCGCGAACGCAGCGGGCGGGTCAGCCAGCGGCGCAGTGCTCGCGCACCCATCGGCGTCACCGTTTCGTCGAGCACGCCCAGCAGGCTGTGCTCGGTGCGCCCACTCGGATGAGTGTCCAGCTCCAGATTGCGCCGGGTGGCGGCATCCAGCGCGATGGTCTCGCTGGCGCTTTCCACTGCCATGCCGGTGAGGTGGGGCAACGCGCTTTTCTGGGTTTCCTCGACGTAGCCGAGCAGGCAGCCGGCCGCGGCGATCGCCAGCGGCATGCCGTCGACGCCAAAGCCGCCGAGGTCATGCGTGCCGAAGAATCGGTTGAGCTCGCGTCGGGCGGCATCGGCATCGAAATGCCACGGCGCCCGCTTGCGCAGGCCGGGCAGGCCACTGACCAGCTTCGGCCATGCCACATCTTCACCAACCAGCGTTTCCGCAGGTTGCAGGCGCGCCAGTTCGGCCGCCAGCGCTTCGGCGCCGGGCACTTCGCTGAGCAGGAAGCGGCCGCTGGACAGGTCGACCCAGGCCAGGCCATAGCTTGCGTTCGGGCCGGCGGCGATGGCCAGCAACAGGTTGTCGCGACGATCTTCCAGCAGCGCGGCATCGGTCACCGTGCCGGGCGTGATGATGCGCACCACCTTGCGCTCGACGATACCCTTGGCCAGCGCCGGATCGCCGATCTGCTCGCAGATCGCCACCGACTCGCCCAGCCGCACCAGCCGCGCCAGGTAATTTTCGGCCGCGTGATACGGCACGCCGGCCATCGGAATCGGCGCGCCGGCCGATTGCCCGCGCTGGGTCAGCGTGATATCGAGCAACCGCGCCGCCTTGCGTGCGTCGTCGTAGAACAACTCGTAGAAGTCGCCCATGCGGAAGAACAGCAGAACCTCCGGGTGCTCGGCCTTGGCCGAAAGGTACTGGCGCATGAATGGAGTGTGCTGGGTGAGATCGTCTTTGCTCATGCAATGCAAGTCTTGGCGTGGTCGCGCAGAACGGGTAGAACGGTGCCTCTGCGCGTGGCGCAAAGTGCATTCCAAGTATGGGAGTCTCGCATGGAGTTGTTGTCTGTTCCTACCGATGCCGAGTTACTGACGCTGGCTGGCGAGGTTGCTGTCGAGGTGCAACGTTGCCGCTTGATGCTGGTGACGGCGGAGTCTTGCAGCGGCGGCTGGATTGCCAAGACGCTGACCGACCTGCCGGGCAGTTCGGCCTGGTTCGACGCCGGCGTGGTGACCTACAGCTACGAGGCCAAGGAGGCCCTGCTCGGGGTCAACCCGCGCACACTGGAGCATGCCGGCGCTGTCAGCGAAGAGACTGTGCTGGAGATGGTTTCCGGTGCACTGGCGCGGTTCGGCGCGGGGGTGGCAGTGGCGGTCACCGGAATCGCCGGACCGTCCGGCGGCACCCCGGACAAGCCGGTCGGCACCGTCTGGATTGGCTGGAAGCGCCGTGGCGGCTACGGCCATGCGCAATTGTTCCATTTTTCCGGTGATCGCGAGGCGGTGCGCCGACAAACCGTGGCGGCGGCGCTCATTGGCCTGCGCAAAGCGCTGACAGAATGAAACGGGATCTGCCGTCAGATCGACTTGACCGGTATGGGATACTAACCGTGTCGACTGCGACGTCCGGTGATCGTGCTGGCTGATCGCAGCCCGTGAGATTGCCCCCGGGCATCATGCTCCCCATTCACAGCCCAACCGGATACAAGACGATGGATGACAACAAGCGCAAGGCGCTCACTTCCGCCCTCGGCCAGATCGAAAAGCAGTTCGGCAAGGGTGCCGTCATGCGCATGGGCGATCGCGTCAACGAGGCGATCGAGACGATCTCCACCGGTTCGCTGGGTCTGGACATCGCGCTGGGCGTCGGCGGCCTGCCGCGCGGTCGCGTGGTCGAGATCTACGGCCCGGAATCCTCCGGCAAGACCACCATGACCTTGCAGGCGATCGCCAGCTGCCAGCGCGCCGGCGGCACCGCGGCCTTCATCGACGCCGAGCATGCGCTCGACCCGACCTATGCCGAGAAGCTGGGCGTCAAGGTCGATGACCTGCTGGTTTCGCAGCCGGATACCGGCGAGCAGGCGCTGGAAATCGCCGACATGCTGGTGCGCTCCGGCGCGGTGGACATGGTGGTGGTCGACTCGGTCGCAGCGCTGACGCCGAAGGCCGAAATCGAAGGCGAGATGGGCGACTCCCACGTCGGCCTGCATGCCCGCCTGATGAGCCAGGCATTGCGCAAGCTCACCGCCAATATCAAGAAGTCCGGCACCCTGGTGATCTTCATCAACCAGATCCGCATGAAGATCGGCGTGATGTTCGGCAGCCCGGAAACCACCACCGGCGGCAACGCGCTGAAGTTCTACGCCTCGGTACGGCTGGACATCCGTCGCATCGGCGCGGTGAAGAAGGGCGAGGAGATCATCGGTTCGGAGACCCGCGTCAAGGTCGTCAAGAACAAGGTGGCGCCGCCGTTCCGCAAGTGCGAGTTCGAAATCCTGTATGGCGAAGGTACTTCGCGCGAAGGCGAGATCATCGAGCTGGGTGTGGCCGAGAATCTGATCGACAAGTCCGGCGCCTGGTACAGCTACAAGGGCGACCGCATCGGTCAGGGCAAGGAGAACGTGCGCCAGTACCTGCGCGAGCACCCGGAAATGGCCAACGAGATTGATGCGGAATTGCGTGCGCGCCTGCTGGTA